>CAZRNB010000033.1:0-25683 GCA_964601355.1 uncultured Pirellulales bacterium
TGCTGGTTCTTGTAAGCAATTGATGTTATTCGACTTATAACCGGACAGTAGTGTAACAGCATAAAAAGCAAAAAACCACAAAGTATCACGCCTAACAAGCCGAAATGAATCTTTGTCGGCAAACAAAAATAGGTACAGTCGGCGTCCTATAACGCAAAAGGGTAAAGAAAATGGGAAAAACAGCCCACTTCTCGGCGGATCAAAGGCAGACCAAAATGCTAAATCCACCTGTGGTGGATACCGATGTTCTCTATCTGACAAATATGCGCTATATACCTGCTGAGGTAAAACAGTTGCTGAGGCGGAATAAGCTTTCTTATCTTCAGTGGCCGATAGATCAATTCTCCCATATACGTGATCGGATTGGCGTTGTAGGGACGGTAATTATAGATATTGATGACCCCGCCGTTCAACCAGCGTTTGGTCCGTCGAGAGACGGGATCGGCGAACAGAATCTGGCCAGAATAATGGAAGCGCTGGAGATGGAAGGTATCGGCGTAATTCTGCTGACAAACCACAAAAAGTCTGTAAGAAGTTTTTCTTTGACGCCGGCAAACAGCAGTTTCTTCCAGACCAGCCTAAGAAGGGAGTTTATCGACATAGATGAGCTATGGGTCAGAATCAGTCTTAACCTTGCGTACCGTAAAAAGACACCACGGCAGGCCGGCATCACGGTGAAGCCCGCCGCTACGGTATTGGATGCTCGCTATCCATTGGGGAACAGGAATCGCGAATCAGGAGATGAGGAATCCATACTTTCGCAGCACCGAAAGGTGTCCTGCGGAGAGCAGGCCTTCCCCCGTGCAGGGGGGGCCAATCTTGCAGAGCAGCTACGTATGGCCGGCAGGGTTCAGCGTGACTTCCTGCCGGCTCAATTGCCAAATTGCGACCAGTTACAATGGGCCACTCTATTCCTGCCGGCAGAGTGCGTCTCAGGTGACATTTATGACGTTGTACGAATCGATGAGCAGCACTTTGGCTTTTATGTGGCTGATGCCGTCGGGCACTCAATGCCGGCGGCGCTTTTAACTATCTTCATCAAACAGGCTCTGGTTATGCGTCAGACGTATGAGAATAATTATAAGATTTTTTCCCCTGCAGAAGTTATAAAGAACCTTAACAACCGAATGACAGGTCCCGCCGATGGCGGACCAAATGGTGGTTCCGGCTACCAGTTCGCTACGTGCTGCTATTGTTTGCTGAATATTAAGACGCTTCAATTAACTTTTGCCCGTGCCGGGCATCCTTATCCCATTCTTATCCGGCCCGGTCAGCCTCCTGTCCAATTGGAATTGCGAGGAACGCTTCTGGGAGTTTTTGAAAATGCCGAATATATTCAGCAAACCATTCAGCTTGCCCACGGCGATAAGTTTGTACTTTACTCTGACGGAGCCGAGCCATTTATCGGCAGGTTCGAAGATTTGAGCGGATTCCATTTCAAGAACCAGTTTTGCGAGATAGCACCTTTGCCTATTGTAGAGATGATGGATAGATTGAACCGGTTGGTGCACAATTCCGACTTAAGTGATGCTGAAGTTGATGATATTACGACATTTGGCCTGCAAATCCTTTGAAGCGGCTGACTGGGGAGTATTGCATATCCGGTATTGAGCGTCAGGACGTGTGCACTTATTCGACGCCGGTTTACCTCGACGGAGCAGGATAGCGGATTTCATTTTGAGTTTTGCTTTTTGATATATTCCATAATTGGTGCAAAGTGAATAGCCGGCTCAATTCGATCGGCCTTTCCAGCTTGCGCAGGTTCCGCTGTGGCGTTTCGGGTCCCCGAGATAATCTTAAAAATCTTGTCTTTTTCCCATTCATGGGGTTCGATTTCGAGTCGTGCCGAAAAGCCATACACAGAAAGAAAAGCAAGGTCCGGAACCGGATAATCCAGAGCTTCTGCGTTTTGACAATCAGCGAAAGAAGGAACGATATATGGTGTCACAAAACCATCGTCCAGCCCGATATCAAAGTTTCTCATCTTAATGTCAACAAGTAAATTGCCTGAAAACCATTGTCCTCTTACCTCCTCGGCTGCGCGTCTTGCCGCCTTGGCTGATTGGATGCCAAGCTTTTGGAGCTCTTTAGCAAGAGCTAACGTTGCCGCTTCATCGAATTGGTGTTCGGTATCTTGAAGTGCCAAAACCGCAATATGACTTCCAAGGCAATTTGAAAATGTGTCTTCCCAGGAAAATGCGGATGGGAACTCGGGAATAAATCCTATACATTTATAGCCGAACCATGTAAGAATTTCGTGCCAAGTGCCCTCGGTATAAGCCAGATACTGCCCAAGCCTGATGGAGATATTATATGCAACACTTTCTTTTTGGTTTTTAGACAGGACCTTCCAATATTCCGGATAGATAATATGTACGTAGTAACGTGACGGATTTTTTGACATGTATGAGAATTCGGTTTTGTTTTTCATCAGGTTGTCAAAGGTTTTTGAGGCAAGATATGCTGTCCAGTCGATGAGTTTGCGTGCGTGAGCGATGTCGATATGACCTGCTTTGCAGGTGAATACTATGCCGTTTTTTTCAAGAAGGTTAGGCTTGTAGGAATGTGGCCCTAAATCTTCGAGGCCTAAAAAGTTCGTGGCCAATGTTGAGCTGGCATAAGATGCCAGGCGGGCCTGCGGTGGTGTCTTAGAAACTCTGGGATTAAGAAATTTCGCTGCTGAAACATTATGTCCGCAAATTATGAGAATAATGCAGAGCAGCAATATTACATTAACTTTTTTGGGTAGAATACAACGAACCTCTTCCATTTAGCTTAACACACCTTATGGATTTGGATTTCCCCAAAACGGGGCGTCCTTCCCGTAAAGATGGGATCCGTGAGTGTCTAATCAGATAATTTGCCGATCCTCTAATTTATTCAATCCCTAATAGCTATAAACTATTATAACTCTTTTGAGCAGAAACTGCTTAAGATTTCTGCCAAGTCTCCAGCCCGAGTCGGGTAAAGGCTCGCTAAATCGGTTCTGGCAGCCACAGGAGAATGGTTATAAGTCACATGTAGCAAAATGATTATGTCCAATCTGCCATTGGCCGGGCAGGGCGTGGGGATTGTAGAATATGTATCACGGACATGTAAATTTTTTGTCTCATACCAAGTGCTCAGTAATGAATGATATGGTCGAGTTTCGTTTGGAAGTACGAATGAAGGTTCGATAAATGTTGGATTAGAGGCTTGATTCTAAGAGAGAAAATAAAGATTTTTCTTGAGGTGCAGGCGGTGAATTTGGTATAAATGTTATAGTAGAAAGTAGGCCCGCGTCAATTGTCTTTGTAGTGAAAGAAACTGCCTTGAATCGGGCTATAAGTCTTAATTCCGGTTTAATTAGTGCGGCGTATGTGGAGGAGGATTAATTCATACTATTAACTCAAAACTAATGTAAGCTTGGCATTTTTTGGAGGAAAAAATTATGTTGGAGAAGAAATTTTTGATGATTTTATTGTGTCTTGTAGTAATTATTTTTTCTACGAGCGGAGTCAGAGCAGCCAACATTTTGTTTATCTCGGCAATGGACGACGCGACAGCGGCTTCAGATGATGTGCTTAAAACCTTCCTGGAAAGCAAGGGTCATACAGTAACCTTATTAGACGACAATACGGTCGAGCTGGATATGGAGATTGCTGCTGCCGCCGCGGATGTGGTCTTTATATCCGAATCGGTAGGCTCCGGCAATGTCAGGACAAAAATCACGGGAGTTGCTGTGCCTATGGTCGTCAGCGAGTGTTGGGGCTGGGATGAGATGGGTCTGTCAACACTTACCCCTGGTGCCTCTGCCGAAGGCGTTAATGTTGCCACAACAGACATAGAGATAGTTGCTCCAGGAAATCCTCTGGCTGCAGGTTTAACTGGGACCGTGCCCGTTCTTACCGCTCTTGCGGGCCCTCGTGGTACGGCTCGTTTTTCCACAGGCACCCCAGGCAGCAAGGCCACCGTAATTGCCAGGGCTACCTTAAGTGATGGCGTCACTTACCCTTGCTTGTTCGTTTATGAAAAGGGAGCTGATTTACCTTTACTTCCTGCGGACGGCAGCCCTCCCAAAGCAGCCGGTATCCGCGTTTGTTTCGGCTTCGATGAGTTATCTTATCTTGTATGGAATGAAAATGCCTTTAAGCTTTTAGAAGCGTCGATTAACTTTGCACTGGGTATAAGATTTCAGCCGCAGCCCTACAGCCCATTCCCGGCTGACGGCCAGCCAAACGTGCCACGCGATACGGACCTTAGCTGGTATAAAGGAATGTATAAAGGAAACAATAATGTGTACCTTGGAACAGATTTCAATGATGTGAACGAGGCCTCCGTAGAGAATCCACGGAACGTGCTTGCCGTCCAAAATAAGACCGATGCTGCTTATGACCCCGGCAATCTCGATTATGGCAAGACCTATTACTGGCGGGTTGATGAAGTCAATTCTACGCCCGATGCCACGGTACATACAGGCGACATCTGGAGATTTACGGTAGTTAATTTTATTGTGGTGGACGATTTCGAGGATTACAACGACTACCAGCCCGACAGAATTTTTGACACATGGAAGGATGGTTATGGCACGACTACAAACGGCGCTACTGTCGGTTATCCTAACCCAAATTTTGCCAGGTTCGAGCATTTTGCAGAGACTTCGATTATTAACAGCGGCGGACAAGCGATGCCGTTTTTCTACAACAACAACATGAAGTATTCAGAGGCGGAAAGGGCCTTGAGCGGCTCAGAGCGTAACTGGATCAGGGACGGTGTTACATCATTATCGCTTTGGTTCAAGGGTTATCCTGCGTACGTTGGCGGTTTTGTGGAGCAGCCGGCAGGCACTTACAAGGTCAGAGCCACCGGCTCGGATATCTGGAGCAACGCCGACCAGTTCCACTTCGCATATAAGGAGGTTGCCAGCGGTGCCTGCTCAATTATAGCAAAGGTTGAAAGTCTGGACCCCATTAATAAAGATTCGAAGGCGGGGATAATGATTCGTGATTCACTCGATCCGGGCGCGACAAATGCAGCGCTTCTGCTCACCCCTGATACAACAAAGGGTCTGCGGTTCCAGTATCGTAAGACAACCGATGGTGTCTCAGAGAGAGGAACTACTGCTGATCCGAATGCTAATCTCGATCCGAATGCTATAGCTCCTTACTGGTTGAGATTAGAGCGTACGTCAGGTGGAATTGTCAGGGCATATCGTTCGCCTAACGGTAGCCAGTGGACACAGTTCCCTATCCAGACAGTAACGATGACTATGCCGATATATATAGGTTTGGCTGTAACCAGCCATGATGTTAAGATAGTGTGCGAGGCCGTATTCTCCAATGTCAGCTTCCCCAGCGGCACCAATCTTGCTACGCAGGCGTGGAAAGATACGGACATCGGCATAAAAAACAATAGTACTGAGCCGATGTATGTTGCTGTGACAAGCGGCACCAAAACTGCGTTTGTATATCATGACGACCCTAACGCCGTGAATATAGAAGCTTGGACGGAGTGGCCAATTCCATTGCAGAGATTTGCCGACCAGGGTGTGAACCTCAGTAGTGTTGAAAAGCTTGCTATTGGCCTTGGCACCAGAGGCGTTACAACAAAGCCCGGCGGTTTAGGTACAATGTTCATTGACGATATTCGGCTGTATCGTCCGCCGCTCGGAAATTAATAATTGGAGATTGGTGATTGGTAGATAAGCTGCTAATTACCAATAATCACGTACGTGAATCATATAAGTTCGGGGCCTATACAAAAGTATAGGCCCCGATATTTATAGGGTCGCTCAACTATATTACCAGAAGAAGCCTGGTGCATCTCCGTATCGGGGCGTTGCAACGCCATTTTGTATATCGGGATTGAAATGCCTCCACTCTGTGTGACTATCCAAAAAGCCTATATTTCCACCACGAGGTTCTTCCTCGCTTTTAAAATGGCTTGTTTGATCGTACACTCCGCTTTGTCCGTAAATACCCCCCGGAACTCGGACGAAATTGCGCCCATATATTGTACCGGCCTGACGGACACCCATTATTGAGTCGATGCATAATTCTTTAGAGGATGGGCTCTTCTCCTGGTTTGTCCTTAACCATATCTTTTGCTCGCTATCGCTTTCATAGCGTACAATAGGCGTTCGAGTTCCCTGAGAAACCGCCAATACGTAGCAATATCCGGACACTACAAAGCCGGTCTCATTAGTGAATTTTCTTCCATTCCATGATTTATTATTATACATCCAGAATAAATCATTGTATCTTTGGTGGTTTTTGTTCGATGGGCAATAGAACATCTCTCGCGTCATACCATTACTGAACATAAAGTGTACTGTATTAACTGCGACGTCCTGCAGCCAGGCTCCAGCGGTGTTAGGCAGGGGCAGCGTTGAGCCATTTTCATCCGCATACATATTAAGAGCAAATAGGTGCTGACGAATACGTGAAGCACAGGATCGCTGCCTGGCCTGCTCTTTTACACTTTGCAAGGACGGCATCAGTATTGCCATCAAAATAGCTATTATTGCTATCACAACCAGCAATTCAATTAGTGTAAATGCTCTTCGTTTCATAGTGTCTGCCCCTTAATCTGTCACAAAGGCTGATTTAACGAAAATCATAAATAAATATTATACCGGTCTTGTCAACAAAGTCAAATATTTTATTTTTATCGGGCTAAAAAAAGTGGACTTTCAGGTTCGCAAACGTGGCACAGCCAGTGTGCTATTTTGTATAACTGGGCCGAAATTAGTGTGAATTCGTCTTGCGCAAAGCGCAATACACACGACTGGTCGCCCAATCATGCACTGAGCAAAGTCGGGAGGACGCACGACAGGTCAAATATCCCAGCTTTTTTCGCTCTTAATGAATTTGTGCTGCAGGTATATCCCAAGCGCCATCGGCACCAGCAGTATTAACGGCAAAAACCACTTTTGCTCGAACACAACCTGCTTTAGTTTTTCGGCATCTACTATATACTTGTATAAGATGGCTAAAACTCCTGTTGCTATTAAGCCGCTGCCGTCGAAGCTGGTGAAAAGCATGACGGAAATCTTAAAGACGATAAATGAAATCATTGCACCAGCGACGACTCCAACAAGTGCACCTGCCCAGATGTATTGCTCGGGCAGTCCCGCGGCGAGCCAGCCGCCGCTTGTAAGTATTCCGCCCGCCGCCGCACTTAAAGCAGCTGCTCCGTATCGCATCAATGGTATTGACACGACCGCAAAGAGCACCACAAATACAAGAGCAAGCCAGATTATCACGCCGGCGATATATTTATTTGCCAGTATCGCGAGAGATAAACCAACCAGGGCGAAACTGATTGACACAAGTACTTTGTAAATGCGCCAGCCGTAGAGCAGACAAACGATCCCAAAGGATATAAAGGTCAACGCTTCGATTAGGCCGAGCGAAGTTATATGCTGCCAAATCGCCTCCATTGGGACGATTCCCTGCTCTGCTGCTTCTTTTGCTTCTGATGATTCCTTGGCTGCCTCTGCTAATATTGTAATATAGTCCATAGTTTTCTCCTGAATTTGTTTTAAAACTAAAAACTTAAATCTAAAAGCTAAAAATTGTTGAATTCAAAAGTTTTACACTTTCAGTTTTACATTTTCAGCTAAAGGTTATATTGTCCGCCAGCCCCGTTTTTTTTGCTCGGCACCTTGTTTATTATTTCCCTGGTTTTTCGCCATAAGGTCTCCTGTGGACTTTGTTGATTGTCCCTTTGTTTTTCGACAAAGCAGAAGCTGCTCAAAGGTGCCGAAAACTGTCATTGCGATGAAAACGGCCGTGTAGAATAAGCCCTTGTCGGCGATTCTGCTTATGGGTGTTGAGCCTTTGAATAATAACAGCAGAATCATACCGGCGAAGATAAGTATTGTGCCCAGGACCGAAAAGAACAACGCCGACGCAAGACGCCGGAACAAAAATCCGGGCACTATCAGGATAATCGTCAATGCAACAATTATTGCCCAGTTATAAAAAGGCATCTGCCGGCAGGCGTTTTTTAACTTGCTGCCGAAACTGACCGCATATGCTTTTACTGCCTGCAGACTTTCCCGGGCGCTCATCGTTTGGCCCGATTCGGTAATTACGACCTGATCGTTATTGGCGGCTGCGTCGGTTGTTTTCGTATATGGTGCAGCAAGGATTGCAAAGCATACAACCGCGACTAAAGCAGCGAGAAGCAGGGTAATAATCAGCCTTTGAAATATTGCTGAAGCCAGTGCGGCTACACCTGTAACGATCGCTGTTGCGATAAGATTTCCTTTGGACAGAAGGAATCCGCAAATAGCGCCAATAATTGCACCTATAAGACCGAGTAAAGGTCTTTTCAGGCGCAGGCCGCTCAGCCAGATAAATAATCCGACTACCACCGCCGTCAATCCCGGAACAATTAACACAAGGGGGGCGGACTTTGCCGTCGATTGTTCAAAATTTTGGAGACTCTCAAGCATATATCCTTTTGTAAATTGGTGATCGGTAATTACATAATCGTTCACCATTTGCCATTCACCATTTATTATTTATCGGCCTATCGACTCAATTTTCGTTAAGTTATAGAACAATTTATAGACCTGTTGATAGGTTTTTTAAGATTTGACGTGATGCGACGGCAGATATAAAGTCCTATAATTGATTTGATAATAATAGCAGACAACAATATTTTATAACCAAAAAAGCGGGTTGAAAAGAAGGGAGCTTCTATGCGTTTACCAAAGAAGCATAATATAGAATATGTGTCTAAATTGCGTTCTCAGAGCGGTAAAATTTTTTTTTGGGCGATTAATATCGCCTTGTAAGTTAATGACGAATGAATTGCGGATGAGAGGAGTCGAACCTCCACGGGCGTTAAGCCCACAGGCACCTGAAGCCTGCGCGTCTGCCAGTTCCGCCACATCCGCGAAGTACATCTAATTATCCATCATTCCCATCATTTCGTCAAGTTTTGTAGGTTGAAACCTGCAAAAAATACCAGAGCGAAACTTTGCCCTGTACTTTGAACGTCCTATAAAAAGATCATCGTGTAAGTCTATAGACTACCGAGTTTTATAAGCTCAGAAGCTTAAGATTTCCATTGTCAAATATATTTCGGAAGTCCGTCTTAGGTCCATCTTTCCTAAAGCTATGTTCTTTATCAGCCGATACTTACAAAAGACATAAATATAAATAGTTGCTTGGTTAATTGGTTAATTGTCTGCATTAAGCCGGTTAATTAACTAATTCGCTAATTCACTAATCAAACTTTTAGCGCAACCGACGGGTACGGAGTCTGTCTAAATTGTCTGTTGATTATTGATAATTTCTGAATTATCATACCCAGAATAGTGAAAGTGCCTAAAGTGAGCTAAAGTTAAAATTTATAACTTTAGGCACTTTAGTCACTTCAAATTTTAGGCACTTAAAACTTAGAATTATTGCACTCGGTGCATAATTTACATTTGTCCGACAAATCCATAATATGCGAAGCGGACTTGCTTTGTTGAGCCTTCTATATGAAAGCGTTAATTACAGGTGGTGCTGGTTTTATTGGCTCTCATTTGGCAGAGCGGTTATTGAGGGATCGTAACACCGTTGCAGTTATAGATAATCTCAGCACCGGCAGCTTAAAAAATATTGAGGCTTTCAGGAGCCAGCCGAGCTTTACTTTTATAGAAGGTGACATCCGTGACGCCAGGTTAATGGAGACTCTAACGGTACAATGTGATGTGATTTTTCATTTGGCTGCGGCTGTCGGCGTCCAATTGATAGCCGACAAGCCTGTGCACACAATAGAGACCAATATTGGCGGCACCGAAATAGTGTTGAACGTGGCCAATAAATTCGGCAGAAAAATCCTGATCGCTTCCAGCAGCGAGGTCTATGGTAAAAACGAGGCCGTTCCATTTCATGAAGATGATGACATTGTGCTCGGCAGCACGAGCCTGTCCCGCTGGTCTTACGCATGCAGCAAGGCGGTAGATGAGTTTCTGGGTTTGGCTTTTTATCAGCAATATGGTCTTAACGTTATCATCGGTCGTTTCTTTAATACTATTGGGCCGAGGCAGACCGGCCGCTATGGAATGGTGGTGCCCCGCTTCGTGCAATGGGCATTAAAAAATGAGCCCCTTTTGATATATGGTACTGGCCGGCAGAGGCGGTGTTTTTGCTACGTGGCTGATCTCGTCGAGGCGCTTATCGGCCTGATGAATTGCGCCGAGGCGGTAGGAAAGGTTTATAATATAGGTTCTACCGAGGAGATTACCATCGAGGGTCTTGCGGATAAAATTGTCGAAATGACGAATAGCAGGAGCAAGAAGAAGTTCGTACCATACGACGTTGCTTACGGCAGAGCTATTGAGGATATGATGCGGCGGGTACCGAGTTTAGAGCGGATCAAAGAGTCAATCGGTTGGCAGCCGCGAATAAGTCTGAATGAGACGCTGAAAGTGGTGATAGAAAGCTTTAAGTGCCTAAAATTTTAAGTGACTAAAGTGTCTAAAGTTTGTAGTAACTAAAGTGCATGGAATTATAACTTACAACTTTAGGCACTATAGCTCACTTTAGGCACTTTCATCGGCTATGCGGACACAATTGAATCAGTGGGATTATCTAATAGTTACCGCTTCCAATGACGCCCAGGCTCAGGCGTACGAATCACAATTAAAGATTCGCCGGGATTTGGGTCTTCTCAGTGACGTACGCGAAGTAATGGTGGTTGCCGACCCGGCAGGGGTACGGATCGGCAGCGGCGGCAGCACGCTTTACTGCCTGATGGAGGTTCTCAATCGCCGTCTGGGCGGGGATGCCGGCCGGAACGTTTGGGAAGAAGCGCTCAGGAAGCTGCGAATTTTAATCATACATGCAGGCGGAGATTCCAAACGGCTGCCGGCTTATGGCCCATGCGGAAAGATTTTTATTCCTGTGCCGGGAGAAAGTGACAGAGCGGTTTGTTTGAGTTTGTTTGATAGACAACTGCCGATTTATTTAGCCTTGCCGGAGACTCCGGCAGATGTGGGGCAGGTTGTATTTGCTTCGGGTGACGTTTTGCTGAGATTTGAGCCTTCTGAGGTAAGATTTGCCGCTGATGGAGTAACAGGATTGGCCTGCTTTGCTGCGCCGGAGCAGGCGAGCAGACACGGCGTTTTTTGCAGGGGACAGGCAGACGAAGTTCGTCTATATCTGCAAAAGCCGTCTCCGGATGAGCAGAACAAAAGAGGGGCTTTAGATGCGTACGGCCAAGCCTGTCTGGATATAGGAGTTATTAACCTCGATGCAAAAACGGCTGTTAAAATGTTAGAGATATTTGGCGCTGGTGTCGGTACAGATAATAAATTATCTTTGGCCGGCGAGATAGGAAAAGCAGTTCGGCAGTGGGGCCTGGATTTTTACCGGGAAATATGTTGCGCGATGGGTACGGATGCGGCCATAGAGCTTTACCTAAAATCCGTAAAGAGCAGCGGCTCGAAGTGGAGTGATATTTTATTAAATAAGCTGTTTGACGCTCTATCGACCGTGCCTTTTAGTATGCAGCTTTTAAAGCAATGTGACTTTCTGGATTTCGGCTCAAGCAGAGCGATTATTAATAGTGGTATCCGGCTGCTGCAGGAAGACCGTGGGATATTTCACCTGTCGACCTTTCTTGATATTAATAATGATATTCTTGAGGACGGAGTTGTACAGGGTTCAGCCTGCTGGGTGGAGGGTTGTCGGATTGATTCTTCACTGAATTTGGGCGGAGAGAACATCGTTGTTGGAGTTGACATCGACGAGCCTGTTTCTTTGCCGCGAGGTGCCTGTCTTGACGTGATAAGTGGACGCAGCCGCCATGGTGACCAGGTATGGTTTATACGCTGCTACGATATTGATGACACGTTCAAGGAAATGATTAAAGACGGCAGCCGTTTTTGCGGGATGGAGCTGCTGGAATGGCTAAAAGTGGCTGGCGCCCGGCCCGATGATGTGTGGGATGCCGAAGTTCCACAGGGAAGCCGCAGTGTTTGGAACGCGAGCATTTTTCCAGCGGTGAAAAACCACGGCGAATACCGCCAGTGGTTATGGATGCTCGATGTAACCAGCGCCGGTAGTGAGCAGCTTGCGGGCTGGCGAGCTGCGGATAAATATAGCCTTGAGCAGATTTTGGTGATGGCTGACCATAGTGGATTTTACAGCCGTCGTGGCAGAATTCGAGCCCAAATAATCCGGCAATCATTGCGGCGGTTGTTTAGACCGGATAGCGTTTTTTCCTCTGCTGAGCTGGCGCACCTATTAAGAAGTGCCGATGATTTGAGCAGGTGGGTTTCGCAAATTCTTAAAGAGGCGTATTGGCATTTTTCCGATAGTGCCGGTGGGGGCACTAAAGCTCTTGTATTTCCAAGAATTATTCACACGTTGGGTTCGGCATTATCTGAGCTTTACCGGGACAATGATGCTCCACTATCGAGAGCCTTGCCTGATTTGGGACAACTACTAACTCCTGCCGAGCGGGACTGGCTGGCGTCTTTAGACTTGGCTTTGGATTCACCGATTTCTGTTGTTCAATGGAGCAGGCAGGCAGAAAACATTGCGTTCGAGGGTTTGGAGAAGGTTATTATTGCCAGCGGCTTGAAACAGGATACGTGCCCTCACAGCAGTTTGCGCAGCGACGAGATTGTGTGGGCCCGCGCTCCGGCACGTCTGGACGTTGGCGGTGGCTGGACCGACACTCCGCCGTACTGCCTTGAGTATGGTGGTTGTGTAGTCAACGCTGCGGTGAATCTTAACGGCCAGTCGCCGATTCAGGTGTACGTTCGCGTGATAGATGAGCCGGTTATTCGCATCAGCTCGATTGACCTCGGCTCGCGAGTCGAGATTGGCACTTTTGATGAGCTTCTTGACTATCGAAAAGCAACCAGCGGTTTCGCCCTGGCCAAAGCGGCTTTGGTTTTATGCGGCCTGTCACCTCAAACATCTTATGGTGACAGCTTAAAAAAAGTTCTACGGGAGTTTGGTGGTGGGATTGAGCTTACCACGCTTGCTGCCATTCCGAAAGGTAGTGGTTTGGGCACCTCCAGCATAATGGGAGCGGTCATTATTGCTGCAATTCAGGCAGTTTTGGGAAAACAATTGTCGCAGAGACAGCTCTTTCACAGCGTGCTGCGTCTGGAGCAGGCGTTGACCACCGGCGGTGGCTGGCAGGACCAGATAGGAGGAGCCGTCGGTAGTGTGAAGATGATTAGCACAGAGCCCGGACTTGTGCCGGATGCGAGAATCCATTATGTGCCGTCTGATGTTCTGGATCCGCAGGCAAACGGGGGACAAAGTCTTTTATATTACACCGGCGTAACGCGGCTGGCAAAGAACATCCTGCAGCAGGTGGTGGGGCGGTATTTGAATCGGGACCGTGCCGCAATGGCCACGCTGAGTCGAATTTACCTGGTGGCCAAAGAGGTTGCCGACGCACTTGCAGGCAAGGACATAGCAAGGTTCGGGCGTCTGCTCGACGCCGCCTGGCAGCTTAATAAGCAGCTTGACCCAAACAGCAGTAATGAAGAAATTGAATCACTATTTGAACGAGCAGGGCCTTTTATATACGGCGGAAAACTTCTTGGTGCGGGCGGCGGCGGTTTTATGCTGTTGATTTGTAAATCGCCGCGGGATACAATGTCGGTGAGGCAGATGCTCGAATCTGAGCCGCCCAATGAGCGTGCGAGATTTTTCGATTTTGATATCAGCAATGAAGGGCTGGCGGTAACCGTTTGTTGAAAGAGCGGAGCATTATGAAGAAGGCATTGATTACCGGTATTACAGGACAGGACGGCTCGTATCTTACGGAGCTGCTGCTGGAAAAAGGTTATGAGGTTTGGGGAATTATTCGGAGAAGCTCGTCATTTCACACCGGCAGGATCGATCATATATATAAAGACCTGCACGAAAAACCTCGGCTTAAGCTCGTCTATGGGGATATGACCGATGGAAGCAATCTGTCGTTGCTGATAAATGAAATCCAGCCCGACGAGGTTTATAATTTGGCAGCCCAGAGCCATGTTCGGGTAAGTTTTGATATGCCTATCTTTACTGTTAATACCGATGCGCTCGGGACGCTTCGGCTGCTTGAGGCGATTCGTTCCAGCAAAGGAGCGGTGAAATTTTATCAGGCCTCCAGCAGTGAGATGTACGGAAAGGTTGTCGAAATACCGCAAACCGAGAAGACGCCCTTTTATCCGCGAAGTCCGTACGCTTGCGCAAAGGTGTACAGCTTTTGGCAAACGTTGAACTACCGCGAAGCTTATGGTTTGTTTGCTTGTAACGGCATTTTATTCAATCACGAATCGCCCAGACGCGGCGAGACATTTGTCACCAGAAAAATCACGCGGGCGGCGACGCGAATTAAATGCGGCTTACTGGATAAGCTGTATTTAGGTAATCTGGATGCAAAAAGAGACTGGGGCTTTGCAGGCGACTATGTTGAGGCGATGTGGCTGATGCTTCAGCAGGAAGAAAGCGACGATTATGTCATTGCTACGGGCGAGAGCCATTCCGTCAGAGAATTTGTGGAGGAGGTTTTTAGGTATCTTGACCTGGATTGGCAGAAATATGTTGAAATCGACAAGCGTTATTTTCGGCCGACCGAGGTCGATCTTTTGCAGGGAGATTCGAGCAAAGCTAAAAAGGTTCTTGGTTGGGAGCCGAGAGTGACCTTCAAAGAGCTTGCCAAGAAGATGACCGATGCTGATATGAAAATCGCCAAAGATGAAAAAATACTCGCAGAACATAGAAAATAGATGAATATTTAGCCCACACAAAAAAGAATGATGATGAGTGATTTTTTTGCCAAAAGAAGAATTGTTGTTACCGGCGGAGCCGGCTTTCTCGGCGGATATGTCACTGAGAAGCTGAGAAAACGCAATTGTAAGTATATAGATGTGCCCAGGATAGAAGATTATGACCTGGTTAATTTAAGTGATATTATTCGGATGTACGAGGATATGAAGCCGGATATTGTGATTCACCTTGCTGCGGTGGTCGGCGGAATAGGCGCTAATCGTGAGCATCCTGGCGAATTTTTCTATAAGAATCTTATGATGGGAGTGCAGCTTATAGAGCAGGCCAGAATCCGGAATATTGGAAAGTTCGTGGCTATCGGCACGATTTGTGCGTATCCGAAATTTACGCCGGTACCGTTTAAGGAAGAAAACCTTTGGATCGGATACCCCGAGGAAACGAACGCACCTTATGGCCTGGCTAAGAAGATGCTGCTTGTTCAATCGCAGGCGTATAGACAGGAGTACGGCTTTAACTCGATATTTTTGCTGCCGGTCAATCTCTATGGACCTGGTGACAATTTTAATCCTGCCACGAGCCATGTGATACCGGCGCTGATAAAAAAATGTTTTGATGCGATCGATAGTGGAGCAGACCATATCGTTTGCTGGGGGACGGGAACAGTTTCACGTGAGTTTATTTATGCCGCCGATGCGGCGGAGGGGATATTGCTGGCCGCTGAACATTACAACGGCTCTGAGCCGGTCAATATTGGAGCCGGTTTTGAGATAACGATAAAAGAGCTTGTTGAAAAGATAGCAAGGCTCACGGATTTTACCGGCGAAATCCGCTGGGATAGCTCCAAGCCTGATGGCCAGCCCAGGCGAATGCTGGACGTCTCAAGGGCCAGGAATTACTTCGGCTTTGAGGCCAAAACCTCTTTCGATGAAGGACTAAAAGCTACAGTAGATTGGTACAAAGCAAACCGCAAACGATTGTGAACCCCGCGATAAATCGCGGGGCTGAATATTTGATAATTAGCCCCCCAATTCATTGGGGGGTTCACGAAAACATATCAGTGACGAATACAAAGTCAAAACTAACATTTTGTTACGTGTGTATCCTTGTCTGTGCCCTTGTGCTTTACGTCATTAGTTGTGCTCCGGGGCTTTTGTGGCAGGATAGCGGGCTTATCCAGTATCGCGTCTGGCATAATGATATAGAAGGATTTCTTGGACTGGCTCTTTCTCATCCGCTGTTTTACATATTAGCGATCGGCGCGAAATATCTGCCGCTGGGCGAATTTACTTATAGGATTAACCTGGTCTCAGCAATCGCAGGGGCAGTGACGGCAGCGAATTTATTTCTGCTCATACGGCTGTGGCTGGGCAAAAATTTCCCGGCAATCGTTGCGGCTGTCACTTTAGCTTTATCTCATACATTCTGGTTTCATGCCGGCGTTATCGAGACATATACATTATGGTCGGCCCTATTTACCGCGGAATTGATAATGCTGCTGCAGTATGCAAAAAATGGGCAGGCAGCTTATTTATACTGGCTGGGTTTGCTAAACGGCCTTGCACTTGCCGTTCATAATCTCGCTTTGATACCTCTTTTTTGTTATTTTGCGTTTTGTATCGTTTTAACAATTAAAAAGAATATTCGCTTTCGTGACTTGTTGATTATTGCTCTGTTGTGGATCATCGGTGCTTTGCCTTATGAGTATTTGATAATCAGGCAACTAATTCAGACCGGTAACGTCAGCGAGACGTTGGCTTCCGCTGCTTTTGGAGCACGTTGGCAGGAAGCGGTTCTTAATATTTCTTTAAGTGCAGGAACTGTAATAGAAAATCTGCTGTTTATTTTATTGAATTTTCCCACGCCTAATTTTCTGCTGTTCTTTGCAGGATTTTCTGTGTTATTTAAGGCGTCGCCGAGCCGGGATTTTAGAAATGTTTTGATAGCTTTGTTTGCGCTATATTTCATTTTCGCATTTCGATATACCGTGCCTGACAGGTTCGCTTTTTTCATGCCGTTTTACTGTCTGGTCTCGGTTTTTGTAGGTCTTGGGGCATATTTCCTGCAGGAGAAGATGGGCTGTAAGGTTCTTTCGTGTTTTATTTTGATTTTCTGTTTTTTGCCTGTTGGTATTTATGCGTCTGTGCCAAAATTGGCGGAGAAGATGCGGTTTAATCTTGGAACAAGAAATAATGTCCCTTATCGCAATGATTATAAGTATTTCTTGCAGCCGTGGAAGACCGGCTATAAAGGAGCCGAGCGTTTTGCCAATGAGGCTCTCAATGCCGTGGAAAGCGATGCCGTTATTTTTGCAGACAGCACCACCGTTGCCCCGCTTTTATTGATGCAGGAGGTTGCAGGAAGGCGTCCGGATGTAAAGGTTGTTTCCGGTATTGTAAGCAGCAGGAATGCACCGTGTTGTAATGAGGATACAATTGAGCAATTACTAACTGAAAGACCTATATATGTTATCTCACGGCAGGCCGGATACTGTCCGAAATTCATTCTTGATAATTATGATTTAGTGCCGGCAGGTCTTTTATGGCGGGTAATTAAGCGGGCGAGGAGTAGCGGATAAATTGTTTAGCCGTCGCCGGCACGGCGACAGTCAAGTAACAAATACCACTCACAAATAAGTACGTATGAATGAGCAATATACAACAACGTCCAGGAAGCTGATCTACAATACGATTTCCAATGTAGTGACGTTTTTAAGCAATGCGTTAATATCTTTTTTCCTGATCCCGTTCTTTCTCGGCAGGCTCGGCGAGGTCCGATGCGGCGTATGGTTTCTGATCGGCGGCACGCTCTTTCGCTATGCGGCAATGCTCAGTCTTGGACTGAATAGCTCGATAAACAGGTACATCCCGGTCTTCCTGGCGAAAAACGACGAAGATGGTGTTCGACGCGTAGTCAGCACGTCCTTCTTTTTTTTCTCGATAGTTGGTGTTGTGCTTGCGGTATCCAGTGTAGTGATATATTGGTATGTTGGCTCATGGTTTGCTATTGAGCCGGCATTATTGAATACTGCTGAGCTGCTGGTGCTGGTGGTTGGATTTTCTTTTGCCGTTGCCATGCCTTTGCAGCCTGCGACAGCGATTTTGAGCGGCCTGCAGCGGTTCGATGTCATCAACATGGCAATGCTCATCACGCTGTTTCTGCGTACGATATTGCTGGTGGTGCTGCTGTTGCGAGGCTATGGCCTAATCACGATGGGGCTTATATGGGGATTAAGTGAAGTTGTGCTGAGAGTAATACATTCTATTTTTGCCAGGAAATTCTTGACCACAAAGTTTTTGTCTTTTGCAAACGTAGATTTCGGACTTTTGAAAGAGATGCTGTCTTATGGAATAAATACTTTTTTATATACGGCATCTGTGATTATAGTCTATAAGGCAAGCAGTATTGTAGTCGGCATATATATGGATACTGCGCAGGTAAGCCGATTTGAGGTTGCGGCGGCAGGCGTTTTATTGTTATCGCAGACTCTGCAGGCGTTCACGGCGGCGATAAAACCGGCTGTAAGCGACCTCGACGCCAGGGGCGACCATCAGCGTATTAAGGAAATATCTTTTCTTTCTCAAAAATATAGTCTTCTGCTGATAATTCCAATCGGTTGTTTCCTGATAGTGATGAGCAGAGAGCTTCTGCAGGTTTGGGTAGGCGAGGAATTTGGCAGCCCTGGTGTAATCAATACGATGAGTGTCGTGCTTATCATCCTGACGGCGGCTCACTGTTTATTGTTGGCACAACATAGCAATTTTCTGGTGCTGGTTGGCAGGGGACAACATAGAATCTTTGGCATTCTCGCGGCGTTAACGGCAATAGTTTGTGTATCAGCCTCTATTGTTTCATTGAAAGTGCTTAATTGGGGATTGATTGGTATAGCCTGGTCTAATTTGCTGCCGATGGCGATTGTGTCCGGCGTAATCCTGCCGATATATTTCAACCGGAAAATGCGGATTTCTGCGATGGAGAGCATTCAAAATGTCTGGCAGCCGGCTTTGCGGGGCTCGTTCCCGGCCGTAGCCGTGATAATAGTATGGGAGTATCTTTCTCCACCGGATTGCTGGCTTGAAATTTTGGGTGTGGTAATTTCCGCGGCAGCTTTGACTCTTTTGGGCAGCTGGTTTTTAAGTTTGAAAGAGATTGAGCGGAAACGAATTGCCAGTATGGTTCTTGGAACACAAGTATAGGTCGGGCGGCAGTGTGAAGAAAACCCCACGTGAAACGTGGGGCTAAGTATTTTTTATTTAGCCCCGTGTTTTACACTGGGTTTTGCGGTATGACATCGGGACATGACAAAAGAGTATTCCTACAGAGAATCTCATAAGTATTCGGCCAAAGGTGGCGAGTATGAGGCGTACTATCAAACCCAGCCATGGGAGAGATTTCTTTGGGCGCGTGAGAGGGACATTATCATACAGATTTTAGAGAAATACTTTACGGGACGGGACATTCATTTGCTCGATTTCGCCTGTGGGACCGGACGTATAACAAGCTTCCTGGAGGACCGCGTAACGACGGCGACGGGTGTTGATGTATCCGCCTCTATGCTGGCAATTGCCCGTGAGAAACTTAAAAAGACGGAAATAGTCGAGGCTGATATAACTGTTGACAGCGTGTTTGAAGGAAGAAAGTTTAATCTAATCACGGCCTTTAGGTTTTTTGTCAATGCGGAGCCGTCTTTACGTTCGGCTGCGATGAAAGCGCTTGCAAGATTGCTTTCTGAAGACGGCTTTTTTATTTTTAACAATCACCAAAGCTGTGGCTCACCCTGGATTAAGCTGCTCCATAAGCATCATCAGATGAAAAATTCACAAGGCATATTCAATGTAATGACTATAGACGAAATGAAAAGGCTTGTTGAAGGGGTAGGGATGAAGCTGGTTGAGCTTTATCCCGCGGGATTTTTTCATCCGCCGAAGATTGAGCTTCCAATGACGATAACCGGTGCAATTGAGAAACTCTGCTGCAAGTTCAAGTCTCTTGCTCGATTTTCCGAAAGTCCTATTGCCGTGTGCAGTTGGAGTGATAGTCTGAGAAGATGATTGATGTTCAGAGAAGATCATTGATAGAATTCGCGGCTGGTTCGGTACGTAAGGTCGGCGACGCTTCCTTGCTGGCTGTCGAGGCAACCAAAACCGTCCGGGCAGGTGAAATCGGCAGAGAAAGCGGCTTGTTCTATGTCCCGCGAGTTTTAGACTTTGACCGGGACAAAGGCGTGCTTGAATTGGAACGGCTCAAGGGTTTGGTGACATTGCTGCAATTGGCGATTGATAAAGACGCACGTTTGCTTGAATTGACAAATAGAGCCGGACGAGCGCTGGCTGTCATTCATGAGCAATTGGTTCTGCCTGATAAGATAAAGTGCCGGCTTCCACCTGACTGGATGACTTCCGATGCCGCGAGTAGTGCGGATCAAAATGTTTTTATTCATGGTGATTATGCAAGTGTTAACGTATGTATTCACGAAGCGTCAGGGAGGCTTGTCATATTAGACTGGTCAACGGCGCCGATTATGGGAAGAGATCCCACCTTTGGCAGTAGATATTTTGATCTTCTTTGGTTTGTCGCATGCATGTTTCGTGGTGCGCCTGGCATGAGGTGCCTAAACTGGGATGCTGAGGATGTGGCTGATGTATTTCTGAGAAGCTATGTGAATCACAGCTCACAAGATATTTCCAACGGCTTCAAAGATTATCTGTCGAAGATATGCCGACTGCAGAAACAGATGATATGGTTTCTTGCGGGTCGAAAATCGCCGGCCAAAGCCGCAGCTTATATATGCTTCCAGATGATTTTATACGCTCGTTTTTATAGATTTCTGCACAATTGTGATTTATGAGAATGGAAGTTAGGTATGTATGCCGGGTATGAAAATACAATAAGCCAAGGGGATTTGCTTTACGACGAGAATTCGCGGTCATCCGATATTCAATTACCGCCGGTGATGAATATTCTGCTTCTTGCGATTTGGGTTGTGATTTCTTTGATTGGCTTAGCCGTAATATTTCTGGGTAAAAAACCAGTCGCCGGTATCGTGATAATTGCGGTGCCCACGTTTATCGGCATGGTCATTAAGCCGACTTTTGCCCTTTGCACTCTAATGATGTTGCTGCCAACGGGTGCTGGTATCGGCGCAGCACAGGATTTCAGCCTTGACCGGGGTGTGGGCTTGGCCGTAGCGGCCAGCTTTGTGTTGAATCTGCTTATGACTCATCCCAGGCTGCGCCTCGGCAATAAGGTGTTATGGGTGTTTGTTCTATATACAATGTGGGTGTTTTTAGCGTCGCTGGCGGCACCTTATTTGGCGCTCGAATTGCGGCGAGCATTCACCCAGGTACAGCTTTTAGCGCTTACTTTTATAGTATATTGGATTCTGCATACAAATGACTGGAAAACTTTCCAATGGGCTTTAAGGGCTTATGTGCTCGGTACATTAGGCATGATTGCATTGGCAGTGATAACCGGAGCGGCAATAAGGTCGGTTGACGAGACTTCCGAAGCCAGATTCTCCGCCACCGCCGGTCAGGCGATTGATGCTAATATGCTGGCGAGCCTGGTTTGTTTGGCTTTTTTGGCCGCCATTTATTTATTTGCCCGTGACAAAAAATTATTATGGCGAATAGTATATCTAATCTCGATGTTAGTTCTGCCGATAATGCTGCTCAAGATTGGCTCTCGTGGCGCTTTGATATCGCTGGTATTTACAATGTTGTCGCCACTGCTATTTGTGCGGCAGGTTTTGTATAGACCGGCGCTGGCGGTGCTGGTGCTCATGGTTATTCTGTTAGCTTCCATCTCGGCTGGATTTGTTGTAAGCCGAGGAGGTCTGGAAAGTGGCGTCTCAGAGCGGTTGACGGACATGTACCGTGCGGAGGAAGCTGTCGATTATAGAATGATGCCGATCAGTCAGGCTCTGCGATGTGCCGTGACAAAGCCGATGGGAACGAGCTATTATGGCTGGTTCGAGTATAGCGGGCTACGAATCATACCGCATAATGACTTCTTTTTGGCTCTCGGTATCTACGGGCTGCCTGCAGCGGGACTTTTTGTGTTTTTCGTGATTATGCTGATGCTTACGATCAGGCGAATCCCGCTGGGCTGGGAGAAGCTGTATGCAAGAGCGATCTTGACGTTTTTGTTATTCATGGGGCTGGACGTCCCGCAGCTTTACCAGAAACACTTCTGGATATTTCTGGTGTTTGTAATGGCTGGCGAGCGGATGGCCACATACTTCACGCCGCTGGAAGATGAGCTTGATGTTGAAGCCACGATGGAAGAAACCCCCGAATAAATTTGGGGGCTGAATATTGCGCATTATTTAACCCCGCGATTTTATTGTGGGGTCTGAAAAGATTTTGCAGATGCACATAGCTATGGTGACAGTTTTTCCAGCCGAGAGCGACCATATTGATGGCGGCGTTGCCGGCGTAGCGAAATACATCGCTGATGAGCTTGTAAAGCATCCTGACGTGAAGCTGACCATTGTCGTTCCGAAAGGCACCACTGGAGAAACTGTTTGTGAGCAATGGTCTGTACGACAAGGGATGAGGGACGAGAGACGACAGACGACGGACGAGATTTCTTCGTCCATCGTTCATCATCCGTCGTCCTTCATTTATCGGGTTGGTAAAAAACCTCTGTGGAGTTTCTTGCCTGGAACATTGTACGATATTTTTGCAGGCAAACGGCAGATAAAATCTCTTTTAGGACAAATCAATCCAGACGTTGTTCATTTTCAGAACGATACCTTTCTGGCAGCAAACTGTCAGTATCCGCACGTTCTGACAATCCATGGAATTGTGGAAAGAGATGCAATGTGGGATAGCCGCTGGGGCGTCCTTCGTTGGCTTAAATGGCTGCTTCTAAAGCTGACCGAGGATTATGGCCGTCTCCGAGCTCCATACGTTATCCTGATAAGCGATTACGTCAGGAAATTCCTGCCGGTGAATCATATTCGCAAAACATGGCTTATCGATAATCCCATTGCGGATTCCTACTTTGGTGCCGATTGGCAATTTGAGCCCGGCAGAATATTTTGCTGCGGCAGGATCAGGCCGTTAAAAAATATTGCTGGCATGATAAAGGCGTTTGCTATTATTGAAAAACGTTTCGCAAATGCTCAGCTTCGCATCGCAGGAAGTACCGAGCCTGCATATCTTAGGGGATGTCAGCAAGAGGTAAAGGCTGATAACCTGGGTGACTGTGTACACTTTCTTGGAAATCTTAGTATCAAGGAAATTCAATTCGAGCTGTCAAAGGCAAATTGTTTGGTGATTCCCTCTTTCCAGGAAAATGCGCCGCTATCTGTTGCCGAGGCAATGGCTGCAGGTGTCCCTGTGGTTGGCTCGAGAGTCGGCGGTATTCCGGAAATGATTGAGGAAGGCAAAACCGGACTTTTAGTTGATCCTTATGATATAAATGATATTGCCGAAGCGATTTTAAAAATACTTTCAGATCAAACGCTGGCCAGGTCTATGAGCCGGCGGGCTAAACAGATTGCACAACAGCGTTTTATGGCATCGGCCGTATGTAAAAAAACATTGCAGGTTTATGAGGAAATTTTATCAAACCCCACGTGACGATTATGTACGAAGTGACTAAAGTGTAAAGTGCCTAAAGTGCCTAAAATTATAAATTAACTTTAGTTCACTTTAGCTCACTTTAGTCACTTATAACTTTTATATTTTAAACGAATTTTTGATATGTCCCTCAAACACATAATACGAGGCGTTTTAACTTATGTCCCGGAGCTTGAAAAAATAATGCCAGGCCAAACGGGCGGTACCAATTCTGCTCGCTATTGTTACTCGGCATGGATGAGACATTTTGTGTTGGCACAAGAGGCCCATCTGTGTATTTGGCCCAAAGTGGTTGCCGAGCTTGGCCCAGGAGATTCTCTCGGCATAGGCTTAGCGGCACTATTATCGGGAGCACAGAAATACTATGCGTTTGACGTCGTAGAATATGCCGATGCCGCGGTAAATATGGGCATATTCGATGAGCTGGTTACGCTTTTTATCAATTGTGAGCCGATACCGGGCCCGCAGGAGTTTCCACAACTGCAGCCGCTGCTAAAATCATACAAATTTCCGCACAATATTTTGACGGACGAGAGGCTTGGGCAAAACCTGAACGTTGAAAGAATTCAATCCATAAAGGAGTCGCTGGTCAATCCTGGTGATTCAAAGGATGCAGATATGGAAATCTGCTATATTGTACCCTGGTATAATAGCGATATAATAGAACAGGAATCCGTTGATATGATATTTTCGCAGGCGGTGCTTGAGCATGTAGAAGACCTCCCTCATACATACGAGACGTTTTATCGCTGGCTCAGGAAAGATGGCTTTATGAGTCATCAAATCGACTTTGGATGTCACCATCTTGCAGAACGGTGGAACGGCCACTTGGCCTATTCGGACCTGGCCTGGAAATTAGTTAAGGGCAAAAGGTCCTATCTTTTAAACCGGCAGTCTTATTCCACACATAAGCGTCTTCTTGAGCAATCCGGTTTTGAAATTGTTTGCGAAGTCAAAACTTCCGACAGCTCTGGGCTTGCCAAAGAACAGCTAAGTCCTAGATTTAGACAGTTGTCAGAGGAAGACCTGTCAACGAGAACAGTTCATATTTTGGCAAGGAAAAGACCCCACGTGAAACGTGGGGCTAAATAAAAAATATATTTAGCCCCCGGTTTTACCGGGGATTATTTTTTGTACGATTATGAAGATTGCGTATGTCGTTTCGGGCATGAAGATGCCCTTCGTCATTAACGAAATTGAGGCACATGAACAAGCCGGTTGGCAGGTTCTGACATTGGCCAGTTGCAGACCTGAACGATTTCAAGATTGGTCTGAGCTCATGGTCAAATGGTGCCGAAGAACTATTTATCGCTCAAGTGCACTTGTGCAGATGTGGATGACTTTGCGAGAAATGACTAACAATCCCCTTTGCTTCTGGAAGGTCTGCTTTTGGGTGGCAACTTTACTTTTTTATAGTCCAGTTGAATTTGCAAAAGCAGTCTATGAATTATCAACAGCCTGTGATTTTGCCTTTCACTGCCGAAAATTTGGAGCTGAGCATATCCATGTGCATTTTGCCAGCCGGTCTTTAAGTCTTGGGATTATGTTAGGGATGCTGATGGATTTGCCCGTGTCATGCACGGTTCACGCTTTCGACATATTCACAAGAAGCGCCGGCAGCCTGCGGCCACGCTTGGCTAAATGCAAATTTATAGCTGCCATTTCGCAATTCAATATCGAATATTTAAGAAACACCTGCGGCAAATCCATTGCAGATTTGTGTCACGTTGTGCATTGTGGTATAGATATGGAAAGGTTTAGGTCTATATCTCGTCAGCCTCAGCCTGGAAGGATGATATGCGTAGCCAGGCTCGAACGCAAGAAAGGTCTTGATACAGCGATAGCAGTCTGCGCTAAATTAAAGGAAAGAAACGTAGATTTTTTATTCCAGATTATCGGCGACGGCCCCGAAAGAAAACGTCTTAAGGAACAAATTCACAAATTCGGTTTGGAGAGCCAAGTAGGGCTGCTTGGACCGAGGGCAAATGATAAGCTCATTCCACTTTTAAGCCAGGCCGGTTTATTTTTCATGCCTTGCGTGAAGACGCATGATGGCGATATGGATGGGATTCCGGTAGCTATGATGGAGGCGATGGCCTGTGAGGTGCCGGTTGTCACAACTCGGATTTCCGGCATCCCTGAGCTTGTACATCACAACATCAATGGATTACTTGTTGAGACGAATGACGATGGACGAGGGACGAAGGACGAGGCACGAGCGACGAGCGACGAGCGACGAATGCTGGCCGAGGCCGTCGAAAGTCTCCTTTCCGATCCTGATAGGATCCGCCGATTTGGTCTCGCCGCCCGTCGGCAGGTCGAGCAGAATTTCAATGTCGCTAAGACCGCAGCGCAACTGCGGCAGTTAATTA
>CAZRNB010000034.1:0-25646 GCA_964601355.1 uncultured Pirellulales bacterium
TCATCACTTCCATTATGGGCGATGGAGATTATCAAAGCCGTCGGTAAATTGCGGCACAGGAACCAATACCTGTAGTTCGGCAGTTTATCGATTCCGTGATTATTCTCAATCGTCCACTATACGGCGGCAGTTTTCGTTTGGTTTTGTTTTGAGCTTGTGGTTTCGCCGGTTTGTGTTATTGCACTTAAGCTATCCGGAGAAACTATGCCGCCGGAGATAATCATTTTAAAGGCCTCTTCTACTGTTAAAGTAGTTTCTGTCACCTCATCTTGTGGGACGATTTCGAAAAAGCCGGTAGTTGGATTTGGTGTTGTGGGAATAAAGACCTTGCAGAGTTTTTCCCCGCTCGGCCCCTGTATATTACCCGTTAAGAAGCCTAAAGCTTTAAAACCAGGTCTTGGGAACTCCACGATTACAACCGATTTGAAGGCGGCTTTACCCGGCAATGACACAGACTCAATAACTTGCTTGGTTGCCGAATAAATCGACCGCACAAATGGGATTCTTTGAACCAACTGTTCGGCGGCCTTTAGGATTTGCTTGCCCAATATGCGCTGGCCAATCTGGCCGACAAGGTACACAATTGCAAGAAGAATGAAGATGGTGAATACTACTACGCAAAAAGTCGTCAAAGAATCGGGTAAGGAATCGACGAGTGGGATTTGCGACAGCAAATGCAGCAGGCGAACTACAATTGGTTTTACAAAACCTGCTAACCAGCCAAAAATCCACCGCATTACAAGCAATGTCACACCAAAGGGCATCAGCAGCAGCATTCCCGACAAAAGACGGTTGGTTATTTTTTTTCTGATTCTTGATCTCTTTGTTTTTTTCTTGATAACCATCATTAAGTCCTTTGCTTCTCAGAACCAAAAAGTTTTGAGTTCTTAGTCCTTAGTTTTGGGTTATGAGTTGAATTAAAAACACAACACTCAAAGTTCAAAACTTTTTCAAAAGTATATGCAGATTAGCAGTGAAGTCAAGGAGTTGTGCGTATTGCGTAGTATGACCAGCATCGAGCATCCAGCGTCGAGTAATGTCATTTTTGCTTCCGCCCGTTTAGTCGCCATTCCCATCTTGAGTATTGTCGAAGTGCCTATGGCGGCGGTCTTCTAAAATCGAAAATTTCCGTTGATTTTTCCGTCAATCTCCATGATAATACATTTAATAGCGGAATTTTAGCATTTGATTGGCATCAACAACAAGTAAATGGTAAAATAGTAAGTGGTTAATATTTCATTGTTCATCGACGAACAATGAACAATTAACAAAGAACTTGGATGCAATACGCATCACCTAAACTTTATATCTTTGGAGGCCGGGAACGGCAATTATTCGAAGAGTCGCGGTTAATTTGTTGATTAAAGATGCGGCCCATCTATCCATAAGCAAGATAGTGATAAGTTGCTATGGAAACGTGATTCAGGACAACGGTTCGGGTTCCTACGGCCTTGCGGCTTGAGGAAGATTGCTTTTATAATATATTGTTATAAAAGGACTTGTGGATTCCATGAAAGTCGCCTCCGTTTATAGAGGGGAGGCGAGTTGAAATGTTAAAGAGGGTATTATCAGTTTGTTTCTTTGCGGTGCTGGTTTTCGGTTTAAGCCAGGAGCAGATTAAGGCAACAGGCCAGACAGGGCAACCCTGGGTTTGGTTGTTGCTCTTCGATACTTCGGGCAGCATGGGTGAATATTTTGGTGACACGACCAAATTAGATGCAGCACGACGACAATTTGATAATGAGATCGTAAGCCAGAAAAACCAAATTATTAACGATGATGCTGCTGACTGCGGCCTATTAGTTTTTGGTGAGTCTTGTGATGCTCTGCCTCCTGCCTGGGGGCTGACGTTAGATGAGATAAGTGCTCGACTTTGGCAGTTGTACCCTGCGAACAGTACACCTCTTGCCGATGCGCTTCGCGAAGTTCAAATTGCTATGGTTGACCAACGGAACAAGGATCGTCAGCTTAGGATGGTCTTGATATCCGATGGGTTGGAAACATGTGAATCTGAGGGAGCTGTTAAAGATGCTGCGAGGGCTATAGGACAAGAAAAAAAATTAACTCCTGAAAATTTAAAGGCCAGCATATACATGGTCTTCATCACCCATAGTATTAGACTATTTTCCTCTATCGATTCCACTTATCAAGCAGCCGGCGTTGGATGTATAGACTGTGGAAAGATGCTGGGGGCATTGCTTCTTAACCAAAATCAGACTGAGCTCCAAATACTGGAAGAACTCGCCAATTTGATGCAAGCAGACTCAGTTTCACTGGTCACCACGGAGGAAGAGCTGGCGGATGCAATGGCAGGAGTAGCTGTGGCAAGTACATTTCAAGCCCCTCCTGAGCTTGGTCGGTTCTACGCCAGTCGTCGGATAGGCCCTATTCTAATAAACAGCTACCTCAGTGATGCCAGAGGGGATAATGATGGCATCATCGAACCAAACGAGACCGTGGAATTGGATTTCCAGTTTATCAATACCATTGATCAAGCTGTCCCAGGTGTGGAATTTGAAGTGAGTCTTATGCCGGCATCCGGTATCAAATTGTCTGGAGCTGACGAATCTGTTGGAGATATTGAACCAGGATACATATCTTCCATAGGAAGAATTGAGGTAGGTATAGAAGACGGTGTGGAATTACTCACTCGTTTCAATATCCAGTTGGTTCTATACTCTGCTGGTAACAGATTAGGAACCGTAATGTTCGTATTTGAAGTAGGGTCCAGGGTGTCACCTCCTTCGGTTATTCCCTTCACCGTCTCTCTTATCCCTTCACATCCGGCACCTTGGGAGCCGTATCAAATTCGCGTTGATACAATTCCTCCTCGGCCTGGTTTTCGTATCGAGCTTCAAGTATGTGGAAATGATGGCTTTGAGTGTACAGATTCTGGTGTTACTGATGCGGACGGCACCATCATTTTCCCCACACAGAGCAACAACTGCGGTTTGATAGATGGTAAGATTCTTGGAGGAGATGAAGGCGTAGTCGAGACGTTTATCGTAAAAGCACCTGAGATCCTCTGGGAGGAGACGTTTTCTTTCACATTTCACACGTTCTAAATGCAAACTTGGAAGGGGCCTAATGGTAATCGGCAGGTAAAACAGCCTGCTAATTATAATGGGTCGACGAAGTCTGTCCCTTCGACCGGATTCGGCAGGCTCACCACAAGTTTGCTCAGAGCAAGCTTCTGTGTTTTATCCGTCGTTCCTCGTGCATCGTACATCGTTCATAATAACCGACACCACGGGGGTGCCGGCTAAACCAGCAGTTCTCTATTCAATTTACGTTGGAGGTCTTTGAGGCGATTGGTTTCATCGAAGCCAAGCATGATAATCGGAAAGGCGGTTTTGTTGTGCATCAAAGGCTCATCTAAATCAACCCATTTTCGACAATATTCGCCGTCCGGCGTTCCAGGAATCGGTGAAAAATCAGCTAACATTCCCCTGACGCCAAGCCTATTAACGAAATACATCGTAGCCTTAAGCTGCTGAGTATCAATATGCGGATGGCCGAGGATTTGATACGCTGTGATATTCGATGGTTCAGCCCCTGCGGAGAAAAGAAGCTCGACCGCCTGGGCAAGCTCATCGCAAAAGACTTTTGCCCCTGTTTTCTGCTGCCAATTCAATGAATTGCTCTCAAAGCCGAGATAAAAGGTTTTAAAGCTGGCCTGTACCATCAGCTCGGCTAATTCCTTGGTAATAAAACGAGCATGCAGGCCGTTTGGCGTATGAAAGTTAATTTTTATCTTATGCTTTATGACCTCCTTTAAAAAAGGCACCAAGACTTTTTCTGCTTCAAACAGCAGTGCGTCGTCATAGAAAGCGATGTTCTGCACGCCGAGATTTACTAATAATTCTAACTCTGCCAGAGAGCGTTGCATTGGCCGGACCTTGAATTTGCCATAAATCTTCGGAACTGAGCAGTAGGTGCAGTTAAAGGGACAGCCTTCGCTAAGTTTCAGAACGCCTGTATTGAGTTTGTTGTATGCCTGCCATAATGCAGGCTGGTTCAAGTCCGGCTCAATTCCTAAGTATTTCCAGAGCGGCTCAAGGATTGTACCAAGCACTAAAAAATCTGCCCCCAGTTTTTCAGCGTGACGTGTGCAGAATGTCACATAGTTTCCGCCTAATATAATTTTTGTTGACGGATAGATTTGTCTAATATCCTCGATAACTTCTTTAACTCCCTGGTACCAGTAGGTCATCATTGTTTGAGTAAGGGCGAAATCGAAAGGTCCTTCTCGTTCCAAAAAGTCTTTGAATGTGATGCGGTTTAAGCCAAATCGCCTGTAATATCGTGGAATTGACTTCAGGCAGTGCGGATTTGGGATTCTTTCACAGTAAAATCGTCCGCGACCCCATTGGTCGGATTCAAGGCCTTTTTGCTTTGCTATAAAAGGGTGCTGGCGGTCAAGATAATCGAAAAGAACCAACTTTGCTTTATTGTGTAAGTATCCTGCGATGCTCAAAAGACCATACGGTTTAAGCCAAAAATCATACGCGGTGAAATCATATATCGGCGGATTTACCAGCAAGATTTTCGGCATCATAATCGTATGCTGTAGAAAAACTGTTGTTATATGCAATAGGATAACGCAAATCATTATTGGTTGTCAATTTCTTTCGTAAGTACAGGCAGTTTCTTCTGTTTTTGTACGTTTTAAGCGTCTGGTTTATGGGGAATTGTGTTGACTTAATTAATTAAAATGTGTTAAAATGAATAAAATTATTAGACTTGATGATAAACTTTGCAATAATCGGCACTGCTGAAAACGTTTCTATGTATGGTGGAAGCGTTTTCGTGTTTTAAAACAGGATGCAATTGCTATAAGTGCCGAAAACAACAGGGTTTAGTGTTTTAATTCTTTAATAGAAGCCGTAGATTAGCGTATTTTGATGCAGACAATAGGTTCATCTAATTCTGAAAACACTATTAGTGCTATAAAACATACGGATGGCTTGGTCAATAAAGTTACCTCCAGTCGTTACGAGATGAAATATCTCATCTGTGAATCAAAAGCCGTGGCGATTAAGCAATTTATTAAATCGTACATAGAACCCGACAAGTATTGTAAATTACAGCGTAGCGGCAGCTATCCGATCGTTAGTCTTTATTTAGACTCCGAGGATTTACAGCTTTGCAGGGAAAGCCTGACAGGTCAAAAAAATCGCTTTAAATTGCGTATTCGCAGCTATACTGAAGAGCCAGATTATCCCCGTTTTTTTGAAATCAAACGCCGGATAAACAGTATTATCATCAAAAGCAGATGCCGTGTGGGGGAACAAGATGTAGCGTTGTTGCTGACGGGATTGTCTGTGCCTCTTCAGGATCATTATGTTAATGATAATGAGGCACTGCGACAATTTCAATTGTATGTGAACTCTATTAGAGCCAAGCCTGTGGTGCTTATTCGCTATATGCGTCAGGCGTATGAAGATGATTCTGAGAATAAAATAAGGATTACCTTCGACCGAAAGCTTGCCTATAATGTCACTAATAAACCGAGGGTGACACTTAACGGCCCAGGCTGGCAGAATCGTTTATCAGGGTCGGTAATTTTAGAAATCAAGTTCACCAATAATTATCCAAGCTGGTTGAGTCGGATGGCTGAGTGCTTTGACTTACATCAGCAATCGTTCTCAAAATATGCCACAAGCATACAAGAGGCATGTTCTTTGGGATTTTGTACGCGTCGGTTCGGGGGCGAGTGATTATGGATAAAATTTGGCAGACATTGGAGGAAACTCCCTTTGTGGGGGGGAGCTTTTCATCTCAAAGTGTGCTTTTGTCACTGCTGCTGGCATTTGTGTTAGGTCAGGTTCTGGCCTGGGTTTATTACGCCACCCATAGCGGCTTGTCCTATTCGAAGTCTTTCGTGCAATCACTGATTCTGATAACTGTCGTGGTAGCAATGGTTATGGCTGTCATAGGTAATAATATCATTACTGCCGTGGGTTTGATGGGAGCCTTGGCAATTATTCGTTTTCGTAACATTATCAAGGACACCCGTGACATAGCTTTCATTTTCTGCTCGCTGGTCGTTGGTATGGCGACCGGCTCACAGCGATATGCCACTGCAATTGTCGGCACTATTGTTCTTAGCCTGATAGCGATATATTTATATCTGACAGCTTTCGGGTCGCGTCGTCCTCATAACGGCTTTTTACGATTTGGTTATAGGGGACATATTGGACCAGAACATCCGGTTACCACTATCTTGAGGCGGTTCTGCGGCGGTTTTACTCTCATATCTGTACAGGATGATGGCTCTGGAGGCCCGCCTGAATACGCCTACCAATTAATGATAAGAAATGCGGCAAAAAATGAGCAGATGATTTCTGAGATAGGGAGTGTCGGTGGTGTTGAGAACATCAGCCTTACGATGCAGGAGCAGCTCCTTGAGGTTTAGCTGAAATATGGGGACAAAAACCTCAACAAGTTACCAATTTGGCCGTTTTGGTCTGCACCATTTAGCGCCGATCTTAGTATGGTTGGCAGTGCTGGTCTGTGTAATCGGCCTGTTTTATCAACGCTCACAGCGTTTTGAAGTTTTGGGCCTTGTACAAGGACGTGTTCACGAGGTTGCTGCCCCGTGTGATGGTCAGTTGAGCATTGTATGCGTCGATTTATTTGATGAGGTTACCAAAGGGCAAACTTTAGCCGTGCTCAATGACGAGCTTATAAAGGCTCGAATGGCAGCCGTTTGTGCTGAGATTGAGCATTTGATGGCCCAATTGATTCCCACACAGGAGCAAATTCTTGCCGAGGCAGCTAATCTGGAAACTACACATTTCACTGACCAGAGGCGATTTTCTGTGGATGCGGAGAATGCAAAGCTCCGTATATTGGAATTTAGAGCTTTGATTGCTTCTGACCGGATTACCCTTGAGGACCTGGCTGTGGAGATAAAAATCCTCCATGAGCTTGTAGAGCAGGACGCAATTGTTCCTTATGAGCTCCAGAGAGCACAGGTCCAATACGATAGTCTGGACAAGAAGATAGAAGAAAATGAGCATTTATTGGAACAGGCTAATTTTGATTTAGAGCAGGCCCAGCGCAGGCTCAACGAATTTGCCCAGCGGCAGCTACAGCACCCAACTGTGGATAGCGCCCTGGAGGTGATACGAAAAGAAGCTGAGGTTCAAGAAAAGCTATTGGAGCAGTTGTTGGTGCAGCGGAGTTCAATGATAATTAAGGCGCCATCGAATGGTACTATCATCCAGATTCGGGCAAACGCTAACAATGTTGCTTCGCGTCGTCAGGGAGAGGGTATTTTGCGCAGAGCTGGTGAGGTTGTTTTAGCCGGCGACCCGATACTTACCATTGCCGAGCACGAGCCGACACAGATTATCGCTTATGTGAGGGAGAAACAGCTCAATTGGATTCGTGAAGGAATGGCCGTAGAGCTGATGGAGCTTCCTCAAAATGGTGGCAAAGCGCAGATTGGACGCTCTCAAATATTGCGTATGGGTCCGACAATGGAGCAAATGCCCCAGCAATTATGGCGGAATCCAAACATTCCCGAGTGGGGCAGGCCATTCATTATTAAAGCTCCACCTCAAATGAAATTGATCATAGGTGAAAGAGTTGGAATACGAACACTTTAAACAGAATTCAGAATACAGAGTACAGAATTCAGAATACAGAAAATGTAAATTCTGTCCTCAGTTCTCTGTCCTCTGTCTTCTGTTCTCTGTCCTCTGTTTTTTAGCAGGCTGCGCCAAGCATAACTATAAAGCAAAGGCCGATGATAAAGTTTATGGTATTATTGACCAGAAATGGCAGGAAGAGTTCGGCAGCAAAGCCAATTATAGAATCAGCGATGTGCCTCCATCGCCTAATGACGTTCAAATTTCAAATACTATACCCCCAACAAGGGGTGTGCTGAGCCTTTCACAGGCGGTAGCAATGGCGACTGCTCACAATCGTGACTATCAATTACAAAAGGAAACTCTATACACCACAGCACTGGACTTGAGGTTAACCCGCCATCAATTTGAGACACAGTTTTTTGGCGGGCCGAGCGGCGGATATGACGCTGACTGGAATGATAAGGTCTGGGGAATTGAGTCCAATTGGGGTTTTAACAGGCTGCTGGCGACAGGCGCCATGATAGGTGTTAAAGTCTCGACCGCCTGGCTTGATGTTCTGACGGGCAATATGAAAGGTGGTTTTGCATCTGTCTTTAGTACGTCTATAACCCAGCCTTTGCTTCGCGGCAGCGATCCGAAAGTAGTATTAGAGAACCTTACACAGGCAGAGCGTGACACGCTATACCAAATACGCTCCTTTAATCACTTCCGAAAAACCTTTGTTGTTTCTGTTATTACACAATATTACCAGGTTCTGAATCTGTGCGAGCTGACGGGAAATGCGGAAGCGAATTACAACACCCTTGCCGACTTATACGGTCGTGTCGGAAAATTAACTAATGTCGGTCGTTTGCCTGCCTATGAGCTTGATAATGTGAAACAGGAGATGTTGAAGGCCAAAGATGAATATGTTCAGGCCAAAAAGGAATATGAGTCGCTTTTGGATTTGTTCAAGATAACGCTCGGTGTGCCGACAACGGCAGAGTTCCGTCTGGATGAAGGCGTTTTGCTGTCCTTAAAAACGTCAGGCGTCCAAAACATGGATTTTAATGAGGCTGAAGCTATAGAGACGGCAATGTATCGGCGTCTTGATCTTGCCAATAGCGCCGATACGGTTATCGATGCCCAGCGTCGGGTCTATGTGGCAGCGGATGCGCTTCGCGCCGACCTAAACATCACAGGCTCAACCGATATCACCTCAAAAAAACAGGGAAATCGGAAGACCTTACGACGTGTTACTGAGGACTATAATTTGGATTTTGAGCTTGGTTTGCCGCTGGACCGCGTGGCTGAACAAAATATTTATCGAAAAGCACTTATCACACTGAACCAGCGCCAGCGGGAATATGATCTGGCCGCGGATACAATCAAGCTTGAGGTCCGTCAGGCTTACCGTGACCTTACAGAGGCGGTGCAGCGATATAAGCTTCAAACGGAAGCTGCTGCTGTTGCGCAAGAGAGCTTTAGGAAGACCTTTTTGCTGATGCAGTATGGACGCGCCAGCAGCCGGCGGATTCTGGCTGCACAGGCGGATTTATTTAAATCTCAAAGTGAGGCAAATGAGTCTTTGATAAATTATGCCATCGCAACTCTATACTTCTATCGCGATACCGGAGTGCTCCAAGTGCGTCCGGACGGCATGTGGGAAAAAGCCCGCCTGCCCAAAGACTCGTTCGGCGGGCAGGGCTCAATGGAAATTCAATCGGCTGTGGCAGGAGCTGCTTTAGACAAAAACAACCCTTGAATGAGTTAGGCAAATTCATTTTTTGGAGGAACAGAAATGTGCAGGCTCAGGATTTTAGTGACAGGGATTTTTATTCTATTTTGTTCAGGTGCCGCTTTTGGTGCTCACGTTATTCTCAATGAATATAACGCTGTTGCAGGCGGAAACTATCTAAATGGAGGAAATGCCGCGGTCGATGACAACGGCGGCAGGGCATCCGATATTTATTTTGGACGCATCGAGGGTAATGGCGGTAACTGGTTTGAATTGGTTGTTATTACCGACCATCTCGATATGAGGAGATGGAATCTGGATATTTATGATAACGGCCGGTTTGATGAAACACTGGTTATAACCAATCATCCGATTTGGTCGGATTTACGAAGCGGCACCATCATAACCGTCTCTGTAGATGTGCCCAGCGAGACAAGCTATAATCCGGAGGCGGGTGATTGGTGGATAAACGTTCAGGCAAACAATAATGCCGACGGCCAATATATCGAAGCTTCTAATTTTCCGGTCAGCAGCGATGACTGGCAGCTCAGAATACGAGATGCAGGTGGTGCTGTTGTATTTGGCCCTGCCGGCGAGGGTGTAGGTCCAAAGTCTGGTGTAGGCAATACCGAGATATTCAGACTTGAGGCTGACCCAAGCGATTCTATAACTGCCGATTCGAATAGCTATGATGATGGCGAAGATTTTTCTACTTTTGGGGCGCCTAATCGCTGGGGTGTGCAGAGTCTTAGGTCATTGCGTAACGTTGAGCCTGCGCCTTCGTCTATTACTTTATCAGATCCCAACGGCACGGAAGCTCTGACGGCCGGCAGCATATATACTATCAAATGGGAAAGTCGGGGAACCATTAACCATGTTCTGGTAGAATTCTCTATAGACGACGGCAAAACATGGTTTGGTGTTTATCCATCAAACGCAGGCAACACCGGTCAATATAACTGGCTTGTGCCGATGGTTGATGCAGACAGATGTTTGGTACGTGTTTCCAACGGTGATAATCTGAGAGTTTATGATGTTAGTGACACAACATTTTTAATTTATCAAGTTTCACTTGTGATGTTATTGTCATCGATCATTCCATAGACATGCTGGAATAGGACATTCATCACTTTTCTCTTTTTCTTGATCCTATCGACAGGATTCACAGTTCAGAATACATGGTTCATAGTTCATAGACTATAAACTAACAACGATGAACTACAAACTATTTAGTGGATTTTCCCACATACTTATTTTATCGTGTAGGGAAAGATTGTTCATTATTTTGATAAGGAGCGCGAAAAATAGATGTGTTCCAGGAAAGGTCTTTATAACTTTGGTGAGATCGAAAAAAAATGGCAACAGTTCTGGCAGGAGCATAAAACATTTAAGGCGAAGGACTGTGATAGCTCCAGGCCTAAATATTATGTCTTAGATATGTTTCCCTACCCAAGCGGTGCGGGAATACATGCTGGACATGTGGAAAATTATACTGCCAGCGATATATCGGCACGTTATAAGAGGATGAGGGGATTCAACGTGCTGCATCCTATGGGCTGGGATGCGTTTGGATTGCCGGCGGAGCAGTATGCGATGCAGACCGGAACCGATCCAAAGGAGACGACGGAAAAAAATATCGACACTATGCGCCGTCAAATCAAATTGCTGGGTTTTAGCTACGATTGGGACAGAGAGGTCAATACAACCGACCCAGACTACTATAAATGGACACAATGGATATTTTTGAAATTTTTCAATAGTTACTTTGACGAGGCTGAACAAAAAGCCAGGCCGATTGAGCAATTGCCGATTCCTGCCGGTTTAAGCGGAGCTGAAAAGCAAAAGTACATAGACGACCATCGGCTTGGCTTTCAGGATGATGTTCCGGTCAATTGGTGTCCGGCATTGGGGACAGTGCTTGCAAATGAGGAAGTGATAGGCGGCGTTAGTGAACGCGGCGGCCATCCGGTAATCAGAAAGCCGATGCGACAATGGATGCTGCGAATTACAAAATACGCAGAGAGGTTACTCGAAGATTTGAAAGATGTGGATTGGCCGGAGTCGATAAAGAAACTTCAGCATGATTGGATCGGTAAAAGCATCGGTGCCGACGTCGATTTCAAAGTCGATGGTACCAATGAAATTATCCGCGTTTTCACTACGCGTCCGGATACATTGTTTGGTGCGACATATATGGTTTTGGCTCCGGAGCACCATCTGGTTGATAAAATTGCATCCGGCCAGAAAAAAGAAGAAATTGAAAACTACCAGAAGCTTGCGGCGACTAAAAGCGACCTTGACCGCACCGATTTGGCGAAAGACAAAACAGGAGTTTTTACAGGGGCTTACGCCATAAATCCAGTCAATAACGAAAAGATACCAGTATGGATAAGCGATTATGTCCTGATTAGCTATGGTACCGGTGCAATTATGGCGGTGCCGGCTCACGATGAGCGTGACTTTGAATTTGCGAATAAATTCGCCCTTGCGATTATCCCTGTTGTTGAGCCGCCGGACAAAGAGCAGGCAGAGCTTGTCAGGCAGGGCAAATTATGTTTTGTTGGAGATGGTAAGGCAATTAATAGCGGGCAATTCAAGGGCTTGCCAACATCACAGTTTAAAGATCAAATTACGAATTGGCTTGAACAGAAAGGCTTGGGGAAAAAAGCTATCAACTATAAGCTGCATGACTGGCTTTTCAGCAGACAGCGTTACTGGGGCGAGCCATTTCCGATTTTACATAAAGAAGACAATCACGTTGTAGGCCTTTGCGAAAATGATTTACCTTTAAAACTTCCGGAGTTGGAGAATTATAAGCCTTCCGGGACGGGCGAATCACCGTTGGCTAAAATTGGTGACTGGGTGAACCTGTCTCTGCCTGATGGCTCTAAAGCAAAGCGGGAAACAAATACCATGCCGCAATGGGCCGGTAGCTGCTGGTATTATCTGCGGTACATTGATCCCAACAATAATCAGCAGGGCTGGGACTCACAGAAAGAGAAGTACTGGATGCCGGTGGATTTGTATATAGGCGGAGCCGAACATGCGGTGCTGCACCTTTTGTATTCACGATTCTGGCATAAATTCCTCTATGACCTGGGCTACGTAAGCACGAAAGAGCCGTTCCAGAAGCTCGTCAATCAGGGAATGATTTTAGGCGAAGACGGCCAAAAGATGAGCAAGTCTCGCGGCAACGTGGTCAATCCCGATAAAGTAGTGGATGATTATGGAGCCGACTCGATGCGGCTTTATGAGATGTTCATGGGACCTTTAGAAGCTATGAAGCCATGGAGCATGCAGGGCGTGCAGGGTGTGTATCGATTCCTGCAAAAGATCTGGCGAATGATTGTTGATGAGGAAACAGGCGAGCTTGATAAAACCGTAAAAGAAGCCAATTTAGCCCCCGCACCTGTGGCGGGGGCTGCCTCGGCCACAGGTGCCGAGGCTAAAGATGAACAGACGCTTAGACTGTTGCATCAAACTATAAAGAAGGTCGGTGATGATATTGAAACATTCAATTTTAATACGGCTATAAGCCAGATGATGATTTTTGTAAATCACCTGGGCAAACAAGACAACAGGCCAAAATCAGCGATAGAAAAATTCCTTTTGATACTTGCTCCATTCGCGCCGCATATCGCTGAAGAACTCTGGCAGAGATTAGGTCATAAAGATACTTTAGCCTGCGAGCCGTGGCCTGAGTATGACAAAGAGATTATCAAAGAAAGAGAAATTGAATTGGCAGTTCAGGTCAACGGCAAGATAAAAGACCGAATAGTAGTTTCGGCTGATGCGGACGAGGAACAGATAAAGCAAAAGGCGCTCGCCAGTGATAAAGTAGCTGCTGCTATAGCCGGTAAAGAAGTAAGGAAAATTATTATAATAAAGTCCCGATTAGTTAATATCGTTATCTAAATCAAAACTGGTAATTTCTTTTGAAGTGAACGGAGAATTCTCTTATGGGAACGCCTGCCGTGGCACGATTTACACGAATATTATGGAGGATTATCAGGATATTTACACGAATAGTATTTTGGCTCCTTGCGATCTTCGGACTTGTCACATTATTTGCTCTTGTTGCATTAAGTTTTTTCATGCCCTCAAAATCTGTGGACCCAGCCACAGCAAGCCTTGTGTACTCTGCTGCCAAAGAGGGTAAAATCGCTTATAAGCTAACTGTGCCGGAGGAGCTTAAGGTATTGCTTGGGCCTGCCATAGCTGAGACTACAGTAAATGACGGTGGCATGCAGAAGCTTATACTCGATTGGCCTGGTATTAACGCAGCATTTATCAAAATGAGAGATTACTCGGCACCATTTACCCTTTTGTATATGAACGTAGGTGGTAAAAGCATCCGCATCGGTAATTTCACGGACGTCTTTGGAGGCATGCCGGTTGATATTGGGCGTGATAGAGCAATTGTATTGAGGAATGAGGATGACCTAAAGAAGTTCGATCCTTTCTGGGGATTTGCGAATGTGTCACTGGCTAATCTTGACTTGAGAGAGCATCGCAAATTGCTCGAGACTATGCCGTTTGATAATCAGACCGTGTGGCCTAAACCAGACAAAATGCCGGAGGAATTTGATCCTGCATCTTTGCTTGAGGAAGGCAAAAATCCGGGATTGGGGATTCGCAGGCTTCATGAGCAGGGAATTGACGGCCAAGGGGTAGGCATTGCTATTATCGACCAGCCGTTACTGAGAGACCATGTAGAGTATGCGGATAAAATTGTCCATTATAAGGCAAAGGGACTAATGGCAGGATTTATTCCCCCGCAGATGCATGGTTCGCCTGTAACCAGCATTGCCGCAGGAAAGAACTGTGGCGTGGCGCCCGCAGCTAAGGTGTTCTATTTTGCTGTGCCCATGTGGAAATCGGATAATCAACCTTATTGCGACGTAATCAATGAGATCATTAAGTTAAATCAGAGAGCAAAAATTTCAGAAAAAATCCGTGTGATTAGTATTTCGACCGGCATGTTTCCTCAACAGGCAAATTTCGATCGCTGGAAGGAAAGTCTCGCAAGGGCAGAGAAGCAAGGGATATTAGTGGTGACCTGCGATCCGGCTTTCCTTGGATATGGCACGCTTTCCTGTATTATAGGTAAAGATCCTGACAATCCATCGAGCTATCGGCGAGGAAGGTATACCGCCAATAATGTTCTTTTTGTACCTGCGGGCAACAGGACAATTGCAAGCTACCGTGGCCCGAAAGTGTACACTTATGACCGAACAGGCGGCATGAGTTGGGCGGCGCCCTATCTTGCAGGACTGGCTGCTTTGGCTTATCAGGTTGACACGGAAATTGAGCCGAAAACCATAATTGACTTTTGGCTAAAGACCGCCGTGCAGACTGATGTAGGTCCCATCGTAAATCCTGCCGGTTTCATCGAAGCGGTACGCGGACTCAAAATGGAAAGAAATAGTAAATAGAATTATGTGTATCGAGATCGAAGCAAAGCTTAAGGTTGGGTCGCTGGAGAACATCAAACGCAAGCTGGTCGAGCTTGGCGCTGAATTTACAGCGGAGAAGTTACAGAGAGATTATTATTTCGATGATATAAACAGAACGTTGACTAAAACAGATCGGTGTCTTCGCTTGCGGAGAGAGAGTGTCAATAAAAGCGAGGGATTTTTTTTGACTTATAAAGGTGCTAGGGAAAAAGACCTATTCAAAAAAAGGCAGGAAATCAACATGGAAATCCAAGACCCTGAATCGACTGAGAAAATGCTTGCCGCTCTGGGTTATAACAGAGTAATGGTTGTTGAAAAGAAGCGCAGGACCTGGCGACATCGTGACTGTATCGTGGCTCTGGATGAGCTGCCGTTGTTAGGTGTTTTTGTTGAAATAGAAGGGCCGGACGATAAAAAAATCGTAAATGTGCAAAGTGATTTGGGACTGGCCGGTTTGCCTCATATAGCGAAAGGCTATGCGTGTTTGATGGAACGGAAGCTTCGTTCCACCGAGAGACGAGAGATGAGAGACAAGAGACGAAATGAAGCCGAATGATGGTTATATTTCTTATATTGTAAATCCAAAAGCCGGCGCCAGCAGCAGCAAATTGACCGGACGCCGGTTTCGGCAATACCTTATTGAAAAAGGTTTTGACGTCAGGGTAAATTTAACTACTTGTTTGAAACATGCCTGCGAGATAGCCACCGATGCAGCGGTTGATTATGACTGCTCAATGGTTATTGTTGTCGGCGGCGACGGCACCGTAAGAGAAGTTGCGCATGGCCTGGAAGGCAGTGACAAAACCTTGTTGATAGTACCTTGCGGCACGGAAAACTTGCTGGCTAATGAGCTGGGTTTTGATGAAAAGTTTGAAACATTAATAAAAACTTTTGAGAAAGGATATATTCGGCCTTTAGACCTCGGAAGTGCCAATGGTAGGTGTTTTACTTCTATAGCAGGTTTTGGATTTGACGGCCAGGTAGTCGAGCGTGTGAATGAAAAACGAAAGGGGCATATAAATTATCTTGATTACTTTGAGCCGATTTGGAGGACGTTCTGGGATTATAAGTTCGATGTGATGAAAGTGGAGGTAGATGGTCAGGAGGTGTTCGATGGGCCAGGATTGGTTTTTGTTGGAAATATTTCAAGATATGCCGTAGGTCTAAAGATTCTACATTACGCCGATTTTGGCGATGGATTATTGGATGTGTGTATTTATAGGTGTATATCTCGATTGCATTTAATAAAGCATTCGTTAGTGACAGTACTGAAACAGCATGTTTATAGCGGTGATGTTATTTATCGGCAGGGCGAAAACATCTCAGTAAGTGCGACAAGTGATTGTATAAGGACTGAAATCGATGGTGATCCTGGCCCGGCTTTGCCGGTGCAAATTAACGTTATGCCACGGGCGGTCAATGTAATGGTTCCGATGGGAGCTAAGCCGGCTGGAATAAGAACGAGAATTATGAGAGCAATAGGATAATTCAAAGTGCCTAAAGTTTAAAGTGACTAAAGTGCCTAAAGTTACGAATTATAACTTTAGTTCACTTTAGGCACTTTAGCTCACTTTAGTCACTTTGAAGCGAGGTATAAGTAAAATGAATTTCAATATCGGCAACGTTCAAATTGGTTTTGATGCACCTTTGTTCGTAATGGCCGGGCCTTGTGTTATCGAGAGCAAAACTAATTGCCTGGATATTGCTAACAGGCTGGTCGATATTGCTGGCAAGGTTGATATGGGAATAATTTTCAAGGCCAGCTTCGATAAGGCTAATCGCAGCAGTATTTCCAGTTTTAGAGGGCCGGGCTTGGAAAAAGGCTTAGAAATACTTGCTGCGGTGCGCCAAAAAACTAATTTACCTGTTATGACCGACGTTCACGAGCCGGCTCAAGCTGAAGCGGCAGGTTCGCTTGTCGATTGCGTACAAATACCTGCTTTTCTATGCAGGCAGACGGATTTGATTTGTGCCTGTGCAAAAACGGGCAAGCCTATCAATATTAAAAAAGGCCAATTTCTTTCACCAGGCGAGATGAGGAACGTTGTCGAAAAGATTCGTGCCTGCAAAAATGAAAAGATTATACTCACCGAACGGGGTACCTTTTTTGGCTACAATCGGCTCGTTAATGATATGACGGCTATCGAGGCTATGAAAAAGCTTGGCTGTCCCGTCGTTTTTGATGCCACTCACAGCACTCAGCAACCTGGAGGATTAGGTCAGGCAAGCGGAGGCCAGCGAGAACTGGCTCCCATACTGGCAAAAGCAGCGGTTGCCGCTGGGGCTAATGGTCTTTTTATTGAAGTTCATACTAATCCTGATAAGGCCAAATCAGATGCCGCCAGTATTATGCCGATTGAGTGGGTCGAAAATTTACTCAAAGTGTGCAAAGAAATATTCCAGTTAATACATGGATAAAAAAGCATCACATAAAACCAAATATCTATATGGGCCGGTGCCTTCACGCAGACTGGGACGAAGTCTTGGCGTTGATATTGTGCCACTTAAGACCTGTACATTGGATTGTGTATATTGCCAGCTCGGCAAAACTGCTGAAAAGACTATCGAACGCAAAAACTATGCTGATATTGAGGCCGTTTTAGCTGAGCTGAAAAAGCGGTTAGCTAACGGTCTCGTAGCGGATTTTATTACTATTAGCGGCTCCGGCGAGCCAACATTACATTCCCGGCTCGGCGAACTGATAGATGGAATAAAAAAAATTACCAGTATTTCTGTCGCATTAATAACCAACGGCACGTTGCTATATAAGCCGAACGTTCGAGCCGACTGTGCAAAAGCTGATGTGGTTCTACCTTCGCTTGATGCCGGTGACGAGCAGGTCTTCCAGATGATAAATCGACCTCATAATAATATCAGCATTGAAAAGCTGATTTCAGGATTATGCACTTTTAGGAATGAATACACAGGAAAGATATGGCTTGAGGTTTTTTTTGTCGAAGGAATGAATACCAATCCAGAGCAAATTGATAAGATCAAAAATGCTATAGAACGTATTCGTCCCGATAAAGTGCAGCTTAATACTGCTATACGGCCTACCGCTGAGCCGAATGTTAAATGTGTTGAAGCTGAGAAACTTCAATCAATAGCCGACAGGTTGGGAGAGAGATGTGAAGTTATAGCTGAATTTTTTCCACACTGCGACGTCAAACAAATTGATAGTAAAGCAGAAGACGTATTATCAATGTTAAAACGCAGACCTTGCACACTTGAGGATATATGCCGAGGTCTGGATATGAGCACCAATGAGGTATCGAAGTATATCACCCACCTTAAAAAACAGGGGGTTATTGATTCCGTGGAAAAACACGGGGCAATTTTCTTCAAGAGAAATCCTGCTCTGAAAGAGTAAAGCAGGATTTTATCGTCTTAAAAAATTATCAGAATTCTTACGCAATCTGTCAACATTCCCATTCAATTTGTGAAGGCAGAACTGTTATTGGCCGATAAAAGGCTTGTAGTGATTTTAAGAGCCACGATTTTATCGCCTTTTCTTTTTAGAAAAAAGAAGGCTTAAGTTTGGCAGAAGATTTTTGGACCTATAAGAAATACAGGTGTTTAATCATGGATTGGCTGCCTGTCCATGTTTTAGCTCGATTTTAGTTAGGAAGAGATTTATAGCGATGAAAAAAAAGAATCGACAACTGGTGTTAAATAAAGCAGGCCAAAAGTTCATATTTCGTTACGAGGATGGACGTGAAGGTGAGCTTCTCGATGCGCTGATCGAACAGGCACGAGATAAACGGACGGATTTCGATTGGTTTGATGCAGCCGTGCTGAGTTTTAAACTTACGCAAACCCTCATTAGCAGGGCTGATGAACTTTTGCGTGAGAATGCAGACATATACAAATTCACGTAAATAAATCAATACTTATGACGAATTGGAAATACTACGTTGATGTATTGTCTTTTTAGAGCAGGTTGACAAATAAGGCCGTAATTAAGTAATGAGGTTAGATAGGCAGGTAAATTATGGAAATAGAAAGTGTAATGGTCCGGGATTTCTTAAATTACTTGAGATTTGAAAAGCGGTTCTCCGAGCATACTGCCAAGTGTTATGGTGCAGATCTGTGCCAATTCAGCGAGTTTCTGATCGGCGCTTCTGATAGTAGCTCGCCAGCAGATGAGCAAATTTCGTTATCCCACTCGCAAAGCGGCGCAGCTACGGCCGTGGCAACTGAGACTACTGTCCAGCTTGATCAATTACTTCTGTCCACACAGACAAGTGACGTCAGATCGTATCTGGCTTTTCTCAATGACAAGCAATACTCCAAGTCCACCGTAGCACGCAAGCTGGCAACCTTGCGAAGCTTTTATAAGTTTCTTGTCAGGATAAATCGGCTTAGCACAAGTCCGGTTACTCCCGTGAGAACGCCGAAGCAGGATAAGCGTCTGCCGCGATTTCTTGAGTATGAAGATGTGAAAAAATTGCTTGAGACACCGCCAATGGATAACTGGCTCGGCGCAAGAGACAGAGCCATCCTCGAGACGCTTTACAGCACGGGCGTAAGGGTTAGTGAGCTTGTGGCGTTAAATATGGACGACATAGACTTCTTGAGTGAGGTCGTACATATCCGAGGTAAGGGCAAAAAGGAAAGAATTGCACCGATTGGCTCATCAGTCTTACAGATTATTCAGCAATATATGGAGTTCAGGAATAAACGAGCGCAAAATAACAGTAATTTTGATACAAAAGTGTTGTTTGTGAATAAACACGGCCGACGTTTAAGCACACGCAGTGTCCGTCGTAAAATGGACAAATATCTTAAAATGGCGGGTCTGGATTCGTCAATCAGTCCACATACCTTGCGACACAGTTTCGCAACGCACATGTTAAACAAAGGTGCGGATTTAAGGAGCGTTCAGGAGCTGCTCGGCCATCAATCGCTGTCAACGACACAGATTTACACGCATCTAACAACTCGGAAATTGAAAGAGGTCTATGAAAATGCCCATCCGAGAGAGTCTTCACCAGGCGGGGACGAACAATTGAAACAGGGCCCGGATAGCAATGAAGGTGTCGATGACTTTTAACAACTAACTAATTAATATCTAATGCCCAAGGTCACTAAAAAAGCCGCTGAGGAAAGCGGCTTTTTTAGTATTGAAATATTTATATTAAACAAAACCAGCTTAAAAAAGATTTTAATTTCATAAAGCTGATTTTGGACATATCCGAAATCGGGCGGATTCATCCCCTCCTTCTTTGGTTATTTTTAGGATGTTCCGCCCAATATCGTTACCATAAAGGTATTAAAAGAAATTATTTCGCAAAAAATGTGCCAAAGGGAGGAGATAGAAAAGAATGATACATTATAATTCCGCTAACAAGCTGTAATAAAATTGCTTACGTTAATATACGTAGCTGCAGCTTTAAGATAAACAGATTTCACTCTCTGACGACGCGTTGTTTTATATCAACATCAGATATACCTGCCGAACCTTTATTTTTGCGAGATGGATAACTATAAGTTGTTTCGCCACAGAAAGATTTATCGAATGTTTATAATATGCAGCATGGTTATGATGAAATGAGCTGATACACAGCTTTTGGTTGATTGTTTAGTTCGGATGTTGATATTTGACGGTAGAGATGCGTCCATTCCAATTGCAGAACCATGAATCGAAAAGCATTTTTTTGCCGGCTCGCGGTTGATTGATTCGAAAGATGCTGTTTTTTCGCCACGCAATGATCTCGGCAGTAATATCTTCAGCCTGTTGCTCAGATACATCTATCCTAATCAATTCAAGCGGATCATTAGCCATGTCGTAAAGATAAACACTTTTTTGGATTGCCGGATCGTAAATAAACTTTTTGTTACTTGTGACAAATCCTCCTGGACCTTGCTGCATCCAGCCGGAGAAGTACACTTTACGATCATCCCGTATATTTCCAAGAACATTGATCCCATCAAAATCAGTGCTGCTGATATTAAATCCCAGCAAGCTTAGCAAAGTCGGTGTCAAGTCGATAGAACTAACCGGTTTTGTAATCTTTGTGCCTGGCTCTATTAAAAACGGGGCTCGCAAACAAAATGGTATGCGTAAAACCTCCTCGAAAGCTATTCGCTCATGACCGAGCAGTCCATGTTCGCCGAATGCCTCACCGTGGTCTCCAATAATACAAAAAATTGTGTTATCGATAATGTTAAGCTTGGCCAGTTCCACGTCAAGAGCAGCCAAAAACTTATCGGTGTAAGCAATCGATTGTCGATAACAGTTTATCGGGTCTTTCGCTGGATCGGCAAACCACTCTGGCACTTCATACGGATCGTGTGTAACTGAACAGAGAACCGTCATCAAAAATGGTCTTTTGTCCGTTTCTATCCATTCAGTAATTGGTTTCAGCATTGAAAATTCATCGCAGCCCAGATAGCCTACGAAACTGTTAGGGTCATTCAGATCGTCTCTGGCCCAGAACTTGTCGAATCCGAGGTTATGTACTAATCCCGGCCGAGATTCAAAATTGCCTTTTGCCGATTGAAAAAATGCCGTCCGAAAGCTCATTTGGTCTTTAAGGATCGTAGCAATACTGGCATAGGGTTTATCAATAGGGATAGTCTCAGTGATATCCTGGAATGCCGACGGAAATCGGCCGGTAAGAAGCGCGAATAACGCCTTTGTAGTATGAGTGACTGTAGAACGGGCATTTGTAAACTCAACACCCTGCCGGGCCAAGTCAGAAAGATAAGGCGTTAGATTATCTCCTATGTGACTTAATGAAGTGTAATTATATTGTATTCCTTCCAGTACAACGATAACTATATTATGGTTTAAATGTTGTGGTTTTAACGTGAATTTTATCTGGTCGAAGACGGGTATTTGTCGTGTAGCTTTATCAAAATCGGCTTTGATCAATTGGCTGGAATCACGAAACACCAAGCTCGTTATAGCTCTTAATTGGCTATTATAATGTAATCCAATAGAAGTTATTTGTGGTGAGCCGTGTTTGACAACTAATGTACGGATTGATATTGATATCACGATAATAAGAAAAATAGAAATTCTGTATAAAAAGGCTTTGCGTTTGTAGTTCGGTAGAATCGGCTTTGCCAAAACTGAAAAGAGAAAGACAAGAGCGACTGCGCTGGGCGTCAGCAGGATAACGGCAGCTTTCGGCATCTTTATTAAATTAATCCCTACAATCCACAATATATTGATAGGATCACGAATCAGGGGCAAAAGTTCTGCAGGCAATAACTGTGTACCCGTTCTTATCAGCCATGCTGCATTCATAACTGACCAGGTACATACAACCGCAGCAATAACCGTGGCTAAGCGAATGATCCATTTGTGACGCCAACGAAAGCAGATTGTTGCAAGAATAATCTCGATTCCAAGCAGAACTGAAATATCGGCAAGAATCCAGCTAAGGTATTCGTTTAGTAGGCTGTATCGCCAGGAATAATAGAATTTCACAGCCAGTGTGCAAAATAACGCACCGAATACTATAATGCTGTAAGCATAGGGAGCTGCAAGACTATAAAGGCGATGGATAGATAAACATTCTGAAAGCCTCGTATTCATAACTTCAAAATACTGTAAGTTCCGGCAAATGGCAAGCTGGTTCATATCGATTTGCGATTTGCAATCGTCATTCGGCAATCGAAAATCGGCAATTTAATCGGGTATTACTCAAGAAAATTACTATAGTAGCCGAAAATACCTGTGGTTATCATCAAAATATGTGGCAGGATATATAAATGCCGATAAATCCAAACGAGACGGTTATAGAAGATATAAAGCCGCTTTTACAGCTAAAAAGGCCGCTTTTGCCGATCGATAAATACGCAGCTCGAGAGGGAATTACAAGGAGAATTGTCGAGGAATATGGACGTTTGGGCGTCCTCCAGTTAAGGAGATGCAAAGGAAAAACTTATGTTGTCGATGTGCCTTTGAGCCCATACCTTCCTATGCCTGAAGGGCTACAGATTCTGCAGGAGAATGATACAATGGCAAGCCCAGGTAACGTAAAACGCAGTCAATCGGTTAACAACACCAGCCAGGTAAGAATGATTTCTGAATTGTCTCCTTCAATCTCAACTAAGCAGGCCCAGAAGACAATTGGTGATATGCGCAGAATCGCTGCTAAGCCGATTAAGCCGGACATCGGGGCTGTAAGAGCTGATGCGAATCCCGGATTGGCTAAGGAAATATTTTCCCAGGCTTCAAGAGTTTCAAACAAGCTGGCGGGAAAAAATAGACATGAATTTAATAACGGCAAACCTGTGTCAACGCGTGAAGAGGTTTCCCAAGCTGATCAGCGCCAATTCGATACCGATGTAAAACAGGCCGGAGTTCAACGCATAAGGCAAATTGCCGTAGTTTTTATCATATTGTTTCTTTTTGCAGCTTTCATTGCTTATCTGGGGCTTTTTATGAATCAAAAAGTCCACAGCGGCAGATTAGACCAAACAACTGCAAGCGTTCAGAGCGTATATGATGATTTTGTCCGAACTAATCAGCATCTCGCGACGCTCCAGGGCAAGATTGTCGAATCTACAGCAGATATCGAGTGGGTCAAAAACGAGCTGAAGGCTTCCAAGACAGAATCGGCAGGCGTGCGAAGTGAGCTTACACTGGTTAAGCGAAGCCTTGAGACCATCCAGCAATACAATGCTGCTGCTTTAGGGCAGCTTAGAGAGCAGCTTCAGCAGCTCACAACTCAGTTAGGTAAGGTTATCAAAAATTCTGAAACCTTGGCTGACTCAAATACCCCAGGCAAATAAAGACAAACTGTTCCGGGTTTGTTTTCTATATTGGCAGGATCCCGGGCGACTATAGAACATCGCATATTGTTAACAGTTTGCTCAATTCTTTGATACTCAGTCTATATTTTGCCGATAATAGATAAGAAATACTCATAAATTGTGTAAAAACTAAGTGAGGTGATCACATGAAATCAAACAGAAATCTATTGGTGATAGCTGCAGCAATCATCTGCTGCGGGGTGATAGTTTGGTTTTCTGTATCGATTCAGGGCAGCCAGCAAAAGTATGAGATTCAGCCCCACATTACTATACCTGAAAGCAAGACCGATGCCACTCGTGCGATAGATGCTTATGAGCGTTTGATGGAACGTTATATGGATCTGACTGAGAAGAGTTTGTTTAAGACTGGTACAGACATTCAAGAAGTTGCAAAGAAATTAAAGTCCATCGACGATAAGCTGACAAAGCTTTCTACAAGAATAGCTGGAATCGAAAAGGCCCTCGGCATTAAGCAAGCCGATCCTAATGATACTAAAGAACCTCAGACAGAACCTGTTGATAAGAAAACTTCGTAATCAAGCGAAGGTTGAGCTTCATGGCTTGATCCATTCTCAATATTAGTCTTACCATAACAAATGGAGTTGTTTTTTCAGCTATCCAAGTATCAATGGAAAGATAAGTTCAATGAGATGCGTATTATCGGCTTGAGTATAAGCCGGTTTTTGAAAGGGCTATACGATGACTAACGGAGCAGTTGCGGGAGGTGCAGCAGCGGCTGCTGCAGCAGCCATTGCGCAAGCTATAAAGGCATCAGGGGCAATTATCAAAGTCGAGCCGATTGACTTTATGACGATAGTCAATAAGGCAGAAAATCCGCTGGTAGTATATTGTCAAGGCGGTTTTTTAAGGACCAATTTCCAGTATTTGACGAGCTATAAAGGCCTTATTTTTTACACCAAGTCCGCGACTCCCATCACACTACCGGCAGCAGTAGAGATTGTCACCGCCAAAAAAATCTGGATTCCCAGCTAAAGTCTTATGAAGAAAAGAATAAAATATAGTGATGAACCTATTGAGTTTGAGGAAATTGATGACTTTTTGCCGAAGCCCAAAAAGCTCTTTTTAAAGCATGCTTCTGAAAGCAACAAAAGACTTGCCAAGCTCGGAGGTACTGAAAAGAATCTTCGTCCTATTCCGCGAAGACGCAGCAGTAGCAAATAATTATTGTCTTTTTTGATACTTCAAACTGCTCTGTAGAAAAAACTCGCTGTCATTTCGACCGAAGCGTCCCCAAGGGACGCGAAGTGGAGAAATCTGCATAAAAAGTAGATTTCTCGACTCGCCTACGGCTCGCTCGAAATGACAAATTCTGTTCTTTTCTACAAAGTAACTTCAAACCTTAAAATTAACCTGCTGTTGCTTTACCTTCGATTTTTATCTGGACAAATTTCAGTTTGCCAACACGGACGACTTGGCCGGTTGATACATTTGCCGGTGCATTAGGATCGCTGACTTTTTGGCCGTCGATAGTTACTGCTCCCTGGGCAATCATACGTTTTGCCTCTCCCCCGGTTTTAACGAGATTGCACGTAAGAAGTAACTGCTTAACTGAAATTGTCGGATCATTTATTACAACCTCTCGAATCTCTTTTGGCAATTGTCCCTGGGCGAAAACCTTATCAAACTCAGCGGCGGCAGTTTGTGCGGCCGTTTCACTATAAAATTGAGCTACAATTGTTTTACCCAACAAAACTTTCGCTTCTTTCGGATGCGTTTTGTCGGGATTAACAAGCTCAGCTATCTTTTCACTCGTTATATCCGTCAATAATGTAAAGTAATTCTCCATCATCACATCGGAGATACTCATTACCTTGCCGAACATATCATTCGGTTCATCGGTTACACCGATGTAATTGCCTTTGGATTTACTCATCTTTTCTTTGCCGTCAAGACCGACAAGTATCGGCGTAGTGATTACGACCTGTGGCTTCTGGCTGTTTACCCTTTGCAGGTCTCTGCCGACCAGATTATTAAATGTCTGGTCTGTACCGCCTAATTCAACATCGCTTTTGACCATGACGGAATCATAGCCCTGCATAAGCGGGTATAAAAATTCGTGTGTGCCGATTGGCTCGCCTTTTT
>CAZRNB010000035.1:0-18921 GCA_964601355.1 uncultured Pirellulales bacterium
TCGGGAAATCTTTTTTTCAATATCGGCCAGATTTTTTTAACGCGTTCAGCCGCCTCAGCCTTATCAATTCTTTTGAGATTCAATTTGTTTTTCATTGCTTTTCCCATTAGGAAGTCCCTTGAGAGACTTTTTCAATTCATTTGCAAACAAAATTCCACGCCATCTGACCGGCTCTTTCTTGCCCGGCACAAACAACATACTAACCGGCACTGCCGGCTCATTATAGATATTTTTCAAAGCTAACGTAGCAGGGAAATCTTTTCCCGTTGTATCGGCTTTAATTGCCACTACCCCTTTTTGTTTAATTAGATTAGCAATATCCTTCCGAGAATAAATAATTTTTTCTACCGTCTTACAGCTTAAGCACCAATCAGCCATAAATTCGACCAAGACCGGTCTTTGCTCTTCTATTGCTTTCTCAATAAGAGAGGCGTCATACTGCCGCCAGTTAATTCGTTCAGCTCCAGGTCCCGACAGCAGCCATGCACCCGCCAAGACCGCAATTGCTACAGAGATAATTCGTATGACCCATTTACTGACAACCGGCGTAGTTAAATTTACCCAGCCGCCCCACATCCAGGCGCAGAAGGCCAATATCACGCCAAAATATAGCACAGCATCTTTCCGGATTGAAGGTAGTGCTGTTACCAGCCAGACCGCCACTATCAAAAGAACAAACCCCATGGACTGTTTGAAAAGCTCCGTCCAGCGACCGGCCTTCGGCAGATATTTCAATAACGACGGCATCGAAGTGAGTATCGCATAAGGAGCAGCCATACCTAAACCAATGAGCATTATCGAAAGGCTTGCCATTGTCAATTTCTGGGTTTGTGCCCAGGCAAAAGCGGCGGTCAATAGCGCAAAACTACAAGGGGTGCTCAATAAGCCGGCCAAAAATCCCATCCCGATAGAGCCAAGATGTCCCTTACCACCTCCAGCTCTACCGCCTATCGACGACGGGATGGTAACTATAAAAACACCGAACATAAATAATGCCAGCACAATCATCAGCAGTGACATCGCCACAAGAAAAACCGGACTGCGAAAGTGGTCGCCCCATTGAAGCACCGTGCCATAGCCAAGACGCAGGACAATATTTAATGCCGCCAAAGAAGCAAAGAACAAAAGTATTCCTAAACAGAATGAAAGTCCCATTAAAATACACTCGGCCTTATTGTGCCTGGCCTGTTCGAATATACTCAATACCTTCAGCGGTATTACCGGCAGCACGCACGGCATAATGTTTAAGATGACGCCGGCTATAAAAGCTAACGTCAAAGCAAACCATATCGGATAATTTGGCTCTTTGAGTATCTGTAACTGTGGCTCTTTAACTACCGATTTAAGACCAATCATTTTCCATGTATCTTTTCGGCTCAGGTCAATACTTATTCGCAGTGTTTTTTCAAAAGGCGGCAGACAGACCATACTCGTGCAGGCCATGCCGGAAATCGTGACTTCGACGGTTCCTTTTTCGATAACGGAGCTCGGCGCCGGAGCTTTGACAGAATTTATGGGGATAGATACGATAAAATGACTGCTGAAAACTTCGATTTTGTTGCCCAGCGAATCCGTGAAAAGCTTTGGATAAGGGTATATTGAAGAGTCAAAGCTGAATTCGTCCGACCTGGCTGTGACCTTTAATTCAATGCCGGTGGCCGGTGCGGTTTCAGAGTTTGCGTAGTAGTGCAGGTCATCGGTTCCTTCAAAGAAGACGCCTACACCAAACTCAGAGCCGATGCCGATCCGGACAGGCTCAATACGCACATTTGAAAATTCGTTTTCGTATCTTACCAGCTCAACAGGCGAAGTGACAATATCGGCTGGAGCTGTGGAGTTTGGCGAATTTGTTTGTGCGCCTGAGGCGGGGCATAGAATAAAAAGGATACACATTATCCATAATGTGGCGAAAGTCATATTTTGCATAAATACGCTGGGTGTAAAATAAACCCCGCGTAAAACGCTCGTCTCGGCGACTCGTCTTGGCGAAGCGCCAAGCCGTAGCCAGAAGGCCGAAGCCATAGCGGGGCGGGGCTAAATATTTATCCGCCTTTCGTTTGGCGGATTCTGTTTAGCCATCGCCGTTGCGGCGATGGCTTTCCTATTGTTGGCTTTGGTCAGCTTTTTTCGGTTCGCTTCCTTCGTCTTTGTTCGGGACGTGCTTTGCCTGCTCAGAGGCTAATAAATCGCCAACAGTGGGCTTAACCAGCTCACCACCTTCCAGAATCAGCTTGACCTCCCCAGCGTCAAGGGTTTCATATTTCAGCAGCGCCTTGGCTATTCGCTCCAGCTTATCTTTATTTGCTTCTATCAACTCTTTTGATTTCTTATATGCTTCATTAGTAATCTTTTTTACCTCGCTATCTATCGATTCGGCTGTTTTTTCCGAATACTCTTTTTCACTGGGCATTATATATATGAGATCCTGAATTCCCAAATCCGATCCATAGCTAATCGGCCCCAGCTCGCTGCTCATACCCCAGGTCAGGATCATCTGCCGCGATATCTTGGTAGCCTGCTCAATATCCGACTGTGCTCCGCTGGATATATCGTCACAGAATATTTCTTCCGCTATTCGCCCGCTGAAACATACCTGCAAAAGCGCCATGCAGTATCTTTTCGTAAATATGGTTCTATCCTTCTCCGGCAGAGCAAAAGTGGCGCCACCCATCGGTCCACGAGGTATGATACTTACCTTATGCAATGGATCTGCATCCTTCAACAGGGATTGCACTAACGTATGGCCGGCTTCATGATAGGCGGTAATTTCCTTTTCCTTCTGGTCGATGACTCTGCTTTTCTTTGCCCTGCCCCAGCGAACCTTGTCGCGTCCTTCCTCAAGATCGTCCATTTCCACATATTCTTTGTCGGCCATTGTTGCCATTAGAGCAGCTTCATTGATAATAGCAGCCAGGTCTGCTCCGCTGAACATGGGGGTGCCGCGTGCCAATTTATTCAGGTCGGCGTTGGGCCCTAATTTCACGTTTCTTGCGTGAACCCTCAAGATTTCAGCCCGGCCTTTTAAATCCGGCAGAGGTACAACAACCTGCCTGTCGAACCTGCCCGGACGAGTCAATGCGTGGTCTAAGATGTCCGAGCGGTTTGTCGCCGCGACTACGATTACCTGGTCGTTGGTATCGAAGCCATCCATCTCGACCAAAATTGCATTTAGAGTTTGCTCGCGTTCGTCGTGGCCGCCTCCAACAAAGCTTGGGCCGCGCTTACGACCGATTGCGTCAATCTCATCAAGGAAGATAATACAGGGCGAATTGTCTTTGGCCTGCTTGAATAAATCACGTACTCGCGACGCACCAACGCCGACAAACATCTCTACGAAGTCACTTCCCGATATGCTGAAGAACGGAACGTCTGCTTCGCCGGCTATTGCCTTGGCCAGTAGTGTTTTTCCACAGCCGGGAGGCCCCACCAGCAATACTCCACGGGGAATCCGTCCGCCCAGCCGCTGGAATTTTTTGGGATTTTTCAAAAATTCGATTATTTCAGCCACTTCCTCCTTCGCTTCATCGATACCGGCTACGTCCTTGAATGTAACTATAACACGGTCTTTGCCGTGTAATCGGTGCCTGCTTCGGCCAAAGGACATTAACATTCCGCCGGCCCCGCTGCGCAGATTCCGCGCAAACATAAAGTACAAAAATCCCACAAACACGAGCAACGGAAGTATCCACTGCATCAGCATCAAAAGCCATAAATGCTGCCTTGTAAATCTCCACTTTGCTTTGCTGGTCTTGAGCAGCTCCATTAGCCGTTCGCCCGCAACGTCCCTGTAATCTACCGTGAACTTTTTAACGCCGTGCTTGTTAAAGCCTTCCTGGTTGAATTCGCCTGCAACCTCGGTTTCACTAACTTCTATAGGCTTGTTCTTGTCAATTTCATTGTTGTTAAGAGCTTCTTCAAACTCGTCAAAGCTGATATTGTTGCTCTTTAGACCCGGCTGCAGCATTAGCCACACTGCAAATGCCACGGCTATAACGATTACAAGCCAGCTAAAAGGTCCGCGCTTATAGTTAGGCAAAGGTGTTTTCGTGCTTAATTTTCGTCGTGAGCCACGACGTTTTTGATTTGTTTTTTTGTCTTGATTATCACTCATTATCTGCAAAAAATGCGTTTATTTTGCTGCTACCACTTCTTCTGCATTAATTCTACGATGTGTCGTGCCAGATTGTTTGCTGCTACGGCTGAAGCATAGCTGAAATCCTGGTCTTGAAACTCGGAAAACGTTGCCTGCGCAGAAACCGATTGGTTGTCCATTAACAATTCTCCCGTCTTTAAGTTTTTCCAGGTGACCACTGCCCGCAAATGCACTTCTTTTTCCAGCGCGCGTCCTAACTCTCGTTCAACGCTGAGCACTGATTCGTCAATTGATACTATCTGACCGATCATTACAGTGTCGGCACGATCCGGGCTGGAGATTATTTTGTAAGGCGTTTCCGTCTCGATACGTTTCGCCAGGGCGTCGGATAGCTCGTATTCTACCCCTCGTCTGAAGGTTTGATTGTCGAACATCTTTAAGCAAACACTGCTGATACCCTGCGGGTAAAGTGATGAGTTGTAATAGCCGGTCACTTGAGAACAGCCGCAGATAATCAAACCAACGTGCATAAGAGCATAAGTGCATAAGAGCACAAGTATCTTATGACCTGATTCTCGACGAAGTCTTTCTTTATTCATTCTGAGTTTCCGTACTACTTAAATCCTGGGTAAAAGCTTCCTTTGCCAGCTTAGCCGATTCACTTTCCGGCCAATTCCGTATGATCATCTGATAATAAAGATTAGCCGCCAGTGTTTTGCCGGTTTGCTGGTAATATTGGCCGATGTTAAACTGCTTGTAAGCAATTTGCTCATTAATCTGCTTTAGTATTTCATCAATAGCAAGCTCTTTGGTATCCTCCGGATAACGCGATTTATAATTTTCATAATAGGTCTTTGCACTATCTAAACTCGAGGCATTATACTTTGGCCCTTTATACGCGGCGTGTTTGCACTGAGCCATATTAAGCAGGGCCTGCCTTGCAATCCGGCCGGTTTTCCACTGCCATGAAATTTCTGACCATTTAAGGTGTGCCTCGTTGAACATTTTTCTTCTTTCATAGCTTTCCGCAACAGCTACGGCAGCCTGAATTCCAATGGGTCTGTCGCCCGCTCGGTCGGTGATGCTTTCCATAATCTTGACGCCCTCGGCGTATCCCCTTATCTGGAAGATGCCGAGCACGGTCATTTTGCGACCAGCCAGGAAAGCCTTAGCTATGCGAAAAAGCCTTTCCAGGGTCACATCATAAAGTGTACTACCGCCATAATCTTTCTGAAGAAATTTATTATAGTTTCTAACCGCCTTAGTGAATTTCTGGTCGCAGTAGAGCAGTTCCGCTTCGATAAAAATATCCAAATCCCGCTGGGCGATTTCAGGAAACTCTTTTCCAAGCTCGCTCCATTCTTCATAAAGGGCCAAAGTTTGGCCCGTGTTAATCAGGTCTTCGGTACGAATTGTAACCAGGAGATATTTATCTTCATCTTTAGCTTGAACTGATTTCCAATCCTGGCCCTCTTCAATCTGCCAGGTCTCCGCCAAAGCATTCTCGGCCTGTCCGGCCAGAAAGGCTATGGCTGACAACAAGATAAATTTTGTTCTGTATCCAAACACCATTTACCTGCAACCTTTATATTTGCTCATTCAATACGATTTGTCAATATTATACTCCTTCTTGAATCCATTGCAAATGTGCGCTTCAAATAAAGTATTTTTATATTTTTGGTGTTTTTCCTGATAAGTTTGATATGCAACCCCGCGGTTTTACCGCAGGTTTTCGATGCTAATCGTCATCAGCGGCGACAATGTGATCTGCACTATCGAGCAAATAAGCTGCATGGGTCCGCAGCGAGGCATTTATTTGATATGGATGTGCTGCGCCATTTTCCTGCAGAACAAACGACAAGCTTACAAACTGCGTTTTAGGGGTCTCCAGGTCCAAATAAAATTGAGCATTGCTGCATTGTTCGACCAAAACAACGTATCTTTCCTGGAAATACCCTTTCAATATGGTTTTAAACCATGGGCTTTTGATATTGATCAGGTCGGGATATTTTAGCCATGTCGGCAGCCATTTCGGCACATTTGGGAAATCCAGCAGCTGAATATAGTTTCCCTTGCTGCCCGTTTCGATATAGACCAGTTCGGTGATGTTGATTTTCCCATTATCATCGTCATCTGATTTCCATATAGCCAAATCGTTGTCGGGCCTGCCACATACGAGCTTGCAGTGCTTTAACAGCTCCGAGATTGTCAGGGTGACGTGGCGAACTCGTGCCTGTTTTTCAGCTATATCATCGCTGCTATCAACCGCTGTCGTCATTGCAAAGGCCAAAGTAAGCACTACTGTCAGGACAAGACTGGTTATCATTAGAGCTACCAGCAGCTCGATGAGAGTAAAAGCTCTTTTAGGATATTCTCGGACGTTATCGGCAATCATTGATACTTTGCCAAACCCCCAACGTAAGATGAAGGCAATGAATGCCGGAGCATCCATTATTTTCCGCCCCATATTTATAAGATACTCTATTATCGGCTTTCTGCAAGCTGCGGATAATTATTTGCAAAACTAAGAACGTGCAAACTCCGTTAGAAATCCCGCACCTTGGATGTGAAGTATTGGTTTTAGAATTTCTAACGGGGTAAATTTGCCATTATTGACGCCCGATAAGCAATAGCTTATAGTTGTTTTTTAGGACATCGTGAATAATACCTGGTGTATCTTGAGCTTAGTGCAATGATTAAGAAAGACCAATGTAACAAGTGTATTGGTTTGTGCTGCAGATATTTTGCTCTGCCTATCGAGACGCCCGAGACAAAAGAAGATTATGACGACATCAGATGGTATCTGTGCCATAAAAATATAACGATCTTTGTCGAAGATGGCCAATGGTATATCGAGATAAAGAACAGATGCCGCCACCTTTCGGCGAAAGATAATCGCTGCAGAATTTACGACGAAAGGCCGAAGATTTGCAGAAAATACCGCCATAAGGACTGTGACTACGTCGAAGGCAAATACGAATACGAACTGCACTTTACTAATGATAAACAGGTACGAGAACACATGAAGATAAAATTCGACAATGCACAGCATGGCTTACGCCATAACATGACAAAAAAGCAAAAAAAGAATAAAGGGAAGAAGAAAAGGAAATGAAAATACCGCCGGTAAAAGGGACCAGAGATTTTTATCCACAGGATATGGCCGTAAGAAACTGGATAATCGACGGATGGAAGCGGGTGTCTATCCGTAACGGCTTTGAAGAGTACGACGGGCCGATATTTGAATACTTGACGATATACAAAGAAAAAAGCGGCAACGAAATCGTCGAGCAGCTTTTCTCTCTCACGGACAGAGGCGGCAGAGAGCTGGCGATTAGACCAGAGATCACTCCTACTTTAGCCCGCATGGTGAACCAGAAAATTAATTCACTGCCCCGGCCAATAAAGTGGTTTTCGGTGCCGAGATTGTGCCGGGCAGAACGGCCTCAGAAAGGCCGGCTTCGCGAATTCTTCCAATGGAATATCGATATAATCGGAGCTGATGACGGCACCTCCGATGCGGAAATCATCTTTACAACCATCGATTACCTGCGTGACGTTGGTCTGACCGAGAAAGACATCAAAGTCAAGATATCAAGCAGAAAACTATTGGCTGCCTTTCTTAAAAGTCTGGGTGTCCCTGAAGAAAAACTTGAGTCTATATATGCCGTGCTCGATAAAAAAACTAAATTGCCTTTTGAAACATTCGAGCAGCTGCTTGGTGAACAGGTTCCAGATAAGGAAACGATCAAGAAAATCCTGGACTTTATGAGCGCAAATACGATGCCGCAGCTCGAAGATTTAATAAGGGACGAACCAGACGGGTTTAAAGCTTATAAAGAAGTAAAAAGTGTTCTTGATATCCTTGATATGATGGGAGCGGGAGAATTTTGTGCTTATGATCCGAGTGTTGTTCGCGGATTAGCTTACTATACCGGCATTGTATTTGAGATACATGATATCGTAGGAGAGCTGCGGGCAATTTGCGGCGGCGGCAGATACGATAACCTGCTATGTGATTTCGGCGGGCCACGGATTTCAGCCACCGGAATGGGTATGGGTGATTGTGTATTGGAAATCCTGCTTAGGGAAAAAGGATTGCTTGAAAAAAATATTCCAAAGAGACAAGTGGATTACTTTGTGGCTCTGGCAGACAATGTATTTTCGAGACAATTATATGAAATTACAGCGAAGCTGCGGTCGAAGGGTTTCTCTGCCGTTTTTAGCTATAAGCCGCTGGCCGGACTTTCCAAGCAGTTAAAAGAGGCGTCGTCGATAAACGCTAAAAAGTGCATAATTGTCGGGGAGGAGTTAAAGGAAAATAAGCTTGCCATCAAGGATATGGCGACCGGGCAACAAGAAATGGTTGAACTTGGCCGGTTCTTTGTGGATAAACACTAAATGTTTAGCCCCGCAATTTATTGCGGGGTTTCTTGATTAAAGATGAAGGATTTCCCACGGAATCACTATGAGGGGGCCTTTGAAAATTGGTTGATTGATAATCACGTTCGGTACATTGCGATAGACGACCGCAAAAAATCGGCTTTTGCCGGTTGTAAGGTCAAGAGCTTTGATTTTTTAATATATCCCCGCAATGGGCAGGTAATAATAGCGGAGGTAAAGGGGAGAAAATTCAAGGGAACCAGCCTAAGCAAATTAACGGGTCTTCAGTGCTGGGTCACAACCGACGATATTGAGGGACTTGGCAGGTGGCAGGAAATTTTTAAAACAGGTCATCAGGCAATTTTTGTCTTCGCATACAAAATTGAGCATATCGATGTAGATTTTGACGGCAGAGCAGTCTATGATTCCGCTGAAAAAAGATATATATTTTTCTGTATTAAGATGGATGACTATCGTTCATATATGAAAATTCGCAGCCCTAAATGGCAGACCGTAACCTTACCTGCCGAGAAGTTCCGCCAATGTGTCGTACAAATTAGCGACCTTCTGCTTTGATTGCGCTGCTGGGAAGGTTTTCAATAGACTGCGGATAACCATGTTGATAAAATACAGCCGTCGATATGGTGACAGGAACAGACACGTGACCTAAATTTGGAGGTAGCCGATTATGGTAAGAAATGCTTTGTACTTGATCGTTGGGATGATTCTGCTGGAAGGATGTATAAGTGTTCAGAAGACAGAACGTATTGTCGATGAAAAAAATGCTTCGGCGGCAGCTCCACAGGAGGCTAAAAAACCGGCTCAGGCCCTGCATCACGTGGTTCTGCTCAAATTCAAGGACGACGCTACAAATCGGCAGATAAAGGACATTGAGAATGTTTTTTGTGCGATGCCGAGCAAAATCAGCGCGATATATGATTTCCAGTGGGGCACCGACGTTAGCATTGAGAACCGTTCCGAAGGATTTACTCATTGTTTCGTGGTGACGTTTCTTAACGAAGCCGATCGCGCACAATACCTGCCGCATCCTGCCCATAAAGAGCTGGTCTCAATGTCACAGCCATATTTAGATAAGATTCTTGTAATTGACTACTGGGCAAAACCTTAATGAAAACCTTGACATTGATACACAAAATATTTAGTCCCACGCTTGTCCGCCGTCCTTTTGGCGGATTTCACGTGGGGTTTTTAAAAACCGAATGAGAATCATAGCCGGTACAAAACGGGGGATGAACTTGTTCAGCCCCAAAACGATTGTCTCTCGGCCTATTACAGACCGGGTCAAGGAGTCACTTTTTAATGTGCTAAGCAACTACGGCCTGCCGGAAGGTAAAATCGTTGCGGATTTATTTTGCGGCGTAGGCTCTTTAGGTCTTGAGGCGTTAAGCAGAGGCGCAAAGTTTGTGACATTTATTGAGCAGGATCCCGGTATTGTCGAAACTTTGAATCGGAACATTGAAAAAGCTGGCTTTGTTAAAGAGTCAAAGGTTATAAGAGCTAACGCTTTTAAGACAGGCGCTCCTGTTGAGAAAAAAATCGACAATCGACATTCGACAATCGACAATTGCGGGTATGACCTTGTTTTTGTAGATCCGCCGTATGCCTGTACAAGAGACGTTCAAGCCAGCTCGCCTCTGAGTGGACTGATGGACATCCTCAGCGGGCAGGCGGCAACGGATGGCTTTGTGATTGTCAGAACCGAAAGTAAAATTCTTTTGCTCGAGCAGTATGGCAGATTCCAAGTGATAGATAGGCGCCGATGGGGCAGCATGTCGGTAACTATTTTGCGGGCGGTGTCGTGTGACGAATAAGCAGTCGGCAATAAAAGTAGTTAAGCGGTTGCGCAGCTATGGATTTGAGGCCTTGTTAGCGGGCGGCTGTGTTCGTGACATGCTGCTTGGCCGGTCGGCAAGCGACTATGATGCTGCGACGTCAGCCCTTCCGGATGACGTCATAAGACTATTTAAACGCACATTAAAGGTCGGCGCTAAATTCGGCGTTGTAATTGTCCTCGTAGAAAAACAGCAGGTCGAAGTTGCAACATTCAGGACTGAAAGCGGATATGCCGACGGCAGACATCCGGCCAACGTCGAGTTTGCCGGCGCTGCTGAGGACGCCGGCCGAAGAGATTTTACCATCAACGGCATGTTTTACGATCCCCTTGAGGGTAGAGTCGTCGATTACGTTCATGGACAGGCAGATCTAAAAAAACGCATAATACGGACCATCGGCAGAGCCGAGGAGCGGTTCGGCGAAGACTACCTGCGAATGTTACGGGCGGTTCGATTTTCTACGCAGCTTGGCTTCGCGATTGAGCCGATGACCTTCTCAGCTATTTACAGCAGCGCTCAAAATATCACCAAAATAAGCGGTGAGCGTATAGCAGCCGAGCTGGAAGGTATTCTTGTTGATCCCAATCGTTCTACAGGGATGTCTTTATTGGTTAAAAGCAGATTGGCTGAATCTATTCTCCCCGGCTTTGTGGGTGAGCCGGCGGAGGTCGCAGGCGCCGTCTTAGGCCAATTACGAAGAAAAATTAACTTTATTCTGGCATTAGCAGGGCTTTTTGCCGGCTGCGATGCCGAATATGCACTGAAGAACTGTAAGGTGCTGAAGCTCAGCAGAAACCAGACCAAGCATTTAAAATTCTTACTGACGAGCCGAGGCAAGCTCCTTAATGAGCAGATGTCCCTGGCCGAATTGAAACTAATTGCTGCTGAGCCGTACTTCGGGGATTTGTATGAGCTGCAAAGAGCCATTCAGAAAGCCAAAGGAGACGGCATTTCTGCACTGGTAAATATTCGCAAGAGAATAAAGGCTCTTGGCGATATTGAGTTGCGGCCGAAACCGCTGCTCACCGGCCACGACTTGATTCGATTAGGTGCCGTGCCGGGACCAGCTCTCGGACAATTGGCTGAGGAGATGTATATTGCTCAGCTGGAAGGGCAGTTACAGACAGCCCGGCAGGCGGAGGATTGGGTAATAAAATGGCTGCAAAACCATAGAGCAGGAACAGATTTTTGATTGCCGAATTTCGATTGTCGATTGAAAATTGGAAATCGTAAATTCACAATCCTTCTGGTTTCCCGATTCCCTACACCCCAATTTCCTTTGAAAAATAACAAGAAAAGGACAAAACCGTGACAAAACGGTAACGTTTGGTCGGCATAATTTCTTCGGCAGGATGGTTCTATTTTTGAAAAATAGCGCAAGAAACTCTGGAATTAAACGTCTATATTTTATACAATAAGTTTTTCTTATTGTGTCAATTGTAATCTGTTTTTTTAGGAGAATTCTCGCAGTGAAAAAGTCTCGCATAGTTATTATTACGGTTCTATCTACGCTGGCCGTGCTTTTTGTAGTCGGGATATTGATTAAGGCTAAAAGTGCTTCCTCAGGCAAAACCACAATAGTACGTATTGAGAATCCGCAGCGCGGAGAGCTTATCGAGTTTGTCAGCGCTCCCGGCGAGATCGAGCCTAAGAAAAAGGTAGAGATAAGTGCAAAAGTTACCGCTCGCGTTGTTGAGCTTCCTTATGATGAAGGAGACGTTGTTACTCGTGGCGATCCTAATGCAAATCCGCCGGTGCCGCCTTCGGTATTGATTCGCATGGATGCGAAGGAATTGGAGTCTCAACTGCTGCAAGCCTCCGCTAATCGTGCTGCGCAAGCGGCGCAAATCGAGGTGGAAAAAGCAAGGTTAGCCAGTCAGCAGGCAAGCCTTCTGGGTCTTGCCGCCTCACTTAAACAGGCTGAGACTGATTTGACCCGACAGGAAGGATTGTTTCAGTCGCGAGATATTAGCCAATCCACGTATGACCAGACCAGGCTTAAGGCTGATGAGCTAAGGTCTCAGTACGAGGCAGCGAAGCACTCACTGGTATCGGCACAGTTAAATCTGCAGGTGCTGCAGCACAATCTTGAAGCAGCCGACGCAAGGATTGCCCAGGCAAGTGAGACTCTTAGCTATACGACTATCGTTTCGCCTATCGACGGCGTAGTGACACGGGTTAATGCTGAAGAAGGTGAGATGGTTATGACGGGAACCATGAATAATCCGGGAACGGTGATTATGGTGGTGGCGGACCTGTCCAAAATGCTGGTTGTGGCACAGGTTGATGAGGCCGACGTAGGAAAATTGGAGGTCGGCCAGAAGGCCAAGGTTCACCTGGACGCGTTTGCCGACCGCGAATTTATAGGAGTTGTTGATTCGATTGCTCTGGCAAACGATTTGTCATACAGCAGAACTAAATATTACAGGACTGAAATACTGCTTGATGCTGTCGAAGACAGGCTGCATTCAGGCCTGACCGCCAACGTGGATATTGAGACGCGTAAACACACGGACATTCTCAAAGTGCCCACGCAGGCGGTTCTGGGGGTAGAGGTGGATAGTCTGCCCCTGCAAATCCGTGAAAACAATCCGGAGGTGGATTCTACCAAGACATTCGCAACCGTAGTCTATCGTTACATTGACGGCAAAGCTGTCGTGACTCCTGTTAAGATTGAGCAGTGTGACCTGACGCATACTATAATTAAATCGGGCGTTACAGAAAAAGACCGGATTGTGGTTGGTCCATATAAGATGCTCGAGAAGCTAAAGCACGACCAAAAGATACAGGATGAACGCGAAGCAGAAGCAAAAAAGAAGAAAAAAGATGTTAAAACAAAAGCTGATACAAACGAGCCAAACGAAGTGAAAAAAGATGAATCAGAATGATAGACTGATAATTCGGCTTAAAGACGTGACTCGGATTTACAAAGTCGGTGTCGAGCGTATCAATGCGCTTGACGGTGTTAGTCTGGATCTGCTGGAGAACGAGTACGCTGCAATAATGGGGCCTTCAGGCTCGGGCAAGAGCACTTTGATGAACGTTCTCGGCTGTCTTGACCGGCCTACAGCGGGCCGCTATGAGCTGGATACACAAGATGTTACCAAGATGAGTGACGCGGCACTGGCTCGTGTTCGCAATGAGCGAATCGGATTTGTTTTTCAATCATTTGAGCTGCTTGGCCGGTTAAGCGCCTTGAAGAATGTTGAGATACCATTGATTTATTCCAGAGACGGCTGGTGGTCCCGGCGCAAACGCGCAAAGCAGGTGCTCGAGCGGGTGGGGCTGGCAGACCGAATGAAACATAAGCCGAATCAGCTTTCAGGCGGCGAGAAGCAACGCGTCGCTGTCGCCCGTGCTCTTGTATGCAATCCAAGCATTCTGCTGGCGGATGAGCCAACCGGCAATCTCGACAGCAAAACGAGCGATAGCATCATGACACTGTTCGACCAGCTTCATACAGAGGGTCAGACCATTATCATAGTGACCCACGAGGAAAGCGTAGCATGTCACGCTAAGCGAATAATCCACATGAAGGATGGGCGGATTCACAGCGACCTGCCGAGGGAGCATGACCCGGCTTTAAAAGAAATGATACATAACGATTCGCAGGAGGAACAGGCATGATTGCTTTGTTACGGATTCCGCTGGCTTTTTTTCGTCTGTTTTATCAGAGTGTATATCTTGCCCTTGGACAAATCTGGACAAATAAAACAAGGTCTATACTGACAACAATCGGCATCGTAATAGGGGTCGCTTCGGTTACTGCGGTTATTGCAGCTCTTACGGGTCTGAAGACCAAAATCCTGACTCAGGTGGAAACCTTCGGAACTAATACAATATTTATTTATCCCACACGTCCAAATACAGGGCCCTTGCGCAACGCCTCATGGTGGTCGATTCGGTTTTTGCCCGAGCATTTGGATGGCTTGATCGAGAACTGTCCTTCGGTTGAGCGTTTAAGCAGGATGGCCCACGTGGGGCGACATACGATTCGAGCCGGTGAAAAGTCGGTTGAAAACGTTAATGTCACCGGCATCGAACATTCGTACCATGAAATTGAGCATAGGCCAATTCTTTCCGGGCGAACTTTTTCCGTTATTGACGATGAGCAGGTACGCCAGGTGTGTCTGATTGACCCTAAATTGCGAGATAAGCTTCACCTTGACCGTGACTGTATCGGCCAGATAATTCGTATTGGTCACCAGGCATTTAGCGTTGTCGGTGTTATTGAACAAAGGCCTGAAATGCGGTTTGGAGAAGGTGGAGAAGAGTATTATGAGGTGTTCATCCCGTTTAAGACGGCTTTCAAATTGCAGGAACCCTGGATTGGCGCCTATTCATCAAGCAAATCGGCCGACGTTCTGGAAGAAGCACAGGCTGAGATAAAATTTTTCCTTCGTCGCACCCGCAATATCAAAGTTGGCGAGCCTGACACGTTTCGTGTCGAATCGCTCAAGAGCGCCCTGCAGACATTCAATACAATCGCGATTGTGGTCACAATGGTGGCGGGCGGCATCGTCGGAATCTCTCTTTTGGTCGGCGGGGTAGGTATTATGAATATTATGCTGGTCTCGGTGTCCGAAAGGACAAGAGAGATCGGCCTTCGCAAAGCAGTAGGAGCAAAGAAGTCCGCGATTCTTACCCAGTTCCTGATCGAATCCGTGGTATTGTGCTTCATCGGCGGTTTAGTTGGGATAGGATTTGGTCAGTTGTTGACTATGGCCATAGCCAACATCCCAAAGGTCGAGCTTGATTTGGCGTATATCCCTTTGTGGGCGATAGCGATTTCATTTGGTTTTGCAGCTTCGGTAGGTATATTTTTCGGAATGTTTCCAGCAATTAAAGCCGCCAGGCTCGACCCAATTGAGGCACTTAGACATGAATAAATCAAATATCAAATATCAAAAATCAAAATCCTTTGTAGAAAAGTCCTTTTGTCATTTCGACCGAAGCGATGCGAAGCATCGCGAAGTGGAGAAATCTACTAAAAAAGTAGATTTCTCGACTCACCTTCGGCTCGCTCGAAATGACAAATACTGTTTTTTCCACAGAGCATTTTACATTTTGATTTTTGCATTTGTTTTTACAGCTTTAACCGGCTGTAAAGAGTACTTCGCCGGCGAGAAGTTTTACGAGGTTAAGATCAAGCCACAGAAGCTGCGACAAATAGAGACGCTTGATTTAAAGCAAACACAGGTTGAGCCAAACAAACCCGCCGCAAGCCCGGCGGACAAGCCTGTGGATGGAAACGAATCGGCACCGGCGGAGCTTGAGCTGACTTTAGAGCAGTGTCGGGCAATGGCGTTGGAGAACAATCTGGAGCTTAAAGTGCAGCTTATTGCTCCTGCCATCGCTGCCGAGAAGGTCAGCGAAGAAGAGGCCCGCTTTGAGTCTGCGTTTACATCAAACTTGTCATTTTCCAAAAATGATACACCAGTTGCATCGACTCTTGATATTAGCGGCTCACAGAGAGATTATTCAAACACAGACCTCGGCGTCAGAGTTCCTTTACGAAGTGGAGGTACCGTCAACTTCGATATGGCCGAGAACCGTACAAAGACCAACTCAACATACTCAATGTTTAATCCTTACTACGGATCAAACCTTTCAGCTTCGATTAGTCAGCCTCTATTAAGAAATGCCGGCAGGCGTGCTAATACTCATGCAATTCGTATTGCCAAATACGAGCGGCAGATTACCGATGCCAGAACCAAGCTTGAGGTAATAAGCGTTATTGCGGCCATGGACCGTGTATATTGGCGGCTTTACGCTGCCCGTAAGGAATTGGAAGTGCGGAAAAAACAGCATGAGCTGGCTCAGGCACAGCTCCAGCAAGCTCGACGTTTTGTTGAATTAGGTGAAAGAGCCCAGGTAGAGGTTATTCGGGCTGAGTCAGGTGTGGCGCAGCAGCTTGAGGCTATTATTGTGGCCGAGAATAATTTGCGCGACCGTGAGCGTGAGCTTAAGCGTGTAATAAACAAAACGGGACTGGAAATGCAGACACCTACGGTTCTGGTGACAGCTACTTTACCAGATCCGGTGCATTACGAATTACAGGCGGAGCGTCTGGTGGCAATATCTGCCGAGAATCGCATGGAAATGCTCGAGCTGGAGCTGCAGATTGCTGAGGACATCAGTACGGTTGATTATCTCCGCAATCAGGCGCTTCCTTTGGCAACTCTGGATTATACATATAATATCAACGGCCTGGGAAAAACAAGGGATGACTCTTATGATTTGCTCTTCGATAAGAAGTTTGAGGACCATCGGGTAGGGCTGCAGCTTTTGGTACCTTTGGGTAACCAGGCGGCCAAGAGCCGATTGCTCTCGGCCTTGTATCAGCGAAGGCAGCGATTGGCCACCCGCCAAAATCGTCAGGCGCTTATTGAGCTTGAGGTGCTAAATGCCATAGACCAGCTCGAAGCAAACTGGCAGCGAATTTTGGCCAGCAGACAGAGGTCTATCCTGGATGGAAGGCTGTACGAGGCTGAGAAGCGGCAGTTTGAGCTTGGCTTAAGGACGTCAACGGACGTGCTTCAGGCTCAAACTAATTTTGCCGATGCTCAAAGCGCCGAGATTCTTGCCCTGGCTGAGTATCAAATATCGCTGGTTGATTTGGCTTATGCAACCGGCACTCTTCTGGGCGCGGCGAAGGTTCAGTGGGAACCGATAGTACCGGAATATAACGTTAGATAAACCTTACGGTCTCCACAGGACGCCTCCCGACAGGGATCCCTTACGGGATTACGGCGGCTCTGAGAAATTACCGCTCCCTGACGGTCGCGGGTCTGCTATCTTTCGTCCATCGTCTATCGTCTATCGTCTTACCGCTCCCTTACGGTCGCGGCTCTGCTCTTTATCGCAGGCTGTTTTTGATAGCAGTGAGCAGGTCTTTAGGAACTTCCATTCCTAATTCTTTGGCGATTTGTATATGCTCATAAGCCTCCTCATATTTTTCGAGCTTATATAGTACGACGGCAAGGGCATAATGAGCATTACCCATTTTCGGCTCAAGCTCGACGGCCTTGGAATATTCGGTCACCGCCTGCTCGTAATCACCTTTATTAAAGTACGCTGCCCCAAGATTGTAGTGAATTGAATTATCGTCCGGCTTTATAAGAACAGCTTTCTGATATTGTTCGATAGCTGCTTGGTAGTCTTGTTTGACGAAATAGGCGTTGCCTAAGTTTAATAGAGCCGCCAGCATATCCGGCTTAGCGGTTAAGGCTTTTTTATATGCCTGAATCTCGTTATCGACCTGACCTAATTTGTTGTAGCAGATACCTAAGCCGTAATGAGCCTCGGCGAAATCCTGTTTAAGCGACACCGCCTTTTTGTATTGAAGCACCGCTGCGCCATAGTCACCCATCATGTAATAAACTTCACCCAATTGGTTATATAGGCCCGGCATTTTCGGCTTTAGACCCATTGCCTGTTTCAAATTTAAAATTGCATATCCAAACTTTTCCTGTTTGCTGTAAGCAATAGCCATGTTCTGATACGCATCTATGTAGTTCGGGTCCAGCTCGAGTGACAGAGCGTACTGCGAAACGGCGTCCTGCATTCGCTCCTGTCTAAAGTACGCATTTCCAAGGTTGTTATGTGTCTTGGCATCGTCGGGATTTATTTCCAGAGCTTTCCGGTACTGGTATATTGCATCTTCTATCTGGCCTTTTTGCAGGTAAACATTTCCCAGATTGGCACGAGACTCAGATAACGTCGGATTTATTTGCACTGCTTTTTGAAGCACGAGCAGTGCAGCCTCAATATTGCCCATGTCACTATAGCTATTGCCCAGATTATTGAAAAAACAGCCCAATGTCTGAACTTTACTTAGATTTTTCATATAGATGCTGTTACCGTCCACATTGGGAACCTTAAATTTATTTATGTAATGCTCATCAGGATAGCTTTCGCCTCTGCTGGCAGCTTCAATGTTGATGCGTACCTTGCCGTCATCGTATCGAACAAAAAAGTGACCCGGCGCAACAATCCCATACAAGGGCATACCCAGTCGTTCGGCTAATGAAAGATAAAGAATTGAAAGGCTCAAACAATAACCTTGTTTATTATCCAGCACAGAGTGTAAGAACAAAGTATTCGGATCATCTGCCTCCGGAACTGCCCTGAATTTTAGCTCTCGAAACAAATAATTATTTATGACAGGAATCGCTTTATAATTCGGCTTCAGCCACTTTTTTTCTAATCTTTTTTGAATTTCCAAAGCCATCTCATCAAGCTGTGACAGATATGTGCGGCCATGCACCATATCACTCCATCGCTCCGAGACGATTAAAGCAGCAGTCGCCAAATCAATTTCATCATCCGGCAGCCGCAGTACATCTTCGATCGATCTTGCATACAGCCCTCTCCTGCCTTCATTTGCCAGCCGCTGGTATCGGCTAAAAGCGACCTGCGGCAGCAGAATCACAATTCCGGCCGTTATCAGGAAAACTTGTTTCATTGGTGCTCTGGTTTTACTTAATTTCGCTATAAAATTCATGGTTACAGATTTATCGGCAGATAGCTCCTTTCTATTTTGTCTTTTTTTTAGACTACGATGCTGAAAGCCACCTCATCTTTGGGGGC
>CAZRNB010000035.1:19021-25049 GCA_964601355.1 uncultured Pirellulales bacterium
CTATTTTGTCTTTTTTTTAGACTACGATGCTGAAAGCCACCTCATCTTTGGGGGCTTTTCCCTAAACATCCAACGGCACACCAAATGCCTGGCGTTTAAATAGGTCTATTTTCATCCAGTTGTTGCTTTTGAATCTCCAGCGGTTGGCCAGTCCATTAACAATAACACTCATTGTAGCGGCAATCCATGGCCCTAAAGCACCAAGAGACGGGAAACAAATAACGATAAGCACGCCGCCGAGTCCTAATACCACTATTGATGCCGCGGCTGAAATAATCGCTATCCATATTGTATCGCCGGCTCCCTGCAATGAGCCACTATAGATAATACGTGCAGCGTGAAAAACCAGGTATATAGCGGCACAGATCAAAATATTAACACCGATTTCCTTAACTTTGTCGTCCGCCGACCAAAATGAAATCAGAGTGTCTCTGAACAGAAAAAAGCAAATTCCCACCAGTCCCATATAGATCAATGCTACTCTCATACAGATACTGGTTTGTTTTACTGCAAGGTTTTTTTTACCCTGGCCGATAGATTTGCCCACAGCCGCGGTCAAGGCGGTCGCTATTCCCACAATCGGCATAGTGACAAAGCTCGCGTATGATAGTGCCACGCTTGTGGCAGCTAAGGCCTCTTTGCCATTGATCATTCCCACCAAACCGGTTAAAATTACCCCCCAAATCGCTACATTTACCATCAATCCAAGCCCGGCAGGAACGCCAATCTTTAGCAAATTGTACATCTTGCCAAAATCAATTTTTAAGGTTCGCCTGGACTGGAAGTTCGTATGTATATTGTTTCCCAAAAACACAGCCAAACTTACAACGGTGGAGAAACTTAGGCCGATAACTGTCCCCCAGCCGGCGCCTGCGATTCCCATGGCAGGAAACCCGAATTTGCCATATATCAACAAATAATTTGCCACAATGTTGATTACTTGTCCCAACAGCGATGCATACATGTTAATTATCGGCCGGTGTATGCCCATAAAGAACTGACTGCCGGCATGGCTTATATTCACCAGTATCAGGGCATATAGCATGATTCGAAAATACACCACCTCCAATTCGACAACCGATTCCGGCTGTCCCATCACTCTAAATATCAAGGGCGCCGCCGGCCACATAATCATCAGCACGAGCACAAAATATGCAAAACCAATGTATGCCGCCTGCCAGAAATAGCTTGAGCAGTCTTTTTTTGCGCCTCGACCAAAGCTCTGACTTACGAAGGTGTTGAGAATCGTGATTGTCCCCATTGCAAAGCTTGCGGGCACGAAACTTACAAATTGAGCCGGCAGAATGGCCGCCAGGGCATCAGTTCCCAGACATGCAACCATATATCTATCCACGAACTGCATGAGACTGAAAGATATGGTTGAGATTATTGCCGGCGTTGCCAGCCGCAGCATGTGGCTAAGCGAGGTTTCGTCCTGCAGGTTTTGAGTCTCCAACGTTGCTTTCTCGGTCATTGATTATTAGCTTTGTTTAGCCAGGTTTAGTTTTTCCAATAGCATCTCAGGTGACATCCCAATTATCCGTATGCTTTTAACCGGATTAGTTGTGCCGGAGCTTATGGTAATATCGTTTGGTTTTACAGCCAATTGCTCAGCCAAAAAGTTTATCAGGCACCGGTTTGCTTTTCCTTTTTCCGGCGGAGCGGCAACCTTAATTTTTAACACTTCGCCGAGCAGGCCGCAGATTCGTGTCGGCGAACCGCTGCCCGGCACAATCTTTGCCGTAAAAACAATCCCATCATTAACTTTTTTAATAGCTAAAGTTTTCATTGGTTAGATTGTAGCTGAAGAAGGGAATTTAAAGAAGAACATTTTGCGCGTAATTTATAATGCCTTTTGTAGTTGTCATACCCGCGAAAGCGGGAATCCACTTTATCGTTATGTTAATGGATACCCGCCTTCGCGGGTATGACACTCGCAGGTCATATTTCATTTTATTAGAACCTCTTACTCAATGTTTTCCCTCAAATTAGCTCCGACTGCCATCTGTACATATTTTTCTATTTGCTCAGCCAGCTCGCTGAGTGATGCAAGCTGAAAGTCTTCATAATGACCTGGCACAAACTCTCCATTAAGCGCCTTTTTGAAGATTCTAACCCGTATAATGGAAGGCTCAGGATTTGACCTGCTAAAATCACCGTCTTTATGCTCAGTCAGCTCGACACGCCAGTCCTCGCTTATAAAGACCAGGCACCTGCCGGTGAAAACCGCTGTCGGAAAATAATCGCATAATAATTTAATAGTTTCCATTTATTTTTCTCAGAAAACCCGTAGTAAAACTACGGGTTAAACCTGTCTCGAACCGGGTCGAGAGATATTTAGCCCCGCGTTTTACGCGGGGCTCTTTACCCTCAGAATGAAAGCAGACAGTGCCAGATGTAAACATAACCCAGCGAGTCGATGTCTTCCCATACCTTTTGGACAAGTTTCTGATCGCCTAAGATTTTAGGTAGCTCCTTCTTCTTTTCCTCCCAGGGGATGCACACACCCGGCTTTCTCTTCTGCTTCTTTGTCTTGGACATTAGACTACTCCACTGTTTCAAGAAAATCAAAATACTCTGCAGAAAACACAGTATTTGTCATTTCGAGCGAGCCTAAGGCGAGTCGAGAAATCTGCCTTAGATCCTTCGACTTCGCTCAGGACGCCTTACGGCGGATTTCTCCACTTCGCCCCTGTTTCTGTCTTCGACAGAAGACACTGGGGCTTCGGTCGAAATGACAGCGAGTCTTTTCTACAAAGCTACATCTAAAAAGCAAAATGTAAAATTATAGAAGTTCGCAGTTCTGGGTTCATAGTTCATCGACAAACTATGAACTATGAACAGTGAACTAAGATTTAGAATTTTTTATTTTTAATATTTGAATTTTAAACTGTTTAGTACACGCCATATTCGCGGGTAAAATCGGTCAGAGCCTTGATATTTTCGATTTTAGCATCATCCTGGATAATAGCGCTGGCATCCATAATATAGCCGCCGTCACCCGCTACGCCATCAATTACCTTTTTACAATAGTCGCGCACCTCGTCCGGCGTGCCAGCTGCCAGCAGCCAATTAGGGATACCGCCGCTGATGCAGAACTTCCGTCCAATCACCTTGTGCACTTCAAAGACGTCACTCTGGTCAACGTGAAAAACAATTGATTTGTCCGGCAGCTCGGCAAAGGCATTCAAATGCGCATTCCAATTACCCTCGGCATAGAATAGCACCTGATGGCCTTGCGCCCAGATTTCTTCAATGATCGGCTTAAGCGTCGGCCAATAAAACTTATTGAAATGCTCACGTGAGAAAAAGGGCACGCATCCGCGGTGCATCCAGATGGTGATTGGGACTTTTTTCTCTGGATCAGCCCCGGAAAGTGCCACGTGCAGCAGATGCGGCATTAAGGCCTCGCAGGCGGCCAGCACCTTATCCGGCTGCTCCATTACATCCGTGACAAGTCCAAGATAGCCTCGCAGCTTATCGGCAATAATATCGAACGGCGCCTTGAGAATCCCTGAGATGGCTGATACGGTACCTGACTCGGTCCGAAGCAATTCGTTTTGTTTTCCGAAGGCGTTAAAATAGCTCAGCATCGCCATCCCGCCTTTCAAAAAAGACAGGTTATTGCGATATGATGACGGCTGGCCTTCTGCAGCGACATCACTTGAGATGCGCGGAAGCCAGACATTGAATAGATATCCGGTCGGGTCTTCGATGAGTTGGTCGTATTCATCCGGCTTCATAAACGCCTTTTCCTGGGGCGGCTCGATGTATTGAAAGCCGGTATCCGGCGAAATATCAATGCCGGGAACCGCGTAGTACTTCATCCCTATGGCCTGGGTAAGTCCGGTCCATACATATACCATATTGCCGACCACCGCGTCCCAGTCAAAATCGGCAGCGCACCTGCGAGCGGCGGCAAAGGCTTTCTCGTAATCATGGGTCACTTCCTGGCAGGTGTATCCGGCATATTTAGCAGTGAATTCAGCAACAAACGGACGAATCGGGATCATATCCGGCTTCTCATTCCGCATCGCGGTAACGTATCGTTTCAGACGCTCCTGATAAAGCTGCTCCACATCTTTAGCCATGGTGCTATCTCCTATTTGCCGATCTCTGTAAATGCACGATACGAACAAAATACCCTAATTCCTCTGAAACATCAACCACAATCCTGATCTGAGCCGGATTGGGGGGGCATGTCAAGATTGTTGGTAAAATCTGCAAGCAGAAATGTACGTCATTCCGACCGAAGGCCCACCTTTGGTGGGCCAAAGCGGAGGAATCTGCTTTGAAGGCAGACCTCTCCACTCGGCCTTGCGGCCTCGGTCGAGGTGACAAAAGGAGGCTCGCTATTAACGATTGTGATAATAGGCAATAGAATAACCTGTCTTTACCTATAAATGTGACATGCACCCCCAGATTGGAGGGGGCACGCCACACCTATGTATGCAACGACAGCGTATGTAACCTATGAAAAGCTGCTCAACAGCCGGCAGTTAGAATCAGGTCAAAAATTTCCCTATAATCTTTGAGATAATTTTGAGCCTCGATGCCTATTGCCTGCAGGCATCATTTTTGGTAAAATAATCAAGTTGCTGGTAATAGACAATTAAATTGCATACTTATATTGAGGTGGAAATATGCGAGGCAAGTGTAATGTATTGATTTTATTGCTTTTTAACGGCATTGTACTTTTAACTTTCGGCTGCCAGAGCTCAGAACAAAAGGTTAAAGCCGACCTAAAAACCCAGCTAACGCCAATCCTGACTATTAAGAAGGTAGTTTATGATCTCGGCGAAATCGGTCCGGAGCAAAAGAAAACTATCGAGGTACAATTTACGAACTCAGGCAACGGCCCTTTGATAATAAAACAGCCTAACGGCTGTTGTGGTATCTCCGTTCCCAAAATAAGGAAGAAAAAGTATGCACCCGGCCAAAATGGAATATTGAAAGTAGAATATACATCAGGCAAATATCTTGGCACAGAAACAAAACAAATGCATGTGAGCAGCAACGATAAATCAAAACCCGAAATCCCGCTGACCATCCAAGCCAAAATTGTAACGAAGGTCGAGTGGGAACCGAAAAGCATCAAGCTGCTCCTTGAGGGCGAAAATACCACCTGTCCACAGATTACAATCAGCACTTTAGACAATCGGCCATTCTCGATAACGGATTTTAAATCAACTCTTAATTGCATAACTGCTAACGTGAATCCAAAGGCTACGGCAGCAAAATTTGTTCTTGAACCCAGAATCGATGCCGAAAAAATTCAAGAAAATATGAAGGGATTTATTCACATCAGCCTGAAACACCCGGAATGGAAAACGGTTACTATTCCCTTTAACGTGTCCCCAATATTTACAATCGAGCCGTCGCAGATAATAATCTTTAATGCCGAACCGAAAAAACCTTTACAAAAATCCGTCCGAATAGCCAGCAGCCTCGGCAAAGAATTCGACGTTGAAGCCGTATCATCGCAAAATAATTTCATAAAAGTCCTAAGTCAGAAAAAAGGAGAGACTGACTATCTGCTCGATCTGGAAATTACACCGCCGGATACAACAAATACTGAGCAGGTTTTTACAGATACTCTTTTTATAAAGATAAAGAGCGGCCCCAAAATAGAGATTCCCTGCAACGGATTCTATTTAGTAAAAGAGTAAATACGCTGCAAAAATCAACTCTCGAACGACTTGAATGAAAGCCTAAAATAGCTATTTATTCTGTATTAAAACGCCTCAATATATCACAGCTCAACACCAAGCTAAGGATGGAATTTCATAGAAAAGGGTAGAATTTTTATGGAAAAGATTTAAAATATAATGGAAAAACGTTATTTTTACAAAGAAGGCATTCACAAGAAGGTATAATATATAACAAAAACATTGAGAGTAAAAAGGGGTAGCTATTATGCGTATCAGAAAAGGTTTTACCTTAATAGAGCTTTTGGTCGTAATTGCCATAATTGCGTTATTGATGTCGATTTTGATGCCGGCACTTCAGCGGGTAAAAGAGCAAGCCA
>CAZRNB010000036.1:0-24595 GCA_964601355.1 uncultured Pirellulales bacterium
AATATGCCCAATTTTCTTGTTATTCTTTACCAATATCATGAGTGAGTACCAAATAAATCTGATGTTTGATATTTCTTTGAGAAACCTCAATGAAGTGTCATTGCGAGGCCCGAAGGGCCGTGGCAATCTTTTGCGTAATAGGTGTAGAAAGCCTTCGCTGTCTTTGAGATTGCTTCGCTTCGCTCGCAATGACAACCTGTAGCGTAATGTTTTCTATGAAGCAATTTGATATTTGAATTGGTTCGGAATATAGTCAGATGGAACTTGTTACAATCGTAATCATCGCCGTTGGACTATCAATGGATGCCTTTGCCGTCTCGATTGTCAGCGGGGCTGCGTATAAACAGCTACATGTAAATCATGCACTACGGATGGCTCTTTTCTTCGGCATTTTTCAGGCCTTTATGCCGCTGGTCGGCTCGCTGGCGGGCATGACTATTAGAGAATACATCGCAAATTACGACCATTGGATAGCCTTCGGCATTTTATGCGGCGTCGGAGGCAAAATGATTTATGAATCGTTCAAAATCGGCCCGGCTAAAAAAGTCCCTGACCCATCGAATATTGTCAGCCTGCTGTTTTTAGCCGTTGCGACAAGCATCGATGCTTTGGCTATCGGCATAACGCTTTCATTCTTAAAAGTGCCCCTTGTAGTAGCCGTGACGATAATCGGCCTCGTTACCTTTGTGTTGTCGTATCTTGGCGTTTTTATTGGAGGTAAGTTCGGGCACTTTTTTGAAAACAAAATCGAAGCCGTCGGTGGCCTGATCCTCATCGGCCTGGGTGCGAAAATCCTGTTCGTGCATCTGTTTTCCTGATGTGTTTCTTGCAGTGCATGGGTAAAACGATACAATAGGTGCACTCAAATTTGTTAATTGTTCATTGTTCGTTGTTGATCGATGAACTATGAACCATGAACAATGAACAGGGTGTTTGTATATGTCTTCTAAAGTATATTTTATTAAGGCCTCTATCCGGGACGGCGAGCAGGTGATTTCGCAAAAGGCTCGCAAACTATTTAAAGCCGGTGGTTTTGCAGGCTGCTTTAAGGAAAACGATTTTACAGCCGTTAAGGTTCACGTCGGCGAAGAGGGCAATAAAACATACATCAAGGCCCCATGTATCAAAGGCCTGATGGATGAGCTGCTAATGCTGAAGACCAGGCCGTTCGTGACCGACACAAACACTTTATATGTTGGACAAAGGCATCATTCTATTGACCATACTATTTTGGCTGCCAGGCACGGTTTTTCCCTTGAGAAGCTGGGAGTGCCGTTTATTGTCTCCGGCGGATTGTTTGGGACGTCTGAAATCGCGGTTAAGATCAACGGCGAGCTGGATAAGGAGGTTTTTATCGCTGACGATATAGTAAGATGTCAGGCGATTCTCTCAGTGGCTCACGTCAAGGGTCATATGGCCGCTTGTTTGGGAGCTACGTTAAAAACTCTGGGCATGGGCTGTGCGAGCAAGAAAGGAAAGTTGAAGCAGCACGCGGCTCTAACACTTGGCATCGGCGATAACTGCACTCGCTGCGGCCGATGTTTTGAGCATTGCCCGGCTGATGCCATCACCCTCGATGACGTAAAGGCTCATATTGATAAAGACAAATGCATTGGCTGTGCTGAGTGCCTTGCTGTCTGCAGATTCGATGCCGTTGAATGCGATTGGGGCAGGGAATGTGAAGAGCTGCAAAAAAATATGGCTGAGTATGCCCTGGGGGCTCTGAAGGGAAAGGAAAAAAAAGCCGTTTTTTTTAACTTTATAATGTCGGTTACCAAAGATTGTGATTGTGACGGCAGGCCGAATATGCCTAAAATAGTCGATGATATCGGCATAATGGCGGCAGCCGATCCCGTAGCCGTTGATAAGGCGGCGCTGGATTTGATAGAGGCTGAATCAGGCAGAAAGCTGTCTGAGCTGATTGGCAACCGCCAGCTTGATCCCCTCTGCCAGATTGAGCACGCCGAGCGTATCGGCCTGGGTAGTGCCGATTACGAGATTGTCGAAATCAGGTAAGTGCTGTCTGTAATTTGAGGTGTTCGCATGTCACTTGGACAAATAATACGGCAAAAGCGCGAGCGGTTAGGCCTGACGCTGGATGAGGTCAGCGGTCGAAGCGGATTTTCCAAGCCGTATCTTTCTACTATAGAAACCGAAAAGGTAAAAAATCCTCCAAGTGATGAGCTGCTGAAGAAGCTTGAGAATATACTTGAATTTGAGCAGGGATTGCTTCTGCATATTGCCCATATCGAACGGCTGCCCACTGATATCCGCCAGGAGTATGAATCTGCCGAGGCCGAGAACCAGAAGTGGAGGCAGATTATTAAAAATATTATTGACCGTAAACCAGGTGCCAGCGAGCTTGATGTGCTTCTTGCTGCGGGCAGGCTGGATATTGGCCAGACTAAGAATTCTCTTGCTGCGGGCAGGCTGGTGCCGATTATAAATAAAGTCGCAGCCGGCTACCCCGCTGATTTTAACGATTTGGATTATCCGGCGGGCGTTGCGGACGATTATGTCCGCTGTCCGGACGTGCACGACCCGAATGCCTTTGCGGTACGGGTTGTGGGCGATTCGATGGAGCCGAAGTTCCTGGAAGGTGACATAGTTATTTTCTCTCCTGCAGCGGAGGTGCGTAACGGCGACGATTGCTTCATTCGGTTTGCGATGCCGCACGAAACAACCTTCAAAAGGGTCTTTTTTGAGGCGAAGAATAAAGTCAGGCTTCAGCCGAGAAATGAGAAATACCCGCCCGCAATTATGGACGGCAAACGCATCAACGGAATGTACCGTGCAGTTATAAAATACGAAAAACTGTAGTGTAGTTTAGCGGTCGCCGGCACGGCGACTTTCTCAAATAAAAAGCGTCGTCGTTCCGACGATGGCTAAACGATGTTTTGTCCCGCAACCGCCAGAACCAGGGCGAAAACCTTCGCGGCGCCCGCCTGTTTCAATGTTTTGGAACATTCATTTAAAGTAGCGCCGGTTGTTTTAATGTCATCGATAAGACATATATTCTTTCCGGCGAATCGGTGTCTGTAACGAACAGCAAATGCCCCTTTAACATTTTTAGCTCTGGCGGCAGGACTTGCCATCGCCGGCTGGGGCTTTGTTCGGCGGATTCGGACAAGGTCAGTGCTGATAGCCGCTGTCGGGTGCTTTAATTTTTTAGCTAAAATCAAAGATTGATTATAGCCACGCCGTAATCGTCTCAACCAATGCAGCGGGACGGGGACAAAAAAATCTATATCATTATAAAAAACGCTTCCCTGTAATGCGGAATCAGCCAAAAACCCCAAGGTCGAATCCAGCTCCGTTCGGCCTTTTTTAAATTTTAGTATCATTTGCTGTAAAGGTTGTGTATAAACTCCGCTGCGAGCTATCCTGTCAAAATGAAATTCCCTGCCCTGGCAATCGGGACAGGTATCATCTAATAAGCCATATTTGGAGGCTTTTTTACTGCAACGCGGGCAGTATTCACCGCCTGTACAGGATTGAAGCTCGTCCCAGCATTTCCGGCACAGGTTTTTATCCGTGTCGCAGATGCTTTCGTCGCAGCTCATACATACGGCCGGCCAGAAAAGCTGATTTAGACTTTGTAAGGTCAGCGTGGCAGCTTGTTTCAATTTTGTTACATTCACGCTGGCAATTATAAGCTAAAACATTTCTTACTCCAAATCAAATGGCGTATTATCTATCGGCTCAAACCAGATACGAAAATTGCTGATTTCTGCGGGTCCGCTGAGAAAATCACCGGTCAATATATATCTACCTTTTGGCAAAAAACATAAAACAAAAGGATTAAAACCTCTGCAATCTCGTTCAATGCACCAAGAGTATCCCCGGTCATGCCGCCGATTCTTCTCTTTATACAATTTATAAGTAACAATATTGGAACCAGAGAAATGAAAAATAGAAGAACGCCTTTTATCTGCATCAACAAGAAGAATAAGCCTGATGTAAGTAGAATTCCCATAAAAAATTCTTTCTTTCCAGCATGTTCTATAAAATACTTGGCCTTACCTTCATTGCGTGCATACTTAGATATATAACAGGCCAATACTTGTGACCACCTTGCGAACACTACCATCATAATTAGTGCCTTCCAAAGGATTCTTTGTGGAATACTTACTATTAAAGTGAATTTTAGGAGTAAAAGACAAACTACTCCAACTACCCCCATTGTACCAACTCGACTGTCTCGCATTATTTGAAGTATTTTCTCTTTACGGTTAGACCCATAGAAACCGTCGCAAGTATCCGCAAATCCATCCAGGTGAATCCCGCCTGTTATAACAATCGATATTATTAAAATAATTACACCTATGACCAGATTTGGCAAAAGACTGCGAAGAAACACAGCTGTAGACAATACAAGGCCTATCAATATCCCAATGACAGGGAAATATAGCAGAGACTTACCAAAATCACTTTCTTTTGGCTCTGAGGTAATCTTTACGGGCAGAATAGTTAAAAACTGCAGGGCAATTAAGAACTGCTTCACTTATCAACCCTTCCAGAAACGGATGCGCTTTGAAATGTTGCCATTTCAGTTAAAATTTTAATACTAGCTTCAACAATGCTCATTCCTAACGCTGCGCCAGTCCCCTCTCCGAGCCGTAGTTCTAAATCTAACACCGGCTTAAGGCCCATATAATCGAGGATTATCTTATGGCCTTTTTCCACCGAACAGTGCGCAGCAATAAGATAATCTTTGACCTTCGGCTCTAAATGGTAGGCTATTAAGGCCGCCGCTCCTGAGATAAATCCATCGAGCACTATAGGTATCCTTCTGGATGCGCCGGCTAAAATTACACCAACCAGTCCTCCTATTTCAAATCCGCCTACCTTAGAAAGCACATCAATCGGTTCTTTCGGGTCTGGCTTATTTATTTCAATAGCCCTTTTAATAATCTCTATCTTATTTTTTAAAGTTTCATCATTGATACCTGTACCCCTTCCTGTAACATCTTCTGCAGAGCGATTTGTGAAAACGCTTGCTATAGCGCTACTGGCAGTTGTATTTCCAATCCCCATATCTCCTGTTCCAACCATGTCTATACCGTTCGGGAATTCCTCTTCAAATACCGATATTCCCGCCTCAATCGACCTTACAGCCTCCTGTTTTGTCATAGCTGGGCCTATAGCCATATTCTTTGTTCCAAAGTTTATCTTCCTAATTTTTAATTTCTCATTTTTAATTTTTAATTTTTCAGCTACTCCCATATCAACTACAACGACTGTGGCACCCACATGCCCGGCCAGCACGTTTATCCCGGCGCCGCCCTGGATAAAATTGTAAACCATCTGCACTGTTACCTCTTGAGGAAAGGCACTCACCCCTTCTTTTGCAACGCCGTGGTCGCCTGTCATAGTGAATATAATCTTATTTTTGACTGAGGGGACATCATTGCCTGTAATTTCTACCACCTGTTTAGCAAGTTCCTCTAAGCGCCCAAGACTGCCTTGTGGTTTAGTAAGATCATCGAGTCTTCTTCGAGTCTTTTCTGTTAGACTATGGTCTATTTTTTTAATCGCACCTATTGTCTTTCTAATCTTGCTCATCGCTTACTCTCTTTTTTAAACTTTTCATTTTGAATTTTTAATTTTAATTGGTATACCTGATTGCATAAAGATAACTTCATCTGCCTTCTTTGCCATCATTTGGTTAGCCAGTCCAAGTATATCCCGAAATCTCCTTGCTAAAGGGTTCGCAGGAACTATGCCGCTTCCTACTTCGTTTGATACTAAAATTGTAGTGAGGTTAACTTTTAGTATAGTGTTAATCAGCTTTTTTATTCTTCTTTCTGTTTCCTCATCTTCTAAATTGCTTTCTAAGAGATTGGAAATTAATAGTCCTAAACAGTCAATCACAGATACTTCATATTTACCGTTTAGTTTGGATAAAATTGAGCTAACATCTTCACCTTCTTCAATCAGATTCCATTGCCATGGTCTCGCAGCCTTGTGTAACTTTATTTTTTGTTTCATTTCCCTGTCAGGCGAAGCAGCGGTAGCAATGAAGACCACTTTTTTGCTAAGTTTTTTTGCCAGCTCCACAGCGTAACTACTCTTTCCACTTCTGGCGCCGCCTAAGATAAAAACAAATTTCTTCATAAGCTAACTCTCCCGTTAGCATTCGGCGGATAAGTGAGAGGTATCATTCATTTTGACCACTACCGGGGAGGATTCCTTAGCATAATCTATAATATTTAAGGCGCCAATTTCCTGCCTTATTTGCCAGAACATATTCAAGTCGAAATTTAATGCATCGCACAATATAACTCTTATTGGTCCGCTATGGCTAACAAAAACTATGGTTTCGCCTTCATTTTGAGAAAGGATAAAAGACAGTCTCTGTTTGACCCTTCTATTTAAGTGTTTCAGCCCTTCGCCATTGGGAATTTTAACTTTTTCCGGATTGTCTACCCAATCTCTATAAAGCGTTGGATACTTTCTAACAATGTCCTGATATTTTAATCCTTCAAAAAGACCAAAATTCATCTCACGCAAATCCGCTAACTTCTCGATTGAATTATTCTTGAAGATTATCTTTGCGGTCTGGTACGCCCGTATCAGGTCGCTCGAATAGACCTTATCTATTCTTATGTCTTTTAATTTAGCAGCTAATTTTTTGGACTGCCGTATCCCTTTATTGTTCAATGGCGGATTAGTAAACCCACAATATCTACTTTGTGAACTATAATCCGTTTTACCATGACGTATTAAAATCAATCTTACCATTGGCTTTACAAACCCGGATGCCGTTAGCAGGATAGATCTGGACCTTCTTATTTCAAATCGTAATCGCTGTTATCCGGTGACAAAAAGCCTGTTCCCTTTGCGATTTTATCTCTCGACCATTTATCTGTATCAGTATAGAGCTTACGAACACTTTTGGCGCTTCCATCACAGTATGCTACGTTGGTCGCACCAAGGTGACGATAATCCTGTGTACCTGCGTACCTATCGCTAAAGTTCAGGTCCCCTGGATTTGGCCAGGGCGCTCGCATAAATTTGTTGGCACCAGAAATGTATCCACCATCGCCGAAAAGTGCACAATTGCCCGGCCTTATAATCTGGTTGGTGTTTGCAGGTGTTTCTATGCTCTCTATCTGGCCGTGACCTATATAGCTGGTATTGTAATTGTAGCCGGTATATGGGTCATTGAGCCAGTTGTGCGCACCTTTGAATGACGGACACTGATGAATTTTTTCAATCGTTTGGTCCTGCCATAACAAACCCGGAACCACTTTTTGCTCGCCTTCGCTCCAATCTCTTATCGTGGTGAAGTCCCAGGCGTAAGATATGAACCGAGAATCCTTCCGCGCATACATATATGCTATCGGATAGTAGCCATCATTGCTACTGGTGTATAACTCAGCAGCAAGGGATAGTTGTCTAAGGTTACTCAGACAGCACACCGCCCTGCCCTGCTTTCGGGCAGCACCGAGTGCTGGCAGCAATATTGCCAGCAGAATCCCTGTCAAAGACACGACAGTCAAGAGTTCGATTAGCGTAAAACCTTTGCTGCGCATTTGACCTTACCAACTACGGACAGTCCCACGTGCAATCGAGCTAGTGCCTCATGAACACGGCCAAATCCCTCATGTCAACCCTGCAATCCCGATTCAAGTCACCCACAGGATATGGATGTTTGTAATCACCGCAGCAACTCACATCCGCAATCGCATCGATTTCGGTGGTAACACTGCTGTCAGGGTCATCCTGAACTCGCACATATTGAATCCACCTGTTACCTGTATTGGGGTCAACGGCCAAACCCGCATAATCATTAGGGTCAAGCCACCGAAGATCAAAGCCTGTGCCCCCCGCAGAGCCGCCATAGGTCCTTATCATCTCTGCCAGAGTCATCCCATCCATATCAGATGCTTTCAAATTTGGATCGACCGGCTTGGTTGGGTCAAGCTCCTCAGCCCAAAGGTCATTAACATCATCCCACTGATAGCTGGCTGTTCCAGCGAAGCTATCCGCATACGGGCCGGACGAAAAATAATACCAGTTCTGACCGTCTTGACTGACAGCGACAATGCCCGGCTCAGCAGAGACTGAGCCGTTGACTATGATTTCTTCGGGATTACCGCTTGTCCAGCCCTGGCCTTCACCGATTATCTGGTAAGCATCGCCGTAGATGATAAAATCTATTCCGTAAGGATTATTTTTGTCATCAGCGACAGGATGATTGAACTTAACTGTAAGCTGGCCACCATTACCGATAGTGACTAATTCGAACGCTCGGAAAGGGGGATAAACTGGCACTACCTGCACACTTTGTTCAACCGGCACAAACCAGCCATCACCGGTCGTTTCCAGAGTGGGTCTGCCCAGAGCGGCGTTGGGGTCGTTAAAAGGCTGACCCGATATCCAGTCACTACCTACGCCGGTGCCTTCGACATACTCGACGATCTCCACTGCAAAATCATTCGGGTCGTAATCCGGGGCATGGACAACCTCAACCGGCGCGCCGGCTCGGCCGTAAATCCAGCCGTCCATATCTCCATTGCCTACGATCCTGACATCGGCGCCAACCCAGGAAACCGACCATTCGGTTGCGCCGGCATTCTTATTCCAGTAATGCCACCAGTCCTCACCGCCTACCCAGCCCGGATTGTAATGTCTTACACCGTCTTCGATATATTCCATACCTTCGACAGCGATACCCCATCCCCAATCCTTCGTTGTCAGAGTAAAATCGATCGAATCGGCACTGTTCAGTTCCTGCAGCAATGCAAGCCCTGTTGTTGTATCAGTCTCATTTTGTCCGAAACTGATTTCAAATTCGGTCCAAAAACCGTCGGACCACTCGATATATACTCCCGCAGTATTTACACCACTGCCGACGCTGACAACTGTCGCGATTGCCGTAGAACCTACGATTGTCAAAACAATAATCAAACAAATTAAACCTACAAATTTCATTTGAACCACCTCGTTTTGTGCTGTTTTGCCCTAATCGCGAGGGCAAGCGATAATAAAAAAAGCCGCCGTCCCCGCGAAAGGAACGGCGGCTTCTATCATCGATAACGCAGATTTAGCCGACCATCTGCCCGGCTATACAATAAATCAAACCGGGCAAACGACCACACCATGTTCCAGACGCGGGAACACCATATATGTGCAACTAACAACAGGCAGGTTTTCTGACTTGCGTCTTACCGGAAGACTCCTTCCCATTCGTGTATCGCGAAAAGTGGATAAATCCGCCAAACTACCGGCGGATAAATGTCTCTCGGACTTTCGATTTGAGAATCGAAGCAGACGCCTACAGCGGCGCGTCCGTCGCGGCTTTCGACCGCGTTCCCGTTTGGTTATCCCAAACCCCATGTGAAACGAGGAGCTAAATATTTATCCGCCTTCGGCGGATTTAGCCCATGGTTTTACCATGGGTTCTTTAGGACCTTTAGTTAGGTTATTTTTTTATCAAAGAGCAAACCAATAGCTTTCTAACAGATGTAAAACTTTTTTCAAGAGAAAATTGAAAAAATTTTCAATTGAATGGTTACTGGATTTTATTGTTTTAGATAAATAATAATGCCCGTAAGGACCAAAACGACTGCCGCACAAACACTTATGGCAGCTATAAATATCCACATAAAGCGTTTGTTTTGCTTTGTAATGATGTGTTTAAAATATCGGTCGCTTGTAGCGAAAGTTTTGCTCATCTGGATTATGCTGTCGGCCTGTGTGAGAGCGCTTTTATTCAGATTGTTCAAGGTCTCATTGAATTTGTTAAAACCTTCGGTCATTTGCACGTCGACGTCGGCGGCTGCGGCAAGCTGATGGTCAATATTGACCAGCGCGTCGGTTTGCCTGGCCGTCTCGGCGGGAATCTTTTCTATCGCCTCTATAAATTGCTCATTTTTCACGGCTGCTCCTTTTAGATGTTCAAGCAATTGCTCTATTACCTGCCTCTGGCTTTCCAGGATGGTAGGAAAAGTGCCGAGCAACTCTGGAAGCTGCTCGATTTTTTTCATCAATTCTTCATTCTGAGAGATTTGACGATTCAGGTGATCGTTGATTCCCTGCAGCTTATCAATAAGCTTATCGAACCCGGCCTGGAGCTTTTCGAGCGATTCGGTCCTGCTTCTCGGCTGAACCGTTTTAATTACTATATTGCTGCCTTGTACAGCCTGGTTATTAGCGGCTGGGTCCACCGGATCAATGTCCTCGTTGATTAGGCCTTGATCGTCTATCTGCGGCTGGTATTCCGGGTCCCTAACTAAGCTGCGGCTGCGCAGCCAGTTGATAGTTTTTGTCCAAATATCATTTACATTCATTTTTTTAATTTCCATGGTTTAGCCATCGCCGGTACGACGACGATTTAAACCTTAACTATATTAAAAGGATTTCTGATGAGAATTCAAGTAATTTTTGTTACAATTATCAGGGCTAATTTTGATCGCTACTGGCAGGGTAAGCAAATGAAATTAGTTACATATACGAGGAACCAATCAGTTTCCTGCGGGATACTTGCCGACAAAGGGATAATAGATGTTCCGACGGTTTGGCAGGGGCCGAATCCGCCTCGCAGCGTCGTTGAAATCCTGCAAAGAGGCCCGGATTGTCTCGTGCGTCTGGCGGAACAGGCGGAATCAACGAATATCCTGACGCCGCTGGAGCAAGTGAAAGTTCTTGCGCCGCTGCCTCTGCCTGGCAAGATAATCGCTTTGGCTGGAAATTACAGTGAGCACATAAAGGAGGCCGGCCTTGCGCTGGGTTTGTCGGACTCACCACGTTCGACAACCGTACCCAGGCCCTTTCTTATGCCGGCGACGGTGGTAATCGGGCCGGACGAAGAAATACCCTGGCCGGCTTACAGCGAACAAATTGATTACGAAATCGAGCTGGCGGTAGTAATCGGCAAAAAAGCTAAATACATAAAACCCAATAATGCTCTTGAATACGTCGCCGGCTACACTATTTGTAATGATGTTTCCGCCCGCAGCGTGACGTTCAGGAAGAATCGCAAGGTGCGTCCCTGGGACGAATTTTATGACTGGCTGAACGGCAAATGGGCGGACGGCTTCCTGCCGATGGGGCCGTATCTCCTGACCGGCGACGAGGTCAAAGAGCCGCAAAATCTTGGGATGGAGCTTAAGGTCAATGGCGTTGCTCGTCAAAACGCAAACACTTCGCAGATGATTTATCCGGTAGCGGATGTTGTCTCGTTTTTAAGCCATATAATGACGTTAGTCCCTGGCGACGTTATAGCTACCGGTACACCGTCCGGCGTCGCTATGGCTACCGGCAGATTCCTGCAGCCGGGCGATAAAATTGAATGTACCATCGAGAACCTGGGAACGCTGGCTAACACGCTCGGCCGGAGGCCGATAAAGTTCTATGAGCCATTGGAATGAAATAAAATTGTCTGTTTTGCGTTTCCTGCCATTTCTATATAAAAAAAAACGGGCATAAGCTGTAGGAATCAACTTATGCCCTAAAGTGGCCCGCCATGTGCGGTGTATTTAACTCCGCGATCCTTCGACTCTGCCCAGAGCCCCCTGAGGAGTCGAAGGGACAGGTTCATTGCGGGGTTGCATAGCTCAATTCGTCATAGCGAATCCTCGATTTATTACTGCGTTGGAATTATCAATCCAACATCATCTATGTACAAATCACCTGCGCCGCCAGGCAGCGTATTAGCCCTGCTGCCGGCTCCGATAATCAGCTTCTTAACAGCCTTTAGATTCACGCCAGTGAAGCTTGTCAGCGGAATTGTCCATTGCGTGTAGTCGGCTATGGCTGTTGCAGCCGCGTCTGTATAGGTAATCGCTGGGCTGGTGCCGCCGGCACTATCCTGCAGCATTACATACATCGGCGCAGCAATGTTACTTAGTATGCCGATGTCCCCGGATTCCCACTGGCCTGTTGCCGTGGCAGGCAGGGTAACATTGGAAAAGGTCGCCGTAATGGTTTCATTAATGTTACGGCTGGTCACGCATAAGCCTACATAGATTTCCACATTCATAACCATATCAACAGTGCCTAACGTTGTCCAGCCTGTTGCGGTGCCGCTATCCGAATAGGAGGCTGTAAATGTGTTGCCGTTGCGCTCTAATCTCACCCATTGTGGAGCGGCGATGCCGATTTGCCTTGTTGTGTCGGTGCCGGCATCAACAGTGATACGACGCTGGAAGTAAGCGCCCCAAGTGGGTGTGATGGCGATCATGGCATACTGAGCACCCGGGTCTAACGACGAGCGCACCATCACGCCTGCCTTGGCCTGACCATCGGTTGGCGGAGTAAGACTGACCACTCTCGCTATTATAGCTCCATTGCCCGAAAGCTTTTTATGGGCAAAGAAGAATTCATCAGCCGTACCCGCGAGATCTGCACCGCGTCCGGTCAGTATCCAGTCCGGCGGTCCTGCTACGAAGCTGCCAAAAGTTGACGATATGCCTCTGAACCACAGCTGTAAGGAGCTGGCATTTTTCACGGTCCAGTCCTGCGCATCCGCAAACTCACGCTCGGCTTCAGAGTAGAATTTTGTTCCCGTCGTCTCTAAGCTGGTTCCTTCGTTGACGGTACCATCGTTGTCGTAACGCATGTACATAGCTTGAGAGCCAAGGTGAACAATTTGAGTTTCGGCATAAGGAGGATCAAGGTGTCCCACGGTCATGCCAGTATTGTTGACGGCATAATCGGACCATATCATGTATATCACATTATTGACGTCGTCATAGTATTCAAAGTCATCGACAACAAGATAGGGGGCCGTCGTAAAGCTCCAGACCTTACCCGCCCACGGGCTTCCGGCACGCATATCATTGACCTCGTCAATCCGCCAATAGTAAGTCTTGTTCGGATCAAGATCCGGAGTGATGGGTCCATATAGTTCCTGTCCTCTCGGATTGGTTGCAACCTGACTTAGGTTGTTCGGATCTAAGCCGAGGTACACTTGGTGCGAAGCAGCATATTTGCCAGATTTCCAGCTAATAATAGGGTTCTGGCTGACATCTACGCTGCCATCTCTTGGTCGTGGAGCAGTAGCACTTGTAGGCTCATAAGGCGAGAGGTAATTGCCCGCAATAATCGGTGGGTTCCCCGGATTACCAGGTACTCCAGGACCTATCCAGGCTGCCTGGCAATGGTCCCAGTCGCCGCCTTCCTTCCATCTTGCCATGATGTAGTATTTGTTGCCGCCGATAAGCGAGACCGGATCGGACTTATGAGTGAAAACGTTGAAATTTCCCCAAGTTCGTTCAAAAGCAAGTAACTGTATATTATCTGGATCGTCATCTATGCTCAGCCACAATTCACCTTCGTCGGCGCTTGTGAAGTAGAACGTATAGATGCCGGTCAGCGGTACCCAGAGCCAGCCATAGATTTGGCCGCCGTAGTTGCTGCCTACGCCATCGGCAGTCCCGTAGGTGAACGAGGTTAACGCTTCACTGCTGGTTGGATCATTCGGGTAGCGAGGATCTGCCAGAAGTAAATCCAAAGTTGAGCCGCTAATATTCTCCCATATATCACAGACGACCGTACCCAAGCCTTCTGGGGAAGTCGTAAAGCTCCAGACTGTCCCTGTACGAGTGTTCGTGCCCGCGATCTCATCTATGCGCCAATAATAAGTCTTCGCACGCTGGAGCATGCCGGTGGGGAAGTTAACATCTGTGACAGTCCCTTTGTCTGTGTCGCCGGCGCCCGTCTGAACATTTTGCTGGTTATCTCCGAAATACACGCGATGCGAAGTCGCACCTGAACCTGCAGACCAGCTTAGCGTGGCATTGGGGTCGGCAAATTTGGATGTATCGACGGGTCTTGGATCATAAGCAATCAATGAGGCAACGTAGAAATTCCAGATATAACCTTTGGTTACGGTACCATTTGCTTTTACTTCATCGATCCGCCAGTAATACGTTTTTCCCATAGTGAGATCCGCAATATCAAAGGAGCTGGCAGTGGTTGCGTCGCGGAATACATTAGTACTTGCAGTTGTGGCAGTATCAACTTCGGCAAAAGACTCGCCGACATAGACATTGTGCTTGGTTGCATTCCCGCCCGGCGTCCACTGGAACTGAACCGTGGAAGTTGTAATCGTGGCCCCTATAGCAGGTGTTGGTCTCAAGGCCATATATCTTGGGGTAGTTGAGTACACCTCCAAGCCGTTGAGAAAAGCGAATGGCTGATTATATTGTCCCTGATCCGCCATTTGTGCCGCTCCAACGGTACCTACAATGTCGATTTTACCGGTGCCATCTGCCTGTGCCATTGCGGAATATGCGTTGTTATATCTGCTGGTAGGCACATTTCCTTGATTCATTATGATCTGAAAAAGGAAATCGCCGTTGGCTGTCCAGTCTGATACTCGGTTGCCTGCGCTACTTGTATCGAATGCGAAGATGGTTATCTCGTATTCTTGATTGGGTACCAATCCCGATAACGTTAGGGTAACCGGCGTAGTTTCTCCGGCATACGGGTAAGTCATCACGGTGCCCGGCCGAAAATGCCGGCAAAAGATAAAGTCACGGTATATCAACTCGAAAGGAACTCCGACCGGGGCGGCACGCCAGCGTGCGTCCATATTAACACAGGTTAATGTAACCTTGATGCCGTCTATTTCCATGCCGCTATCGGCTATAGCAAAAGCAGTAAAATTAGGCTCAGTCTCTGCCGGATCATGCCCTCGGCCAAAATCAATCTGGAGGATGGGAAACCAAACCTGGTTTGCCGCTTTTGTGCTGATGCTACAGCAAACCAATACAAACAACATAACTAATAATTTTACAAAATCTTTTTTAATCATAATTTTACCTCCTAAAAAATTTCAAATACTTTGTAGAGTGAAATAAAGCACTAAAGGCATTTTTCGCATATAATAGTTCTCCTCCCTAAAAAGAATAATTATTGTGCTCTGGCCACACGCCAAAACAACAACTTCACTTTACTATTTTCTCTTTTCTATTGATTATTGCAAAAAAATACTCAATATTAAAGAGACTATAGCAAAATTACCAAATACATTGCTCATCATTAGAATCTGCCGCGACACTCAGCGACAGACGGCCGGAAATTGTGATTAGTCAATTTAGGTTTTGCGTAAGTCGTTTTACACGTATTAAATGTTTTTTGCCCTATAAAGCTACTACAATCTCACAATAAACAATAACCTTGGCCTCCTTCTCTCTACAAGCCAATATATAACTTCTAATTAAAAACATTTACTATGTTGAAAATGCTCCCCTCTTTCAGCAGCTTCATATAAGGTGATGTTATACTCATCACCATAAAATTTGTGCCCAGGAAATAAAAAGCCGTAACTATAATTTAAACTCTGGCTTTACATTTTACATTTATTCGAAAACAAACGCTACATAGCTTAAATATACCGTAAAACGAAAACCGTTTGGGGCCTACACTTGATAAATCAGTATAGGCCCCGAAACGATGCAACACTGTGCTATACTGATTCTCAAGTATTCCTAAAATGAGAATCAGCAATTCTACCTCTCTACTTCTTCGCAAGGTAAACAACCTCAGCCTGTGACAAGGCACGGTTGTAAATAATCACCTCATCAATAAGGCCGTCCCAATAGCGTGGTTCGGAGTATTCTGAGTTCGCGCCAATCCATAAGTTGGTGGTGCTTATACCTAAGCCGGTTGTACTGGCAGTGGTTGCGTCAACCACGGCATCCAGATATAGGTTGATAGTAGCACCATCATACGTTCCACAAACATGATGCCATTCGTTGAGTGCAACCTCTTTGTTTCCATTGGCTGAGTAGTTAGCCTTATCCCAATAACAAATACCAAAGTGGAAGCTTCTCATGCTTGAATTACTCGAGATCCTCCATGCATTTTCACCTTTAACGACGACAGCCGCCCAGGCAGTGGGGATCGACGTGATGTTCACCCATGCAGCAACGGTAATTTGGCCGGTAATATCAAAAGCTGGATTATTTCCGCAATCAATGTAGGCACCCTGACCATCAAAATCCATCGCCGTGCCGTAACCAGTCAATCCTGCCACATAGGCTGGGTTCCCCATAACATTACCATTTAATCCGTTGCCGGAGCTGTCATTAGTATTGTTCTCAAATGCGTAGTGAGCCACCAGACCTGTGGTACCGGGATTAACCGGGTCCGGTTTGACTATTGGTTCTGGCTCTGGTTCAGGTTCCGGAGCGGGTTCCTCCTCTGGTGCAACTTCGAGCCCGGACACAATCTTGTAGCCGATGCCGTCATACCATGTTCGGGCATTATTGGTAAGGTGGTTGGGGTCGTCATCAATATAGACGTTGATTGCTGAAGTAAGACCAGTGGTGCCGAGAAATGCCTGCCACAGAGTTCGATTGCCCTCGGTCAACATCGGCACAGGCTTAGCAAAAGCATTCGCGTCGGCCACGGTAGCTCCACCATTGGGATCATTGGCAAAGTAGAGTGGTAAGTCACCTTCAACGTTGGTCAGCGAAGCCTGTATGCGCCATGTACTGGTGTCAGCCCAGAAATAGACATATACGTTATAGTCATTCTCCGGCACATCAACCGACGTCACAAGTCGCGGGCAATTTTCTGTGTTTGCTGTCGCACTACCTTGACCGCCAGACTCGAATATCGTGCCCGAATTTGCAAAAACTCGTCCACGCCAAAGATTATCGCTGCCGCTGCCATCGGCGGTGGACGTAAACACTTCGCCCGTGGCCAATTTGGTGTTGCCCGCTTCACCTTCTGCCGCATCAACATATACAATCTTTGGTACCACAACCTTGTAGCCGATGCCGTCGTACCAGGTGCGACGATTATGGCTTTGGTGGTTGGGGTCATCATCGATATAGACATCAATCGATGTGGTCGTACCAGTAGTGCCGAGAGATACCTGCCACAGAGTTCGGTTACCCTCGGTCAATAGCGGTACAGGCTCAGCAAAGTTATTCGCGTCGGCCACGGTTGCTTCGCCGTTGGGATCATTAGCAAGGAAAAGCGGTAATTCATCCTCGCTGTCCGTCAGAGAAGCACGTATGCGCCACGAACTAGTGTCAGACCAGAAGTAGGCATACACATTGTAGTCAAACTCTGGCACATCAACCGACGTCACCAATCGCGGGCAATCTTCCGGATTGGCTGTCTCACCATACGAACCGCCGGACTCGAATATGGTACCCGAATTTGCAAACGCTCGCCCACGCCAGAGATTATCGCTGCCGCTACCATCTGTAGTGGACGTAAACACTTCGCCTGTGGCCAATATAGTATTGCCCGCCTCGCCTTCAGTAGCATCGACGTAAACAATCTGCGGTGGCAGGGCCTTGTAACCGATGCCATCGTACCAGGTGCGGGAATTATTGGTAAGATGGTTTGGGTCGTCGTCAACATAGACGTCTATCGTTTCGGTAAGATCCGTGGTGCCGAGAAATGCCTGCCACAGAGTTCGGTTACCCTCGGTCAATAGCGGTACAGGCTCAGCAAAGTTATTCGCGTCGGCCACGGTTGCTTCGCCGTTGGGGTCATTAGCGAGGTAAAGTGGTAAGCTTCCTTCACTGTTTGCCAACGCAGCCTGGATACGCCACGTGCTCGTGTCGGCCCAGATGTAGACATATACGTTGTAATAACCCTGCGGCACGGTAATTGACGTCTTCAGCCGCGGGCAATCTTCTGTGTTTGCTGTCGCGCTGCCTTGACCGCCAGACTCAAATATGGTAGCCGAGTTTGCAAAAGCACGCCCACGCCAAAGGTTGTCGCTGCCGCTGGCATCCGCAGTGGATGTAAACACCCCACCAGATGCCAATGTGGTGTTGCCCGTCTGTCCTTCAGTTGCATCAACATAGATGATCGCAGCTGAGACGTAACTTGTGCATGCGAAAGACAGCACCAAAACAAAAATTAAAGGAAACAACTTTTTGCACATAGTATTCCTCCTTCATAAAAGTAAAACCCAAAACATAGGTATTCTAGCAACACACCAAAACACCATAGATTTTAGTGAAATACTTACCCTTTAATTCCGATTAATGCGCACAGAACCCAATTTCTCCACGTATCGGCGAAGCCGATAAGTGCTTTATTTATTATATTTCGGTAATTTAAAAACACAACATTATATTATATCCTTAAAATAATCTCTATTGAACCTCATTTTGGATAAAAAAATCTTCATTTCGTGCAAAACCACGCTAATTCGTCTTGCGTTGTGCGTGAAGAGTCGTGCGTTAAACGCAATACGCCTTACGCAAGACGAATTAGCTTAGAGAGTGGTGTTTACGGTATTCAACCGGCGACATTCCCTTCTGCTGCTTGAAGTACCGGGATATGTTTTTGATGTCTGAGTACCCAAGAGATGAGGCAATGTGAGATATCGGCATGTTTGTGCTCACCAGCAGCTGAGCAAGCTGTTCCACGCGAACACGCTTGATTTCTTCGTGTACAGATCGTCCGAGTAACTGCGAGAACCGATTGTATAGGCTGCGTCGGGACAAATAAACCGCACGCAGCACGTCATCAACCTGAATGGCTTCTTTTCTGGCATGCTGATGGATAAAATGCAAAGCAGCCAGGACATCACGGTCGGTAACTGCAAAGACGTTGGTCGATTGTCTGGTCACAACGTGGGTCGGACTGACAACAATTGTCTGATCTGTAACTTTTTTGCCCTCCATTATTTTATCCAGCACTTCAGCGGCCTGGTAACCTGCCTTTTCAGCGCTTACGGCTATGCTGGACAGAGGCGGAGTGACTAAGTCGCAGATCAGGTCATCATTGCCCAATCCTATGATAGCGACCTGTCCTGGAACATGAAGACCGGCAATTTTGCAGGCCTCGAGAACGTATTGACCCTGGTCGTCGTTACAGGCCATCAGGCCGATTGGTTTTGGCAATTGTCTAAGCCAGTCCGCGATGTTGCTCTGCTCTTTCTCCCATGAGTGCTGGCCGCTTGATTTTGGAATCTCATATTCATAGTAGTGCGTTTCGTAGCCAGCTTCGGCAATTCTCTGGCCAAAGCTTTTGCCCCGCTGTCGTGACCAATAATATATTTGCCCGAATCCGCAATAGGCAAATTGTTTGAAGCCTCGATGTAAAAGATACTCGGCGGCCATTTTCCCGATGGCTTCATCATCGGTTACAATATTGGGCAAACCCGGAAATGGCTCGGTGTACGGAGAAACGACCGTAGGAAGACCCATGGCAAGAAACTTCTCGGTTTGTTGTCGTGTACGTTGCTCTCGCAGAATTAAACCATCGGCTTCCATTCTGAATATTTTTTCCAGAGTGACTTTTCCACCGCTGATTCTCCAGTAGAATGGGGCTTCCTTGTAGAATATCCAGGTGCCGTGCGCACGAGAATACCGTGCTATGCCGCGAAGGATTGACCTTCCGTACATCCGCGAAGTCTCCATCATCAATACAACTTTGCGAGTCTTCCCCATAGCCTGCAGAACCCTATGAATTTATAATCAAGAATTGAGAATGAAGAATTAAAATTTCTAAATTCTCAAATCTCTGCCGAGGCAGCTCCGGCAAAAAGCTCAGCGCCAAAACAAAAGCAAATAGATAAATTAGTTTAGTACATATATCAAGAAAAATCCCTTGGCTTGTTAACCTCGAAATGCCTAAAGTGAGCCAAATTGACCAAAGCAAGCTGAAACTGAGACCGATTCCAAATTTTAGGCACTCCCGCAGGGGATGGCTAATGCCATTTAGCCAATCTTTACTTTATCCACCAAAGGCGGAATAAGCTCATTTATTCTGTCATCTGCACAAAATGAAGAATTATTTGCCAATAATGAGGTTGTATTTGAAATATTTTATGGCAATAATTATAATAGAAATACCGGGTGAGACGATTTGTTTGAGTGTTGTGTTACTCGTTACCCGTTACGCTTTAATGACGGTTTACGCGTGACGCAGGCGATGCGAGCCGCCCAATCCCACCCATAACCCTTTGGCAGATAGGAACATGATTATGAATAAACCCAAGGTCTCCACACCATTAGAAATAAAATACAAAAATCACAGGAATCGGGGTTTTATTCTAACGGGTTTTACACTAATTGAGCTTTTGGTTGTAATAGCTATTATTGCGATATTGATGGCTATATTAATGCCAGCCCTGCAGCGAGTAAAGGAGCAGGCAAGGGAGATGGCATGCCGGGCTAATCTGCGTCAATACGGAATAACGCAAAATCTGTACCTGGATGACAATGATGGAAAGTATCCGGATCCATGGGTCTCTCTAATGGGAACAGAATACCCTTATTCCGGGTATCCGCGTTACTGCCGCTGGCACGATCCGAGATATCCTCCTGATGGCCCGTTTTGGCCATATCTGAAAAACACAAAGGTACATATATGTCCGGCGTTCCAGGTTTTGTCCAAGTACGAGGGGCAAAATCATCCGGGTCACGAACAGAGCATACCAGTTATCCCTCAATATAGTTACAGCATGAATAACTTTCTGTCGATAAAGTTTTCTGCTATAACAAGAAACAAAGATGAGGTGTTCTTCTTTTCCGAGGAAAACATGTGGCTTAGGCCAGGATGCAGGTACGTGCTTAATGATAATTCTCTTTGCGGCGACGGTCGTGACTGGTTCGCCACTTTCCATAGCACCTCAAGCGGTAACTTAAACAGCGGCACAGCCAACGCTGTATTCGTGGACGCTCACGTTGATGAGGTGCGCTCGGCCTTGGGTAAAGACCCGGAAGATAAGTCTGAAATGGAGATGACCGGATACGAGAAATATGCCTGGCCGTATAAACAGGATAATACCAAAAAATAAAACACTTCCTTGCTGGAGAAGGTTAACGCGAAGCAATAATTGCTTTGAACCTTATTAATTAAATATTTATAAAAAGCTGCTGCGCTGCCGATGAGTGTAGTAATGAAAATTATGTAAAGGTTATACAAATTTAGAAATCCGGGCTAAGAACCGGCATATTAGGAAACGGGGATTACCTCTTATGGCATTTAACAAATCAGAAATTCGAATTGAAAGTAAGCATCTCAAAAATCAGGGTTTGCTTCCAACCGGTTTTACATTAATTGAGCTTTTGGTCGTAATAGCTATCATTGCTATATTGATGGCGATTCTGATGCCGGCTCTGCAGCGGGTAAAGGAGCAGGCAAGGGAATTAACCTGCAAAGCCAACCTTCGTCAATATGGTGTAGCACAGTCACTGTACCTTGACGATAACGACGGACGGTATCCTTATGCATGGATATCTCTTATGGGGACGGAATATCCTTATTCCGGATACCCGCGGTTCTGCCGCTGGCACGACCCAAGATTCCCGCCTAAAGGTCCATTTTGGCCTTATTTGAAGAATTCGAAGGCTCATATATGTCCGACTTTCAGGATTCTGTCTAAATACCAGGGCCAAAGCCATCCCGAGCACAACGCATCCATACCAGTCGAACCGCAATACAGTTACAGCATGAATGCCTACTTAGGCTCAAAGGCCGGCGATCCTCATGGCTCAGGTGCGATTAATGCCAAAGGTCTCGGTGGAGTTTATAAGTTCTCAGAGGTAACCAGAAACAAATCGGAGGTGTTTTTCTTCTCCGAGGAGAATATGTGGCTGCGACCCGGCTGCATACGTGTTCTTAACGATAATGCTTTGTGCGGCGATGGACGCGACTGGTTCGGCACATTCCATAGCACCTCAACTGGAAAGTTAAATAACGGTACAATCAACGCTGTTTTTGTGGATGCTCACGTTGATGAGATTCGTTCGGCTCTGGGTGAGGATGAGAACGATAAATCACAGATGGAATTCGGCATGTTTGAAAAGAACGCTTGGCCAAATAGACAGCCATATCAGTAAAAATATCTATATAACGAGAGAATGGGTATAAACATGAAAAGGCGAATTGGATTTACATTAATTGAGCTTTTAGTAGTAATAGCCATCATTGCGCTATTGATGTCAATCCTGATGCCATCGCTGCAACGGGTCAAGAAACAGGCAATGGCGGTTGCCTGTCAGTCGAGGCTGCGCCAATGGGGAATTATATTCTCGATATACACCGGCGACAATAACGGCTTTTTCGAGACAAGACCTTTGGGCTCCAATTATGAAAAGATGTGGCCGACTCTCCTTCTGCCGTATTACAAAGATGTAAAGATGCGATGCTGTCCCGCAGCCAAGAATCCTAACACGAACACGGGATCGTTTGCCACCTGGGGCTGGAAGGGAGGGCCACTGGACTCAGACTGGGGCTGGGGAGGTAGCTGGATGCCACAAGAGGGCCTTTTCGGCAGCTATGGCGAAAATCGCTATGTCCTTAACAACTCCGGTGATTACTGGAAACGAGCAGACGTAAAGAATGCAAATACGATCCCGGTGTTTTTGGATTGTATGTATGTGGCTATCAGCCCTATGTCCACAAATACACCACCCCAATTTGAAGGCCAGCGGACCAATGAAATGCAGTTCTCATGTATCAATAGACATATGGGGTGTGTTAACGTTCTTTTTATGGATTGGACACCCAGGAAAGTTGGGATCAAGGAGTTGTGGACGCTGAAGTGGGGCCCTCAGTACGACACTGCGGGTCCCTGGACCGTAGCCGGCAACGTCCAGCCCCAGGACTGGCCGCAGTGGATGAAAGGCTTTAAGGACTACTAATTAAGGATATTAGACGGGTCGTAAAAAACATAAGATAATTTTACCTGCCATGTGTGCACCAATTTTTATTTGCAGTATGGAATATTAAGAAACTGATAAGGCAAGATTTTCCTTAAAGGGTGCCAAGTAATCAGATTATCAGGCAATGGACATCAGGATACACATTGATTGTTTTTTTCGTTTATCGGTTGCACCGCTCGTTTCTTTTATCGTAGATACGTCGTACGATTAGCGCAGCCGTAACGAGGAGATTTTGCTGAGCTCAGTCGAAGCCTTATGCAACCACAACCGTTTTACGCTGCTTTTTGAAATCCTGCTTCTTTAATTTTTCCTGCACCTCTTTTGACCGGGTTTAAGACAGGCTGATTACAAGATGACCTGATTTCCTGTTCTTCACTACATAACTGCTATCACGCCTAAAAATGTTGGTACACCCCCCGCCATTCTATGGCTGGTTACTGCCGGGCGTACTTGACTCTTATAGATTGATATAAATCATTCTTACTTTCACATTGCTCAGCAGAAAAGACATGCAATCATTTCGACCGAAATCCCGATTTATCGGGATGAAGCGGAGAAATCTGCTTAAAAAACAGATTTTCCTTCGGAGCTTTACTCTTCAATTCGTGTCTCTAATCACACCCGTTTTTGTCTTCGGCAGAAGACACGGGGGCTCACTCGAAATAACAATTTCGGCTCTTTTCTACGAAGCACATTTACATAAGATATACGTAAATCGCGTACGCGCTTTACGTACGAGCTTTTTCTTGCTGTTGACCGTTAAGGTAAACCAAAAGAATGAGCAAGGAAGAAGTTAAATCAACCATAAAAACTTATAACGCTTTATGATAACTTGGGACAAGCCCCGTTAGAAACCCTAATACTATCGAGTACAATTGGTCCGAAAGGCCCGGCTTTTCTAACGGGACAAGCTGCTTTTGAGTCTTGGCAAGCTATTTTTTAGAGTTTATCCGTTGTATATGCGTCTGCTCCCACATTAGGCGGAAAAAATTTATTATGTCTGGTATAAAATTGGTTGTGGTGCATCTCCTGCCAATTATAAAAAATGGGCCTATACCGAATAAATCAGTATAGGCCCCAATATTGGCGTAAAACAACTCGGTTCTAATCCCTCGACCAGGCTCCCATCGGGTCTGAGCCTCAGGGTCGAAGACAGAACAGGTTTAGGTCCTAATTATTCACAAGGTAAAGAATCTCTGCAGCAGACAAAGCCCGGTTGTAAATCCTGACCTCATCGATCATTCCGTCAAAGAGACGATACGGCTTCCAACCCGTATCCTCCATGTTTGCGCCGATCGTCACATCAAACGTGTTCAAGGCGATGCCGGCCGTGTCGGCTACTTCAACGTCCAGTACGCCGTCAACGTAGAGTTTGGCCCCGTAGGTTATGTCGTACGTACCGCAGACATAGTGCCACGAGTCAAACCCGACCTCTATCGTCCCATCAATACCATGGGTGGTGGGGCGGCTGGCGTAGCCGCAGAAGCCAAAATGCAATTTGGTGGTGGCCCCAACGTTGCCTATTCTCCAGGCGCTGTCGCCCTTGGCGACAATAGCGCGCCATTCGTCGGGGACGGAACGGAAGTTGACCCACGCCCCAACGGTAATCGCGTCCACCAAGTCAAACAGCGGGTCGGCCCCGCAGTTCACATAGGGACCAACGGTACCGTTATTAGAAGGCAGCAGGTCAATCGCCATGCCGGCAACTCCAGCCACGTATGTTGCGGCATTACCAGCACCCATAATTTCTTCAGTGCCATTTAGTCCATTACCGGAGCTGTCATCTGCATTGTTCTCAAGTGCGTAATAGGCCACCAGGCCTTCGGTACCCGGATTAACTCCTTTTTGAGGACCCTTGGCGTAGTTGGCCGCAATCTCGCCCTCAGAAAGGGCACGGTTGTAGATACTGAACTCTTGAATCGAGCCAATCCACTCCGGATCGCCATCATAGCCACCCTTTGCCAGATAGGCTAACTTCTGGCTGATCCCGC
>CAZRNB010000037.1:0-24379 GCA_964601355.1 uncultured Pirellulales bacterium
TGCACAAGGATTTGCTGCGGAGAAGCTTATGGTAAAACCCCTAAGTTTGAGGAGTATCAAACTTGACAATATGTGGTAAAACCTTATAATATAAAGAGGGATAAGTTATTGTTTTCCCAAATCTTAGATTTCTGTTTTTCTAATGGGACAAAACTTGCTTTACGTTGTATCGTATTATTTGAGGTATATTATGTGTGCCGTCGCCGTGCCGGCGACGGCTAAACTATGAAACCAATCCAATATGGGCCCGGAACAACCTATTGATACTTACAAAAAACTTGACGATGAGCCGAAGCTGCACCGTTTCCTCAGAGCTGCAATCAAGACCCAGGCAAATGACCTGCATCTAAAGGTCGGCCAACCCGCAAAATTACGCCTCTACGGCCAATTGAAAAATACTACAGGCGAGGCATTAACGGCCGAGCAAATGGAAGAGATGGCCTTCGAGATACTCAGCCCCAGCCAGAAAGAGTCTTTCCTAAAACATGGGACTGTCGATTTTGCACACGAAATCGATGATGAGAACCGCTTCCGAATAAATGTATTTCGCCAACGAGGCATGATTAGTCTTGCGGCAAGGAGGGTAAGCGCGCATGTGCCGTCCTTCGAGGCTCTGCATCTGCCGAGCGTGATAGAAAAAATAGCCGACACCAATCAGGGTCTGGTACTGGTAGTTGGGCCGACCGGCTGCGGTAAAACTACTACCATCGCAGCAATGATAGATTATATAAACCGCACCCGCTTCTGCCATATAGTAACCATCGAAGACCCTATTGAATATTTATTTAAAGACCAAAAAGCGATAGTGTCGCAGAGAGAGATCGGTCTCGACGTGCTGGACTATGAAGATGCTTTAAGATATCTGATGCGGCAGGACCCGGACGTGGTGTTCATCAGCGAAATGCGAGACGTCAAGACGGTCACAGCCGGCATGAGAGCCGCTGAAACCGGCCATCTGGTCTTCGGAACTTTGCACTCGGCAAACGCGTCGCAGGCTGTCCACCGTATCTTGGACCTGTTTCCGCCAAACGAGCGAAACCTCGCCAGGCAGACCTTAGCCATAGCACTGCGAGCAATCGTCAGCCAGGTTTTGCTGCCGAGCATCAAAAAAGGCATCGATAGAATTCCTGCTGTCGAGGTGCTGCTGGCAAATCCGTCCGTCAGAAAGCTGATTTCGGAAGAACGTGAAAGTGACCTTCCAAGTGTTATACGAAGCGCAAAGCATGAAGGTATGCAGGACCTTACAGACAACCTTTGTGAGCTTATAAACGACGGTTCCATAGACCCCAAAGACGCATATAAATACGCGCCGAATAAAGAAGAGCTAAAGATGGCGCTAAAGGGAATCAGAACCACGGCCGAAGGTATTCTATGAGAATTTATTAAAGTTTGAAATGGAGCATTTATGCCAGATTTAGCAGTAATTTACATCCAGTACGGCATCTATTTGTCCATAATCGAATTTGTCATTTTTTTGGTTTTGTTCTTTTTATGGCTGTTATTGTTAAACTGGGTTTATTCTGATGCCACTATAATAGAGGTTAAGGTGGTATTCTGGACTGGCCTTATCTTCGGCGCCGGCGCTGCGGCGACGATAGTCTGGCTGATTTTACCTGCTAAATTTACCATTATTGCATTGGCGTTATACCCCATTGCGATAGGAACGGCAGCTCTTTCTTATATAAAACAGCGTAATACACGGTTGTTGGAGGTCGATCGCGTTCTTACAGTCCAGCACTTAAAAGGCCTGCTATCCGAGAAGGATAAAAAAACACACGTCGGAGAGGGTTTTATTTTTACAACAGCGAATAACAATGAGGTTCCTGTGCCGCAGCCTAAAACGAGTGAATTTTTCGGCTATAGGTCCGCTTATCAGATGTTGACCGATGCTTTATGGCGAAGGACAAGCAGTATTACTTTGCTGCCGCAAGCGGAAAATTGTAAGGTCACTTACTACATAGATGGTGCTCAGGTGGAGCAGCCGACAATGTCAAGAGAGCAGGCGGATTATCTCATTCGATTTTTGAAGCATCTTTCCGATTTGGACATCAATGAAAAACGAAAACCACAAAAAGGAAAATTCAGAACCAGCAAGGACAAAAAAAATACCGAGTGGGAAGTAACCACGGCAGGCTCCACTGCCGGTGAACAGATTAGAATCAGGCAAGTGTTAAAGGAATATATGGAAAGGCTCTCTGAGCTTGGTTTGACGCCGGAGCAGTATGAGCAGCTAAATAAATTACGGGAGTTAAAACAGGGTCTTTTCATTGTATCAGGTCCTCTCGTGAGCGGTACAACAACCACTCTTTATGCTCTGCTGCGAAATCACGACGCCTTCCTTAACAGTGTGAACACACTTGAAAAAAAACCTTCAGCGGAGATACCGAATGTAATTCAGAATGTATTTACACTTAGCGATACAGGCACTACAACGTACGCCAAGAAACTCCAGGCGATAATAAGAATGGGGCCGGATATTGTTGGTGTTGCCGACTGCGAGGATGCTCAGACGGCTCGGTTGGCATGTGCAACCGCAAAAGATGGTAAAATTGTATATGTTGTGCTCAAGGCAGAAAGCGTATTACAGGCTGTTGGTATATGGATGAAATTAGTCGGTGACAGAAACCTCATAGCCGAAACTCTTCTTGGCGTAAGTAATCAAAGATTGATTCGAAAACTTTGCGATGAGTGCAAACAGGCATACGCGCCCGACAAAGAGCTTCTGCGAAAATTTAATCTTCCTGCCGAAAAGGTTAAAGTGCTCTACCGTCCCGGTAAGGTCATCTATGATAAGCGCGGAAAAGCCAGAACTTGTGAAAAGTGCCAGGAATCGGGTTTTGTCGGCAGAACGGCTATATTTGAAACAATCCTGATAAACGATGATCTTAGAGAGAGCATAAAGAATGTAAAGTCATTGTCGGACTTGGGAACGCAATTTCGACGTGCTAAAATGCTTTATTTGCAGGAACAGGCGATTAAGAAAGTTATTATCGGCACGATGTCGGTGAACGAAATGATCAGAGTGCTTTCAGCATCTAAAGACCGAAAAACTAAACAACAATAATTATAGGAAAGTAAGGAAATCAGGTTATCAGTAAATCAGGACGCAGGAAATCAGGAAAACAGGATACCAGGAAAAATAGAATTTACCAAAGGAGGTATCTTCTGATATCCTGATAATCTGATGTTCACTTCCTGATGAACTGATAATCCGATAACCTGAAGTCCCAGAGCGGTGTCCCAACACCCAAAAATGGAGAAATACTAATGGATGGCTCAATTATATTGTTAGCAATAGTGTTAATCATGGCAGGCTGTGCCGTTTTTCTGTTTCTAAAGGGTACATTTATTAGAGCATTTGCTACGGCTATAACTGCTGTTTGCTCAAGCGCGGTTGCGCTTGGTTTTTTCGGCATCTTGGCAAATACTCTGGTCAACCTCGGCGGCGGCAGCTCTTTGCTAACGAGATGGGCGGAACCACTTTGCTTCATTTTATTGTTCATTGTGGCTTTTGCTGTTATGCAGACGGTCGTCAATCTGCTGACTAAGCGACCGATTGATTTGGGGCTTTGGCCTGAGCGTATCGGGCGAGCTGCTTGCGGTGCCTTCTTGGGCTTTACTTTGTCCCGCGTACTATTTGCAGCTCTTATTATGACTTTTTTGCCCAGTCTGCAGACAAACAGCCTCGGGAAATATCTTGGTTATAAGGGGATCAATCCTCCAAAACAGACCCAGCCGAAACAAACTGAAAGGTCATCTGCGAAGCGTGAAGCTGGCCCCCAAAAGGAGTCAAAAAAAACTCCTAAGGAGGGGAAGCTCAGCGATACAAGCAAGTCAGTCTTAGGTCCTGATTTTGAATAATAGTGCTGGAATTGCCGATTTGCGATTGCCGAATTACGTCCATTCTCCGTAGCACTGCGAAGGATGAAATTGAAAATCGCAAATCGTAAATTGAAAATCAAACTAACGGGGCTTAGCTGCAAAAAGCCAATTCTTCGAGGTCAAGCTCCATTAAGTTCTCAAGGTAAGCATTCAACTCTTCTTCGGAAAACTTGGCGAGAAACTCGGGCTTGGCACTTTTGTTAATCTCGCAAATGCAGTCTATCAACTCCCTTTTATCCATATTAGACATCCTTAATAACCGAAATAACCGAAATTGATGCTGGATCCTCGATACTTGTCGAGCATCGAGTATTAACGTCCGAAATATCGTCAGATAACGCTTCTTTTCTTTAACCGACTAAATAAGGGATTAAGTGACGACCTATAACATAAGCTACCATATAGCGGACAATCTCGGCGAAGAGCCACAATATATAGCCCCTTATGGCGATCTATCTCCTTTGCCGGCTGAACTGTCCAATAAAATCATTTTTGACGAAAGCAAAAACGAGCTATAAAAAATTACACAATTTTTTCTTTTTTCATTCTTCCAATGATTTTGCCTGGGATTTTTTATGAGCCTTTGACGGGATCCTTTAATAAACAGTCGGATAAAAAAGGGCGTAAGCTTAATACTTACGCTCATTGATTGTGGCAGAAACGAATGACTACTCTAATTACAATCCGGTGCCGTGCACTGGAGCCAATGACTTGCCATTAGTGCAATGTCCGCAAAGTCAACCTTGCAGTCCTTGTTTGCATCGCCTGGCGGATAAGGATGGTCTGAGTCGCCACAGCAGGGTGAAAGTATGGCAGTTAGGTCATAAAGCACGGGCGAAGCTCCTTCCGAGGAGCTTTCGAACGTCACGTCGATCTCAAAGTAGCGGCCGCGTGAAATTCTACGTGGCCCTTTGCCATTACAGATCTGTTCCCAATCCGACCATGTGTTGCTATTATTGGAGCTCCGCACCTTTACATTAATAAATGTGCCATTTGGCTCATCGCAGGTCCATGAGACCACACCAAGTTGTGATTCGAAAGCCCCTGCATCATGAGAAACCTTCCATGTGCCTATATGAGAGGTGTAGGTACGTGATACTATGCCGGTCATGTCACTATAGCCGTAATGCTGCGTACCGGTAATTATCTTGGTCAAATCAATCTGGTTGGTGGTTGGATCGATTCTGAAGATATAGCCGTCACCAAGGCAAACCACCCAGACTTTCCCGTCACTGTCAACTGCTACGCCTGTCGGCGTATGGCCGACGTATATTGTATTCTTCAAGTTACCCTGATTATCGTATCGTGATACCAGGCTGGACTCGGAGTCCGCAGTCCAGATATCGCCGTCGTCGGTACACGCTACTCCTCTGGAGCTGTAACCGCCGGCCTTGGTCCATAGAAGTGTGCGAGTAAGAGTATCTATACATGAAAGTTTTTTATCTTCCCATCCTGATATAAACAGATGTCCCTTTCCATCTATGCCTAAGCCGTAAACATAATGGCTTAGCTCAATAGTTTTAAACGAAAAGTTCGCCGGGTCTAACCAAAGAACATGGTTCTTGTCTCGCCCTGAGGACCATAGAATGCCGTTTTCATCAACAACGGCTCCATAAGGTGCGTGATTAGTAGAAGACAAATTAATTATATTCAATATTTGTCCGGTACGTCCATCAATGTAGTAGTAAGTCTTTGTACCATAGCATCCGGCCCAAATGTTGTTTTTGTTATCCACGCCAATACCTCGCGGGCCGGGATTCCAATCCTCATCTGCATACGTCTCCTGGTATTGACCTGGTATGTATGTTTTTTCTTTTCCAGGCACGAGCACAATTTCATAAATGACACATTCATCGCTTGCCCAGGGGAGGATTTCATTTCCTGTTATTTGACCATCGCCGTTGATGTCGCTGGATGTCTCAATTGTACCGTTGTGGTTGCGATCCATATACTGGCCGTTCTCAAATAGGCCTATTTTCACAACAGTCCCGCTACGACGGTTACCTACCCAGCAATTACCATTCAGGTCAACAGTAGTTCTCGAAGGATTACCGTTGAGATACGCGGGTCCCGTTCGATATCTGGCCAGCTCTCTGCCGTTTCTTGTGTCAACTTTGGAGACTGAGCCTTCATTTGAGTTAGGTACCCAGATAAATGGCAGCGTCACTGACTGCTTTAAAAGCTGCAACTGATCGGCCACAGTCTCGTGCTCTACACCCACCAGTGTCCCCAGGTCAAAGTCATCATTCGCCGTGTACACGGCATTATAAGGTGGGCCGGCACTTTGGTTCGTTATATGTGCCGATGTAAAGCTCCAAATATTACCTGTGTATATTGTATTGCCATCAGCCTCGATTTCATCAACGCGCCAGTAATAAATGGTGTCTGGATTCAAACCAGGAGCGTACCAGTAAATAGGAAATTCCTGGCGACCCTGATATTCTGCAGGACCTAATGTAGGATTAGTGCCTAAATATACATTGTGGTAGACCGCAGTCACTCCTGATGTCCACTGAAGCAGCGATGTGGTCACATTTGCTGCGCCATCGGCAGGTTTTGGTTCGGAAGCGAGTGACCGTGGATTTACTTGAACAAGAGTAAGACGCACATTATCCAAACCGAGCTTGTTGTAAGTTTCAAGAGTTGTATTGTCGAATTCGATGCCGATTTTATGGCCGATAGATGCTGGAAAATCATTGGCTGTAAATAACAATGTGTACTCCGTCATTTCGTTGGTAAGGATTGATTGATTTGTCGCGGCGTAAATTGGGATGCCGCCATCATCATAATAGATATTCATCTTTAAAATCGCAGTACCGTGGTTATTTTTTGCATCTACTTTCAGCTCAAAAATTTCACCGTCAATAATCGTGTGCTCCGTCAACTGCCAAACCGAGGGGTCATTGCCTGTTAAGAAACCGGACCATATCCCGTCGGTGGCTCCCCATCCCGTTTCTACGCCTGAATTACTGGCTACCGAATCGCTGCTCCAGCCGGGGACATTTTCCCAATTCTTCTGTTGTGTTGTGCCGGGCAGCTCAAAGCTGAAATTTTTAACCGTGATCGGCACAACTGCTCCTGCCAAGGTATTTAAAAGCATAGGCATTATTGCAACTAATAGTAACTTTTTCATCTTATCAGCACCTTACACAATATTAACCATGTCCTCTGGCATCAAAACCAATCATCACCTCAAGGAGTGTATATCCGCATTTCTATCTAATCTATTTATACTATATTACCGACCTTCCCTTCAAGAAGAATCTGTAGATTTTATACCTTTATAGATCAATGGTCTTTTAGATAATATGCTAAAAAATCGGTTAAAATTCTGGAAAAAATCATTAAATTTGATACAATTTTAAAAAGAAAATCAAGGTTCTTGGGAGAAATAATGAGACGACTAAGAAGAGCACAACAAAGACACGCTAAAGAACAAAAAAAATTCAGGCGTAAAGCTCTAATGACGAGCGCGGCAGCGGCAATTGCCTTTGGAGCCGGCACAAGTCTGAATAAAGCGCTTGCTGGGTATGTACCTGATAACCATCAGCTTCGAGTCAGCCAGGATGCAGACTTAGACTTGCTCAGCAATAAAGAGGAATTCGCTATTGGATATCAGCCGTTCGCAGCCGACCAGAACCGCAGCCAAATACCCGACGGCGTAGAATTGGCTAAACGCTGTTCCACTGTCGTCAATACGCTGCCATCTTATATTCCAGGTACTATGATGCCGATACCATTCGGTCCATATAAAATACAACACGCACTTAAAGGCGTCGAATTGTGTGATGTATGCGGCCAAGCAATTCACATGGGCGGCTGGGAAATTATCAACACCAGGCTCAACCTGAATTATCCTGATCCCAATGACCCATTAGATGGAACTTTCCTGCCCGATTTGGCACTGCACTATATGGAGCATGGCTCATTCGATTGTTATGGTGACATTCACCGCGGCAGAGTCAATATTGCGCTATTGCTCAGAGTCATTGAGCTGCGTTTTCCTTATGACCCTAACGAGCATCAATTGCCCGTAGAGGCCAGTGATCTTGATGGCGACTTTCTAACAGACGGTGAAGAATTAGCGGCAGGATATAATTTATATGATGCCGACCAGAATGAAACCCTTGTTCCCGACGGCATAGAGCTTGCCAAACAGTGCGCAGATGTTATCGAAGCCCTGCCGATTCATGATCCAAACGGATCAGAAGTAAACGCGATACATAAAGTGGATTTCATGCAACGAGGTCTTGAATGGTGCGAAGTATGTGGCCAATCGGTTAACATGGGTTACTGTCAGATTGTGAACCTCAAGATCGGTCTTTCTATTGAGGTACCTTATATTGTCAGCCATTATATGGGACACGGCTCTTTTAGCTTCTCCGGCAATGTTCACGGAAAAGGCAGGTTCAATGTGCCTCTTTTGATAAAGATTCTCGAAATGCCCCATCGTTGCGGTGATTTAGGGACTATATATCTTCCGGGCGACCTGAATAAGGACTGCAAGGTGGACATCGAAGACTTCGTAGAATTCGTTGAGAAATGGTTGGAGGGACAAACCCCCAGTGAAACTGGGGGCTAAATCCGCCGAAGGCGGATAAATATTTAGCCCCGTGTTTTACACGGGGTTTCAATTCTTATTATCGATTATGCCAATAGAACAAAATGTAGATTCGCCCTCACAAGAATTGAAACAATGTATCAAAGCACTGAAGGAAATTGACTTTGAATTGGCATATCTTGCTTTTCTTACCTGCGAAGGAATCAAGCCCCTAAGCAGATGGGAGAAACCTTTAGATAACAATGGATTTGAATTGTTACAGCGAATGGGTCTGCTCGCTAAGCAAATCCGGCGCACTGTAAAAACAGGCAAGGAAGTTGTTGAGACTATTTTCAGCCGATTGCCCGGCTACATTCAGTTATACCAGCAGCGTTTTGAAAACACGCCGATAGACAAATCCCCCCAGACACAGCGATTCGAAGGATTTCTTTTTGGTTACCCAGCCTGCTGCGTGGACCAGTTTATACGCCAAGGATACGCTGCGAATAACCTGCCAACCGAAGACCAGAAAATTTTATTTCATTGGTCATGTAAAGACTGCAAAATCACACCTCTGCTATTATCCGCCTACAAAAATCAATTTAATATTCTCAGTAACCTTTGAAGGCAAGACCGCTTGAACTAAAGCGTCCTGCGTCTTCGCATCCAGCCGACAAGGCCGACACCAATACCGCCTAACAGAATAGCGCCGGGAGCTGGTATGACGTTTTGCTGTTGCAGCACAATAGATGTATCCATGAGGAAAACAGATCCGTACATACACCTTTCAGCGAAGAAAAGATCAAAGTTGTAGTCATTGCCTGCTGTCAGACCTAATGTGTCCAGGTTCACTGATGAAGATTCGGCTCCATGAACGCCACCAAGGTCAATAACACGTTTGTCGTTGATAAAAACAAAAACATCGTCATCGCCGATGAAGCTGAAATTCTGACTTGGTTCATACGTGAACTGGCTATGCAACTCGAGTGTAAAGTGATAGTTGTGCGGCCTGCCCTGGTCTCCGAAGAGCTGTCCATCAATTGGGAAGAATGCACTGTTGGAATAGCTATATATTCCGCTTCCCGGGAACGTCTCGTTCAGTGTTAAGTCGAGCGACGTTGTCATATTTGTGCCCGGGACATCGCGGTACCACTGGTCGAAATTGGCAGCACCATGTGTTGTAGCCGTTCCAGAACCGCCTATATAGACCGGCTTGCGGTCGGCGTCAATCGTGTCGGCAACGAAACCCCGGTCGTCCGCGGTCGCCTTCTCAAAGTCCGGGTGTGTGTCAAGGAAGTCACGAATCGTTGTAGTGAGCGTGATACTCGACGGCCCGGCGAGGGCCATGGGCGCAAAGCTTAGCAATAATACAAAAAAAATTAGTGTTAGTTTTCTCATGATTGTACTCCTCTTCTCTTGTTCTTTGGGATTCTATTTAATATTTTCAAATTAATATTTACAAAGTTCTTCGTCTTCGCAGCCAGCCGACAAGGCCTATGCCGATACTACCCAATAGCAGTGCCCCTGGTGCGGGAATAACACCCGGTCCCTGGATGGCAATTATGCTTCCCGATGAACAACCACTGGTGTACTCGCCGACGCCGCCTGGAGTTTCCAAAGCCGACGCTGGCCTCCCCCACCTGTTTCTGTAGTCCTGGATGACGAACTCCCAGGTTTCACCGACCTCGAAGATATCGTTATACGCGATGCTCTCCGTGATCAATGGTTTGTTCAGCCCCACGCTGTCAATCTTGAAGGCATCCCCCCAATTGATCACACCATCACCATTTGTCAGAGTAATTACAGGTGCCCAGAAATCTTGATCCCCCACGTACCAAACCTCCTGCCAGTTCAAGCCGGTCATGTTGGTAATAGACACAACCATATTTGGCATCGCCGGGTCGTCCATGTTTTGCAAGCAAGGCCTATACTGTGTGGGCCCAACCTCGTAGGACGTGATTAACTCCCCAGGTGGAAAACCATTGCCCAGTTCCTCGACCATTGCCGGCACTACCAATGGGTCCTGGTTGGTTGTGTAATCAATCCGGTAGATAGTCGTCTGTATGGCTCGCGCAGTTCCACTAAGGGCCAGAATCATCGCTGCTGCACAAATTATTGTTAAACTTTTCATTTTTACCTCCTAATCAAAAAAACCAACATTTCTACTTAAATAGCATTTCTTAAATAGCGTCTATCCTTGACAATAGTAATGTTTGTCCTTAATACTTCTTCGTAACCCAATATCGACTACAGTGTCCTGCGTCTGCGCAGCCATCCGACAAGGCCGATGCCAATACCGCCAAGCAGGATTGCGCCGGGAGCAGGTACGATGGCAAGGCCGAAGTAATTGCCAGCCGCAATGTCAACAAAGTCATTTCCTGCCGGCACATTGCACTTGCCCTCGCTATTGCTGCCCCACGCCACAATATACCCAGGAGAAGCCCAAGCCGAAGGGGTAACTACAAACAACAGGGCCATTGTCAATATGAGGATTGATTGTCTTTTCATCGTCTTTCTCCTCCGATAGACTGTTTATTCTTTAAGGCGCAACTTATGCGGAGGGAAAATCCTGGAGGGAATCTCGAAGGCTAACAAATTCTTCTCTCTTTTCCGCTATTCTGCTTCGTCCTTGTTTATTCCGCAAAATCAAAATTATTATATACCCTATTATACCGTAAGTCAAGAAAAATGGCGTTTTTATGGGATGAATTATTAGACAACAGTAAAAATTCCTTGTTATTTATCTCTCCATTCGATATTATCTCAAACTGACCGATCTGGCTACGGCTTGGCCTTCGCCAAGACGAGTAAAGCCTTCAGCGAGCTGGATTCCCGTTTTTACGGGAATGACAAACTGTAATTTAAAATATGTTTTGGAGGTGTAAAAGTGGCCAGTGTCAGCGATATTCGCAACGTTGTATTATTAGGCCATGGCAGCAGCGGCAAAACCTCTCTTGCTGAGGCCATTCTGCATAAGACCGGCGTGACCAATCGTCTGGGAAGCGTTAATGACAAAACCAGTATCTGTGATTACTATGACGAGGAGAAGGAGCATCAGCACTCTATTAAACCATCAATTGTCTATACCGAGTACGACAACAAGCTGATTAACATCATCGATACGCCCGGCTATCCGGACTTTATCGGCCCGGCTATCAAGGCCATGCCGGCCGCTGAAACGGCAATAATTGTAATTAACGCCGCAGCCGGCATTGAAACCAGTACGCGTAAGCTATTCAAGCTGGCTGCTGATGCAAATATGCCTCGGCTAATCGTTATAAACAAAATGGACGCTGAAAATATTGATTTGCCTGAGCTGATAAAAAACATTCGTGAGATCTTTGGCTCTCAGTGCCATTGTGCGAACCTGCCGGCGGCGGATAAAGCATCGGTTATCGATTGTATCGACAATAAAACCGGAAGCTCACCCGTCATGGATGTGGGTACAGCTCACACACAGCTAATCGACAGCATAATTGAAGCTGACGATAAGCTTATGGAGCTGTATCTTGGCGGAGAGGAAATCCCGGCCGAGAGGATATCCTCAGTATTTGTCACGGCTCTAATAACCGGAACGCTAATCCCGATAGTTTTTACCGATGCTCGCAGAGAAACAGGCGTTAAAGAGCTTTTGGATATTGTTGTAAAATATACGCCGTCACCCGAACAGGCGGCGGTTCGGCAGATCAAAGACGGCGACAAGCTGACGGAGATAAAAGCTGACGCCGCCGGCCCGCTCGTGGCCCTGGTGTTCCGTGTCGGCTTTGATCCTCGTTCGAGCATGAAGTACTCGACTATGCGTCTTTTCAGCGGCTCATTCAGGTCGGACACAAACATTTTGCGCAACAGCGAGAAGAAAGGTACTCGCCCAGGCCACATCTTGAAGTCGCAAGGCGGCGAAAATAAAGAAATCGATGTCGCTCTTGCAGGTGACATTGTAACTCTGGCTAAAATAGAAGAGATGAAAATTGGCGACCTTATCCATGATGGCAGAGTGACCGGCAAATTTGAAGTGCCGGCCGTTCCGGAGCCGATGTTCTCTCTGGCCATGGAGCCTGCTACAAGGGGAGATGAGCAAAAAATCAGTGCCGCCTTAGAGAAGCTATGCGATGAGGACCCCTGTTTTAAGGTTACCAGAGATGCACAAACCAAAGAGCTGGTTGCCAGCGGCCTCGGCGATCTGCATTTGAGGATAATGATTGAGAAGATGCAAAATCGTTCTAAGCTGAAGATTATCACAAAGGAGCCGAAGATTCCGTATCGTGAGACCGTTACCATCAAGGCTGAGGGACATTACCGGCATAAAAAACAGACCGGCGGCGCAGGACAATTCGGCGAGGTTTATCTCAACATTGAACCGGCGGAGCGCAACTCCGACCCGCCGTTACAATATAGCTGGGATATTTATGGCGGCACAATCCCCGGCCAGTATGAGCCCGCTGTTTATAAAGGCGTCAACGAAGTAATGCAAAACGGTTTTATTGCAGGTTTTCCGATGCAGGATATAAAAGTTTCCATTACTGACGGCAAACACCATCCTGTTGATTCGAAGGAGGTGGCTTTCCGGGCAGCGGGTAAAGGTGCGTTTATTGACGCCCTGCAAAAAGCAAAACCGGTCTTGCTTGAGCCGATAGTGAATATTGAAATCACAATCCCCGCGGAGAATGTGGGCGATATAGCCGGCGACCTGGCCTCAAAACGCGGAAGGGTGCTCGGACAGGATATGCTGCCGGGAAACTTCATTGTTATTAAAGCTACGGTGCCGCTGTCTGAGGTCACTCAGTACAACAGCCAGCTTAAAAGTGTCACCGGCGGTCGCGGCAGCTACTCGATGACGTTGAGCCATTATGAGATAGTGCCGCCGAATATTCAGCAGCAGGTCGTCGCCGCATACGGAAAGAAAAAGGACGAAGAAGAATAGTATTCTGTCGCAGCTTAAATGATATATGTCATTGCGAGCGAAGCGAAGCAATCACTGACATTTGATTTATGAGATTGCCACGGCCACCTAAGGTGGTCTCGCAATGACAACTTCTCAAATTACCTGCGACAAAGCAATAGTATATTTGCCTGTCGGCATAAATCCTGTATTTCGCCCCCGGTTTCACGACTCGACTGAGGACATTCGGCCGAGCTTAATCGAAGCCCTCGTCGGAGTCTGGGTTTTTTTATTATATTGAGTTATTACCACGCCGCAATTGTTGTCAATCACAATGGCATTAACCATGCTATGCAGAAAAAGTAGATATGATATTTTAAGAAAGGGATTGATGCTGGACGCGCTAACGATGAGGTGGTAAAAAAGTATCACGGCGAATTTACTGGCTTTAATTTCAGGTAAGAATTGGCAGAGTAAGTTCCACCCTACGTTTGCTATAGTCTGTGCTTTGATTACGCGGGTGGCGGATACATCAAGAAAATAGTCCTTTTGATTAATCAAAAGGGCTATTTTGTGATTAAGAGATTATCGTAAAATTACTGCCTTATGCTATCCGAAGGAGGAGTAATTCCTGTCGTTTTTCTTGCTGGTAAAGGAGGGATATCAACTCGTTTGAAAATTGGGTTAACACCGCGAAGGCTTCGGAATGACCCTGATCAAGAACCAGACCAGCGCAATCAACCCTGTAAGGGGAAACAACCATTTGGCCGACACATATCGCTTAGGCCGCAGCCCCGTCCTGAGCCGGGCCCGCCCTGAGCGGAGTCGAGGGGTCGAAGGATTTGCCTGGCTCTTTGGGCATACAGTGCTATTGCTTTGTCGCAGGTAATTTGAGAAGTTGTCATTGCGAGACCACCTTAGGTGGCCGTGGCAATCTCATAAATCAAATGTCAGAGATTGCTTCGCTTCGCTCGCAATGACATATATCATTTAAGCTGCGACAGAATACTATGCTCATTATTGTTTCTGATGTTTTTTAAGTGTTTCATCTTGATCCTCCTGCGCACATCCCCCCGATAGTGCCACATTAGATTATCAATTTGCTCCGTAGAAAAGACCCTCTGTCATTTCGACCGAAGTCCCGATTCATCGGGACGAAGTGGAGAAATCTGCTTTAGATCCTTCGACTTCGCTCAGGACGCCTTACGGCGGATTTCTCGACTCGCCTTCGGCTCGCTCGAAATGACGTTCTGACCTGTTTTCTACAAAGCATTATAAATTCTTAATCCGTAATTCTCGCCAAAGCATTACAATTTCGGAAATGTAACATTCATCTTTCAAGGTTTAGAATACAAGATAAGAAGGGAAAAGTAAAAACAAAAATGGCAGAAAGTACATAAGATATGAAAGAGAACAATAGTGCCTAAGCCTAAGAGCTCGTTGAAAAATAAATTGAATCCAAGCTTGCTTAATTGTATGATTTCGCCAGTATAGGCTGAAATGATTCTTGTTGACAATAACCAGGTACAAAACCGCGGCACGAACCTCAGCTTTCAGTGTTCGGAGTTCAGCATAAGCTGTCTTCCGTGCGCAATATCGAGATGTCATTAGCAGATTAGCAAGTATGGGTATTAAAGTTCTTGGAATTTCGACAAGCCCAAGGCTCAAGGGCAATTCTGACCTGCTTTTACGCGAGGCTTTAGCCGGCGCAGAAGCCGCAGGAGCAAAGACCGAATATCTGCGTCTATGCGATTTCAAAATTGCTCCATGTGTTGAATGTAACGTTTGCTATACGACCGGAAGATGCCGTATTGAGGATGACTACCATATAGTATTGGAAAAGGTGCTTGCTGCGGATCGATTGATTTTTGCTACGCCGATATTTTTTATGACCGTATGCTCACAGGCCAAGATGCTCATCGACCGCGGCCAATGTCTTTGGGCAGCTAAGCATGTGCTGAAAAAACCTCTCATTGAAACATCCGGGCGCGACCGCAGAGCGATGGTCATCGCCGTTGGCGGCTCAAGAAGCAAAAAGCAATTCGAGAGCATTCGTTTGACAATGAAGGCATATTTTGATGTGCTGGATATAAAATACTTTGCTAATTTGTTCGTGAATCAGATTGATTTTCTCGGTGCTATCCAAAAACATCCATCAGCCCTGAAGGAGGCCTTTCGTCTCGGTGGTCAATTAGTATCTGTTGACGCCGCCCTGATGGAAAAGCCAATCAATGTTGAGCTGATTTAACCTCTACATTTATACCTGAACTGTCCTAAACAAGGCAAATTCTTAAAACTCAAAAACAAGGGGCCTATACCGGTAGGCATAGGCCCCGAATAAATGCAATACCATCTATGATTCAGCCGGACCGCACTTAAACAGCCACCATCATTTTGACTAAGGCAGATACAGTCTGATATCATCAATATACAGTACACCTGAACCGCCACGCTGCGGATTATCTCTGTCACCCACGCCAATAGACAGCTTCTTGATAGTCTGCAGATTTATGCCGGTAAAGATCGTCAGCGGAATATCCCACGGCGTCCAGGTGCCTATTGCCGATGAAGCCGGATCAGGATGCTTGACAACCGCACTGTTGCCGGCGGCATCTTGCAGCAAGACATAAAGCTGCTCAGGAACATTACTTTCTATGCCGATGTCCTGTGACTTCCAGTCACCTGTGCCGGGATTGGCAACATTGGAAAATTCCGCCGTGCATGTTGCATTAATGGTGTGGCTGGTTAAGCATAAGCCGACATAGACATCCGCAAGCATAGGCATATCCACCGAACCAAGAGTTGTCCAGGGAGGAGTTCCATTAGCTGAATACTCGGCTGTAAATGTGTTACCGCTACGGGTTAGTTTGACCCATTGTGGAGCGACAATGCCGGCTTGTTGAGCTACCTGCTCGCTTGCAGCACCTAAAGAAGGACGACGTTGGAAGACAACGCCGTTACCCGGCGTTACAACTACCATAGCGTTTGCTGAACCAGCTTCCAGCGACTCACGAATCATAACTCCCGCCTTGGCCCATGAGTCGGTCAGACTGACACTGACTACCTTTGCCGTTATGCTCCCAGGGCCGGAGAGCTGCTTGTAGGCAAAGTGGAGCTGGTCAGCCGTGCCCCAAATATCCACACCGCCAGCGGTCATCTTAATCGGTGGGCCAACTGTGAAGCTGCCGACAGAAGCGGGTACGCCTCTGAACCATAGTGTCAGTGAATTAATGCCTTTTCTGGTCCAATCCTGTGGCTCCGACCATTCGCGCTGCGCTTCAGAAAAAGTGAGCGTTCCGACTATTTCAATGGGTGGACCATAGCCCTCGTTCACGGAACCATCGTTGTCGTAACGCATGTACATAGATTGAAAACCATCGTGAACAATACTACGTTCAGCAAAAGGAGGATCAAAGTGACCTACGGTCATGCCTGTATTATTCACGACGCAGTCGACCCAGACTTCGTATATTATATTTTCGACATCGCCATAGTCTTCAAAGTCGTCCACAATAAGGTATTCGGATATGGTAAAGCTCCAAACTTTGCCTTTGCTGATTGTCGCATTAGTATTGAATTCATCTATCCGCCAGTAGTAAGTCTGATTGATTTTAAGCTCTTCCGGCGAAGTATAAGTGTTGGGATCCTGTCGGCCACGATATAGACCAGTGGTGTCGGATATATCGGCATTTCCTACGGCGTTCGCATCGATACCAAAGTACACATCGTGCTGGACAGCATTTTCTCCCGGCAGCCAGCTAAGGGGTTTAGCATGTTCTATGTCCGCTGCTGCACCATTTGCGGGCCGCGGGTTGCTGGCAAGTGCCGGATCTCCTGTCATAACGCGTTCAATATCAGTCTGCGTCAACGGTCGGTTGTAGATTCGGAAATCATCCAAGGAACCGATAAACCATGTATAATCACCAGCCTGTGATCTGCCGAGCCAGTTCTGCGTGGTATTGCCGAGGTCTTTCGCTAAGGTCGGTGTCAATCCAGAAACAACAACATCACCATCAAGGTAAAGCTCCATATTTTTGGTTGCACCGTCTATCACAACAGCCAGGTGATGCCATCCCGCCGCAAGCGCAAACGGAGCAGTTAATTGAGACTGTGCAGTGCCGCCGCTGGTTGTGATACTGAATTGTATTGCGCCGCCTCCACCACTACCAGGTGACAGATACATATAAACATCTGCTCCGTTACCAAAATCAAAGACTCGCTGTGTAGGTGCGCCGAACCTGCCCCAGTTCACCCATACCGCAAAAGTGGAGTCGGTAAGCTGACTATTAACCGAGCCGATGGGCAAGCTCACAGTGTCATTGATGCCGTCGAATTGCAGCGCACCATCTAACTGACCGGCTGACCACTGCGGGCCATCAACCAAAGTTCCGTGATTGCCATGGCCTGACCAGTCAAGTGCTCTAAGGCCCTGCCCTTCATCAAACTTCCACCAGCCTACAAGAGTGGGGTTTGTAATCGATATCAATGGCATTGTTGTGAACCGCCAAACATCGCCTTTCCAGTTATTGGGAGTATTTACTTCATCGATCCGCCAGTAGTAATCTGTGCCAAGTGCCAGCGTTCCAGGGTCATAACTATTAGCATCATGGTTTTGCTTCAGCAGTACGCTGAGCGAATTGTTTCGGCTGGCGTTGCTCACGTCATTTAAACTGGTGCCCAAGTACACATCATGCAATTTTGCTTTGGAACCTTGAGTCCAGGTAAGGTTAGTATCGGGATCGAGATATTTAGCTCCCTCAGGTGGACTGGGGTTATAGGCGATCAACGGCTGAACCTTAAAATTCCAGACTTCGCCTCTATCTATAGTGCCGTTATTATCGACTCCATCAATCCTCCAGTAATAGGTTTTGCCCGGAGTAAGGCCGGTAACTGTATAATTGTTGGGATCCTTTCGGCCCTTATAGATCACAGGTGTTGAAGTAGTGGCATTATTCACATCGGCAAAACTCTCACCAAAATATACATCGTTATTAGCCGCATAGATTCCCGGCTGCCACTGAAGAGTTACAGTTGTGCTATACGCCAGGCTGCCGTTGGTTGGATTTGGCTTCAAGGCTTGCGGTATCTCCACCAATTTGAAGCTCTTAATAGTACCGGTTAAAGCACTAAACAACCCATTGCCGCCGAAAGCAACATAATTGATCACAATGCTCGGTGTGCCGGTAGGATTTATGCTCCGCTGAAATTGCTGCGAACCGTCGAAGTACCAAGTCACCAGCCAGTTTGTGGCACTATTCATTTCAATGCGGACTTTAAGTTCCGCAGCACTGGTGGTAGTACTGGCAGCGTTCATATTGGTAGCAGTACTAGCACCAGGGCCAACGAAAGCCTGGTCCTTGGTAGTTGCGCCGCTCGGACGCGTTAGCGCCCATAGCAGCGGAGCGTTATCGTTGAGCCGGGTCCCCACACCAGGTGCGGCGTTCATGAATGCAATGCCCACCCAGTCGCCCTGGTTGTCAACGACTGCGGAAAGCTCGTATGCCGCGCCAATTATCGGAGTGAACGGCAAAGCCGCTGTGAACATCTGCCCAGCAGCACCACCTCCATAAGTACCATCGGCGTTAACCCAGGCACCTGCCTGCCACATTGCACCACCAACGCTGATATCAGGTGTCGTGTTCTGCAAATCCACTCCAGCCGGGCCATCGAAATTATCATAATAAAGGACGCCAGCCTGTGCAGCAGGTGCTATGGCAAGTAGTAATAATATGAATGTTCCAAATAATGTTTTTTTACGCATAATAATCCTCTTTCAAAAAACGATTAAGATGGTGAATAGAACTTAATACATTTGTGAAATTTTATTGTTTCTGACAGGATTTTGACCTGTTTTTTCACCTCCTTTTTGTAAATTGCAGAGGTAAAAAATCTCCTCGCATATATTTCATCTTTATACACTACTAAACTCGTCTTTGGCAAGCAAAATCTTTATATGAAAATAGATAAATCGCATCAATAAGGCGGGTGGTGGAATCGAATCGTCAACCAGCCATACGGCCCAACTGACCTATCTTGTCGTTGATCATGAGGCGCGGATCTGATGGCGGCAGAATCGAGAGAGTTTATCATTAGCCTACCGATTGCCCGTAAAACACCCGGCAAAACATCGCCTAAACGAACCGCATCTTCCTTATCCCATCGCTCGTCGCTTGTGACTCGTGGTTTTTGGCCGGAAAGTTGAGTATCCATTATCAAGTATCCAGTGTTGTTTATATTAGGGATTGGAGTATAAGTCTTTCTATATAAAGGTATTAAACATTATATATCATAAAGTGCCAAACTTTTGCTTTCTTTTTTCAGTAGATTCAATAAAATGGATTTTGATTGAGCAGGAAACCAATAAAAATGTGTCAATTTATGTTGCAACGAGCACTGATAGTTGTAATTTTTAGTGTTGTTTCATCCTCCTTGGTTATCACAGCAACGGGCACTTATGGAGCGGAAAGCACAGGCCTTATTCCCATTACCGATATGAATGATCAGCTCTATAAGGGCTATAGCGGCGGATTGTACGGTCAAAGCAGCAACAAGCCGCCGGAAAAGCATTTGGCCTTGGCACAAATAGAATCATCCATGATTGAGCCGCTCGATGAAAACGGACAACCCTCGCCGACCGGCAAAATCGTCCTGATGTCGCTGGGCATGTCCAACACGACACAGGAGTTCTCGGCCTTCAAGAAACTGGCTGACGCTGACCCGAATAAGTCTCCGAATGTTATCATCGTTGATTGTGCTCAGGGAGGCCAGGCTGCATACGAATGGGCACACGCAGATGCGAACAACACCAGCCGCACGTCACCATGGATTGTGATGGACCAGCGGATCGAAAAGGCCGACATCAAGCCCACACAAGTTCAGGTCGTATGGATGAAGCAGGCACAAAAAAGGCCGGCCAGGTTAGGCGAGTTTCCCAAACATGCAGAAAACCTGCGGGACGACATGGCTGTTATTCTGAAATTATTAAAGGCACGGTTTCCAAATTTACGAATTGCATATCTATCGAGCAGGATTTATGCAGGTTATGCTACGACGGACCTGAATCCGGAACCTTACGCTTATGAGTCGGCATTTTCCGTTCGCTGGCTTATAGAGGACCAGATTAACGGTGATCCAAACCTTAATTACGACCCTTCAAAAGGGATGGTTCAGGCGCCGCTGTTATTATGGGGTCCTTATTTATGGGCAGACGGAATAAAAGGCCGCAGCATTGATAACCTTAGCTGGTTTCGTGAGGATTTCGCTACTGATGGCACACATCCAAGCCCATCCGGCCGACAAAAAGTCGCGGAAATGCTGCTGACATTTTTTGCCAGCGACTTGAATGCAAAGAAGTGGTTTTCCAGATAGTTCATCAGCGAGTTAGTCTGCGGGTCAGACGTTTGTAACTTCTCGCGGGTCTCTGCCTTCTTCAATAGCGGTTATTTTATTTACTCTTCTTTGATGTCTTCCGCCGGCGAATTCGGTGTTCAGCCAGACTTCCACTATTTTTCGCAGCAGCACCTCTCCTATCTGATCGCCTGACAAACAGAGAACGTTTGCATCATTGTGGTCACGTGAGACCACAGCGCACAGCTCGTCATGGCATAACACGGCTCTGATTCCTTTGATTTTGTTAGCGGCGATGCACATTCCAAGACCGGTCGCGCAGGCCAAAATAGCTCTGTCAGCCTCTTTTTTCGACACCGCCATCGCTGCTGCATAAGCTAAGTCAGGATAATCAACCGGGTTGTTGTCACAGGTGCCGACATCAATACACTCATGGCCTAATTGAGTGACTATAGCCTTGATTATCTGTTTGGCTTCAAAACCACGATGGTCGCTTCCGATCGCTATCTTCATATTACAAGCTCATCGATCCTTTTTTTCACGGCTTTTTCTATCAAAGCTGCGCAATTATTGAAGATTTCTTGTCCCTGGCATATCGGGTCAACAATATTCTGATTTTCCGCTAACAGCATACACCTGCTCTGAGCGTCAGAGCACATATCAGTGATGTGATCGTAATGTATTTGCTCCATTGCAAAAATAAAGTCACTTTCCTGGATAAGCTGCGGGGACAAGGGTCTGCTCTTATGAGCCGTTATATCAATCCCTAAAGCTTTGCAGGCCGCTATTGCTTCTTCACTTGCTGCAGTGCCGTTCATATCCATGATGCCGGCCGATGAAACTTTATAGCCTGTTTTGTCGAGTTCGTCAACTTTGCACTGGAATTTTTCTGCAAGATATCTGCGGCATATTCCCTCGGCCATAGGACTTCGGCAGGTATTGCCGGTACAAACGAACAGAAAACTAACCGTGGAAAACTGTTCTATGTCATTTTGGGAATATACACCGGGCCTTAGAATTTCTAATCCTTTTGTGCCTACTTTCACAACTGTACTGCTTTTTTTGTATTTGCACGGCCCCGCATCCAGCAGCAGTTCAATTTGGTCCGAGAGCTGTTCGAGAATCTGCTGCGACTCTATAGCCGGTTCATGGCCTGTTATGTTTGCGCTCGGAGCAACAACCGGATAATGAGTCAGCCGCAGTAATATTGAAGCTATAGGATTATCAGGACAGCGGATGCCTATGGAGCTGTTTCTATATAATCCTTCAAAAACTTCTCTCTTAAGGTTCTTTTGCTGTTTTTGAATATCCTGCTCATTTAATGGGAAGACTATTGTCAACGGGCCGGGCCAGGCGTTCTTAATCAGTTTTTGAGCTTTTAGTCCGATTGTTGGTACATATTTTGTAACCTCACGTGGCTGGCTGATGTGCAGGGTATAGTATTTTTCATGGCGGTTACCTTTTAGATTATCCAATTTTTTTAACGATTTCTGGCTGACACGACAGGCGATTCCATAGACTGTTTCGGTTGGAAATGCGACGAGTCCGCCTGCATCGACCGTCGCCGCGGCCTCCTTGATGTTTGCAATATTGGCTTTAGCTTCATTAAGTTTGATAACTTTGGTCTGCATTGCTCTTACAGAATACACTGAATGATTAGGAATCGCAAGAAAACTTATTGGAAATTATCGTAGAAGACGGAAGACAGAGCCACGAGCGTAAGCGAGTGGTTGATTGTTAGGTTATCAGGTCACCAGAAAATCAGGTTGTAGGATATCAGGATATCAGAATATCAGGCAGATTTATACAGAATACAGAATACAGAAGATAGAGGACAGAATATAAAATCAATTCTAATCCACTAATAGTGGAGAAAAGACGCCCGATAAAAAAGCGAAAAAAAATCCTGTTAATTAAGAAGTAAAAAAGACTTTAGTGAAAAGTTTTTATTTTATGTAAATATGCTAATCTATCCAAATTAACATTGCCGATATGATAGTCATAAATGGCATTGTGACTTGTGATTCGCAGCGACCTGTTTTCTGTCTTTGCTTTACGTAACTTCGTGGCTATGCCACAAGTGGAGCAAAGAGTAGTGCGGAGGCTTGGAGACGCTGCTTCACAAGGTGACAAAGGAGATTTGGATTATGGAGACTATAACCGAGCAAAGAGTAGAAAGTCGAACCAATCTTTCCTGGCCTGTTAGTATTTGGCTGCCGCAGGCTAATAGGTTCTTTAATGGCAGAAGCTCTAATATCAGCAAAATAGGAGTTTTTATAACGGTTCCCATGACAATGCCTATTCAGACGGGCAATGTCGTGGAAATTAACTTTCCCCGTACAACAACTTTAGCTGAGCAAAAAGGTCAATTTGCCCGTATCAAGAGAGGTCGCGTGGTGAGAGTTGAACGTAAAAATACGCTCGATGAAGCGAGTATCGGCGTAGGTATTGCTTTTGAATAGTAAATAGCTTGTGCTGCATAGCGTACTACGCACAGCAGCAACGGACGTGATTGTCTTTTAAGGCAGTGATTGCGGAGACGCTGAATCTTTTGAAAACCGCGGGGCGATGGAAAAGCTGAGACTGATGACTGATGATGCGTCATCAGTCTCGTTTTTTTGTTATATCTGTATCAAATTCAGAATTTTTCTTAAAATTAAGATAATCATCTGATAAAACAAGTTTTGTTACAATCTCTTAAAAGATAAAAACGGAGTGAATTGATGCCAATTTTTGAGTACAAGTGTAACGATTGTGGATATGTAATGGAGTTTCTGGAAAAAACCAGGACGGCACATAAGTATAAATGCAAAAAGTGCAATAGCTCCAACCTGCAAAAGCAGTTTTCATGTTTTGCTATCGGCCACAGCAAGCCGGTAAATCCAATTTGCCGGTCCTGTCCTGATGGATCATGCCAAACTGATACTTGTCCTTACAATTAGTATTACAAAGCGGCTTAAATTAACAAGATATTTGACTTTCGTGGTGTGGTATCTTTATTGAAATTGAAGAAGTTTATAGTTTTTCCAGCTCGTCCAGGAAGGAATCGTCATCGTTTTTAAGATCAAGCTCCGGAAGCTCATCGGACTTTTCATTTATAGCGATTTCCTCTAAACTTTCGGATTCTTTTTCAGCAGCATGTTTTGCTTTTGGCTTTTCTTCTGGAGGCAACTTTTGTGCGGGCTGTTTTGGTGAGATGAAATCTTTGGGCTGTCCGTTAATTTGGATACCAAATGTAAGAGGTCCTATTGTAATCTTATCGCCTGCCGTGGCTGTTGCTTCCTGCTCTATGCGTTTACCATTAATGAAAGTGCCGTTACGTGATCCAAGATCGCGAACTTTCAAGGTCTCGTTGTTGAGGATTAGCTGGCAGTGCCTTCTGGAAACAGATATGAGAGGAATACGTAAATCGCAATCCCGACGACGGCCGATTATAGCAACTTTACTCGGTAGAGGAATAGCTTTCCGTGAGCCGTTCTTTTTGAATAGAATTAAATTTACATCCATCCTTCACTCCCGGTTAACTTGAACCTCACAGCCTTCATATATTATATAAATAACAGTAAGTTATGGCAATAGATAAATCAAACAACCGATAAAAATGCCTAAAGTGAGCTAAAGTGTCTAAAGTTGTATCCATAATTTTAGGCACTTTAGGCATTCCAAACTTTAGTTCCGGGTGCACCTGCTGTTTGTAGGTAGAACTGGCATAAAAATTGCCTTTCATGTAA
>CAZRNB010000038.1:0-18350 GCA_964601355.1 uncultured Pirellulales bacterium
CAATAGTATTTTAGCCGTTACAACGTTTTCCAAATCAAACAACCGGACAGTAGTGCGATGAACTATGAACTACGAACTCATAACTCTTTTCGTTTTAATTTTTGCTTTCAGGTTAGTTAAAGCCTAAGGTAAGGCTTTTAGCCAATAGTCCCCAGCCGTCAACAAGAATAAATAATATCAGCTTAAAGGGCAGTGAAATCATCATAGGCGGCAGCATTATCATGCCGGCGCTCAAGAGAACACCCGAAATAACCATATCCACCAACAAAAAAGGTATAAACAATAAACATCCTATCTCAAATGCTATACGAAATTCACTGATAATAAATGCAGGAATTACAATATGCAAATCTATGTCCATCACCTTTGTCGGAGGTTCTATTTTGGCCATCTGTACAAAAAGGGCCAAATCAGCCTGTCGAGTCTGGCGGAGCATAAATTCCTTCATACAATCGCCGGCTTTAAGCCCTGCTGCGGCGAAATCAATTTTGTCTGCCAGATAAGGCTGAATGGCGGAACTATTAACCTTCGTATATGTGGGAGCCATCGTATATAACGTTAAAAACAACGCCAAACCTATTATTGCTATGGTCGGTGGTATGGTCTGCGTCGTCAATGCGCGACGCACAAAAGCCAGCACAATAACAATTCGCGTAAATGATGTCATCATTACTAAAAGGCTCGGCAAAATCGCTAAGCCGGTAAATATGATTACGAGCTTTACCGGTGTTGACCATTCTTTTCCTTTTGCCTCATCATTGGTAGCTTTATCAACAACCTGCATTAAATCACTCATGCTCGGAAAGCTGTTTGTGGAGTTATTATTCGAAGTTATGTTTTGCGGCATCGGTAATTTGGTTTGGCCAGGTGACGGTTCCCGCGAAACGGAGACACGATTGTTAATCCGACCAAAAGAGGAATCGATCAGCGTCAGAACAACGAGGAAGATAAAAAAAGTTTTTATAAGCCTGCTAACCACTTATACCCTCAGAGGATTATCCACCTGGGATTCAACCTGCTGGAGACCTTCCTGTATCGGACGTTCTATATAAGCGCATGGACTATTATGCGGAGCATTGCTTCGCTGCGCAGCTTCACCCAGCTCAGCTAACAAAGTAATGCCCTGACTTGTGCTGCCTATGAGAAGCCTTTGATTGTCTATTTCAATCAAATGTATTGCTTTTTTCGGCCCGAGGTATTGTGTTTCCACGATGCGAATTTGTTTGCCGCCGATCCAGTCGTGGGCAATTTTGGGCAGAAGCTTTTTAGAAGCATAAATCGCCGCTGCTCCCAGTGCTATAACAAGCAAAACAGAAAGCATCATCTTAAAGAACAAATCCTGGTTGCTCCCTGTCAAACCGGAGTTGATTCTGTTTGTGTTCGTTGAGAAATTAGGGTCATTGGCAAACAAAGAAGCGGTTTTGTATCCCGGCCTTTCTGGTTCTGCATGCTCAGCTCGTGACTGAACCGAAAATTTAGCAAGCAGACTGCCGCACAATATCAACGCAGCCAGGCAAACAATCTTTCTCCTATGTCCTGTCATTTCTATCAGAGGCACAAAATATAGCTCACCGGATTTCCACCCCGCACTTTTCCGGCTTAGGTTCTTGCCCGATAGGCGCGGGGTGGGGTCTCTATGGTTATCTCATTGTGCAAATTGCGTGCCGAAGTATCCAATTAGGAATTAATGTGCCTTAGTAGCGGTTTTAGGTGCGGAATTAGAAGACAACCATGCAAAATGTACAAAAAATTGACATCCCTCGCCAATTGTCCTTTCCCGAAAGAGCCAACCTTAATTTAGATTTGGTTTCTGGATTTTTTGGTTCACTGTTCATAGTTGATAGTTCATCGATGAACTCTGAACTACGAACTCAGAACAACAATAACTATCTGTGATTGTTTGGAAATAGGGCTATCCTGCCCTACCCAATCCCCTCCGGGTCCTGCTCCCCAGGAATAAATAGGCCTTTTGATGGTTTCAGGTAAAGCACTTTCAAGAAACTCCGCCACTACCGCAGCTCGTTTTGCCGAGAGCAACCACTGCTCTTTCTCCTCGACTTGGTCGTTAGCTAAACCCAGCACATAAAGTCTAATTGGCCCGGCATCGGCCGTTTGCTGTAAAAGCAAACAGAACTCGTTTAAGGATTGCCTTGCCGAATCGTCCAAAGCCGCTTCTCCCGGCGAAAAGTGGACGTTGACTGCAGAAAAATGGGTTGATTTTACAGCCATTTGAGAAGGCGTGGTCTTTACAAATCGATGTATATTCCTAAGAGCACGCTGAATCTCCTCCTGTTTGGCATCAATGGTTCTGCCCTCAGCATTACTGTCAGGAACATTTATCGCATGCTTAAATTTTACATTTTTAAAATCCGGCTCTTTTCTAAATCCAAATCCGGTCTTCACTTGTATCAAAAACGAGGTTGATGATAATTCCTGGCCGTTGTCAAACAAAGAATCATCTCGGACATGTCCCAGACTTACCAATAAGACAAAGAACGTTAATAGTAAAGTCACCATATCCGAAAATGTGATAACCCACAGCGGAACTGCACAGCCTGCTTCGATTTGTCTGGACTTGCGGCTCAATTGTATATGTTCTGCTCCAGTAAAACAATCTCAAGTACACTTTCGCCGTATCCTGATCCCGTCTGCTTCTGTGTCAGCTCACTCTTATCGATGTTACCTCTAACCAAAGTTGTATTTGCAGAGATACTGAACCTTCCTTTGGCAAGATTGTGTTGTGTTACAAGATAATCAATCACAGCCCAGGCCCGCGGTAAACCAGGATATCTACTGTTTTGGTCTTGTTGAGGCCCGCTTTCACTAATAACTATTCTGCCGTCTGTTTCTTTTAGAAATGATGCCATGGCAGCAAGTATTCCACGTCCATCAGGAGAGAGAACCATACCTTTACCTAAAAAAACCTTTTGAGATGGGATTAGGAAAACCCTTTTGCTGTGAAAATCTACAGGCTGTGTATATCCTTTTAGGACACCCCTTTGACCTCGCGTTAAGGTAGGCTTTTCGCTGCCTTTGTCAAGCTCTTCAGAAGCCCATACTTGTTCTGTAGGCAGAAAAGCGCTTGTATCGGGCTGCCCTGATGGTGGAATTACAGTAAAGGCTTTTCGCATAGCTGATGCAAAACTTCCAAGCACTTCCTCATCGAAGGATGAAAACGTCACAAGCAAAACAAAAAACGTCAGCAACAGCGTCATACAGTCGCTGAAAGTCAACATCCACATCGGCGCGCTTGGGCCGCCATCAGATCCTGCCGGTTTCCTGCTCCCCATTATATCTCAGCCCTCACTTCTTCTCTTTTGCTGTGCGAGACAAATACCTGCATCTTTTCTCGAACCATGGTGGGACTATTGCCCTCTGCGATAGCACAGATACCTTCTACAACCATTTCCATTATGGTTGCCTCTGCCTTGGAATAAAGACCCAGCTTGCCCGCCAACGGAAGAAAGACCAAATTTGCAGCAATTGCTCCATAAAAAGTAGTGATTAAAGCCACAGCCATTCCTGATCCGATCTGGTCAGGCGAATTCAGGTTTTTGAGCATTTGAACAAGACCAATAAGTGTACCTATCATCCCAAAAGCAGGGGCAGATGCACCCATAAACTCGAGGATTTTTTTGCCTCCCGAGTGGCGATCCTGAAGATATTGAATCTCCATAGACAAAATCTCACGAATCTCTTCAGGATTGCGTCCATCTACGAGCATCTGCAAAGCCTTGCCTAAAAAATTGTCCCCAGCCTTGCGAATTTCCGATTCCAGAGCTAATGCTCCATCTCGGCGATTAACGGCAGAATAGTTCACCATTTTTTGAATCAGCTCATACGGCGATGGTATCTTGCTAACGAGCGTTTTTTTCACCACAGAGAATATCCCCAAAAACTGAGGCAGCGAAAAATGGATAAGTGTGGCGCACAGCATCCCTCCTATGGTAATTGCCACGGAAGGCATATCGACAAATATTGTCCAGCCACCACCAGTGACAATCGCCCATCCTATAACAGCAAAACCAAAAATTACTCCTACTATTGTGGCAATATCCATATACTAATTAGTCTCCGTTATTTGCTTTAATTTCCTGCAAAGAACCGCAGCCAGCTCAGGCTCGGATGTAACCAGCTCGGTCAATAATTTAGCCTTGGCCCTTTCGTTCATATAATGCAGTATCTTTACGGCGTCATTTATATTACTTTGGCCACCTCCAGACTCTATGCCTTCAGACGGGCTTTTGCACATGCCGGCTAATATTCTGCCGGCACTTACGGCCTCCATCTTATCATAAGTAGCAGCTATTTTGGCCAGATTGCTCCGTTCTGCCTCGGCAATTTCTATCCTGCTTTTGAGAAGCCTATCACGCTGCTCTTTTTCACTGACAACCATTGTAGCAAGCTCAAGCCGCAGATTGTTGAGGTTCTCGATGTCTTTTCTCAATGCATCCTGAGTTATCTGCAGCCTGCTCTCCCGCTGCTGGAGACTTCGCAGCTTATTATTATACTCCTGTATCCTTTGCTGGAGCTCAAAAGCAAGATTTTTAAGCTGCTTATCCGTCATATTATTTTCCATTGTGCTATTGCCGGTATTAGCAACGGCCTGGGCAGCATAATCTATCTGTGCCAGCTTCATCTCGTTTCCATCTTCAGCCTGTCCAACACGCACCGGCTGACTTATTTCGCCCGGAACAGATTGACTCTTCGGAGACGGATTAGTTCGCCATGCAAGAGCAAATGTCGCCCCAAAGCTTACAAGACCTCCGGCAGCTATTATTATTATCATCTTTTTGCTCACTGCTTTTCTCCTAATTCAGTTCATTGTTCAGAGACTACGAACTATGAACTATGAACTATGAACAATCTCCTTTCGTACAAATGATATTGTAGCCTTTTCGTCTAACTCCCTTTGTTCAAGTTTTTCTTGTTCTTTCATAAATAGTCTTTGAGCTTCTGCTCGTAATCTTTCCAAACCCTCTTTGAGCCTTCTGATTTTTACAACCTCGGCAATTTTATCTTTCTGCTGAGATTCGAGTCCGCGTATTTCACTTTGCAGCTTCTTAATTTGCTCATCGCTCACAACGGAGTATTTCAAAAATAGCTGCTGCTCACTTAACCTCGCCTTAGGCTCTTTTAAAGCTATGCTCGAAATCACGTCCTTGAGTATTTTCTGACGTATCAACAGCTCACCTCGTCTCTGCGCCAATCTTTCAGTTAGCTGAAATAATTCTGTTTTCTTTACCTGTTCCTGCTTAGCCCTGATTTCAAGAACACGCTGCAGACGCCATACAAATCGTTTCATTTAACATCTTGAATGCCGTAATAAATTGCGGCAATGCCACCCCAATAAATTGGGGGGCTAAACCTTGTCTCAAACCGGGTTGAGAGATATTCAGCCCCGCGATCCTTCGGCCCCGCTCAGGACAAGTTTATCGCGGTATTCCCACATTTTACGTGGTTTTTTTATTTATGACGGCAGCATCGCCGCCGGTCAACAGACTATCCCATTTGTTCGTAATAGAAACCAAATGCTTAACAGTATCTCCGAAGATTGTTCTTTGACGAACAGCCTGAATAAGAAAATCGTTTATTCTGTCAATTAAGCTGATTGCTCCATCGATACGCCTGTTGCTACCAGGCGAGAATGCACCAATATTGATCAAATCTTCAGCATCGATATAAGTAGCATATATCTCTTTGAGCTTCACAGCCGCAGAGAAGTGCTCTTTACTGGTAACTTTAGGCATCAGCCGGCTAACACTTTGCAGGACATCCACCGCAGGGTAATGTCCTCTATCCGCCAATTTTCTCGACAGCACTATGTGTCCGTCCAACAAGCTTCTTGCGCTATCAGCCACAGGATCAGCCAGGTCGTCATTCTCCACCAGGACAGTTAGAATACCCGTGATGCTGCCTTTTTCAGCGCAGCCCAGACGTTCGACAAGTCTTGGCATCAATGAGAAAACACTCGGACAATAACCTTTCGTGGCTGGAGGCTCACCTGCAGAAAGTCCTATCTCACGCTGGGCCTGAGCAAAACGGGTAAGCGAATCCATCATAAACAAAACACTTTTCCCTTTGTCCCTGAAGTATTCGGCAATCGTAACTGCCACGAATGCCGCCTTTACTCGTTGAATCGGCGGGCAGTCTGATGCAGCTACAACAACTACGCTGCGGTCTAATCCCTCAGCACCAAGATCCTCTTCAAGAAATTCGCGAACCTCACGTCCCCGCTCGCCTATTAATGCGACAACATTAACATTTGCTTCGCTCGAGTTGGCAATATCACCCAAGAGCACACTCTTGCCCACGCCGCTGCCTGAGAAGATACCTATACGCTGACCTTTACCGCATGTTAATATGCCATCTATCGATCTGATACCCAGGGCTAAAGGTTCGGTAATTTTCGCTCGGCTTAACGGCGGCGGACTACTGACGTCTAATGCTTTTTTGTCTGTTCCCACTAAGGGCCCTTTATTATCGATAGGCTCTCCCAATCCGTTTAGCACTCTGCCCAAGACATTTTCGCTTAGTGTGATATAACGGGGAGTAATCCGGCCGGTTACCGTATCCCCCGGGGATATACCTTCTATATGCTCCAACGGCAGCAAAATAAGAAGGTTTCCGCGAAATCCTACTACTTCAGCCAAGACACGTCGGCCGTCGCGAATATGGATTCCACAAAGCTCACCCAATCCCAATACCGGACCGGAAGATTCAATCGTTAAACCCGATACTCGCACTACACAGCCCTGACAATTTAGCAAATTTACGTTGTGCAGAGCCGAACGAAATTTATCAAAGTCGATCGAATCTGCAACTCGACTACACTCGCCGAAATTCAAAGGCGGATGAACCTCACTCAGTGCCATAATTTATTTTACCTTTGAAAGCGCCCCACTAATCTGTTCTATATGTTCCTTTATGAAGGATTTAACGATCCCCTTTGGCGTCTCAAGCAAACATTCTGCCCGTCCAATATTCGGATCGCTTACAAACTTTACACCTTCTAAAGCACCAATGGTACCTTCCTGCAGCAGCTTCTGACACTGCGCCAGGTCTTCAGGATTCAAATGCACTACTACATCTTGACACGTCGGTGCACTTTTAAGAGCTTCCGCAATGATAGATTCGATGCGGTAATCACCCTTCTGTACCTTTTGCATCAATACCTTATTGGCTATCTCAACCGAAAGTTTAGCAATTTCCTCACCGTGTTTGGTCAACATTTCACCGTATAACTGATTCATCTTATTGACGATTGTTTTGAGAGTCTGACAAACTTGCGCAAACTCAGCTTTCGCTCGTCCCTCGTCGCTCGCCGCTTGTCGCTCTTTAGACAAATCATGGGTCGCGAGCGACTGGCCAGGAGCCACAAGAGAAGCCGACTTTATCGGTTTAGCAAGACTTATCGTAAATGTGTCGGTCATAAACAAATCCAAAATTCAAAAATAAAAAATCAAAATTGCGGAGTTGCCGCACAGCGGCAACAACTTCCTTAATTTTGCATTTTGCTCTTTGATTTTTGATTTCAGCATCCACCATCAAGGATAAATCGCTACAAGGCACGAGCTATTCATCTATAAATGCCAGCTCACCCTTACTGTTTTTCTCGCGTAAAGCGCCGATAATCTTTTCTCTGGCCCCTTTAACATCCTCTTTTTTCGGAGTTGACATCAGCGATGCTTCTTCATCCACCATTGCGGCAGCTCTTTCAGAAATGTTGGATTTTATCTTCTGAATAGCTGCCTCGTCGGACTTGTGCAATGCCAATGCTAAACTTCGCTCATCAATGCCTCGTAGCGCCTCCTGTAGTGACCTATCAGATATTTGCGGAATATCTTCCCAAACTATCATTAAACTTGTCACCTGCTCACCCATTTGGCTGTTTTTTTCCTGGATTGCTCCGAGCAGGCCATCTCTAAGCTCCTTGCCCAGGTTTCGCAAAATCACGGCTATTTTCCTTAAAGACTGCTCCGGCCGAGCCTGTGCGCCGGCGTCTTTCTGATTAGCGGATATAGACTCAATGCGTTTGTGAATCATTTCTGCTATCCGTGCTTTTGCCTCCGCCGTGACACTATCAACGCTGGTCATTCTGCTGATAGCGCTAAGCCTTATGCCCTCACCTAAAAGGCCGATAATTTCCGAGCTTGCCTTTGCGGACAATTCCGATAGAACCACTGCAACCGCCTGAGGATGCTCGTTCTCGAGAACCGCTGCCAATATATGCATATCCGCAGAGCGAATACTAATAAAAGGGTCACGTTGCTGGAGTAAACCCTGTAACTGCGTTTGAATCTGCGCAGCTTTTTCATCGCCGACCGTATTTTTCAGCATTTCCCTCAGGAAGCTTCTGAGGTGAAACGGTGGACTCTTGAGGAGGCAATTGCAGAAATGCCTGGCGACCTCAGCACTTTGCTTGCTGCTTCTGAAACCAGCAGCATCCAAATAGGTTAGCTCCACAGCCAATTCCTGAACTACCCCTTGATCAAGACCTTTGAGCATCTCTGTAGCAGTCGCAATGTCAAGGCTCATCAGCAACATAGCCGCTTTTTGCTTACCCGTTAATGCCATTGTAATGTTCTCCGTTCATAGTTCGTTGTTCGTTGTTCGTTGTCAATGAACTATGAACTCATAACTATGAACTAATATTACTCCTTCTCTTCGAGCCAACTGGAAAACAATCGCCTGACCTGTTCCGGATTGTTCTGCAAAGCACTTGATATTTGTTTTCGCATGACTATTGCCTCGGATGCGGTCTCTCCTGCCGGAAGAAGACCGATTGTCCTCTCAACTCCCTGCAACTCCGGCTGGAGAGCCTGCAAAGCTGCTTTTTTCTTGGCGCCTCTGAATATCCGAAGCACCAGCAGCGCGCAAATCGCCATAATCCCTAAAGAAAGATGACGAGCAATCGCTATATAACGTGGCCAATTGGACGGCTTATCCTCAATCGTCAGCTCGGCTGGACGGTGAAATTTTATATGGACAACTTTAAGTAAATCTGTTTGCTTAAGGCCGAGCGCATTTCTAATAATTTCTTCCACGTCTGATAACGGCATTATCATTTGCCCGCTACCGGCTGATCCCGAAGAGGCCGCTTCATTTGCATCAGACACCGACAAGTCAACGAAAGCAGCCACCGACAGTGACTTAATTTCACCCGGCAGAATCATTTCCTGCTTTACGGTTTTTCCGACTTCATATTCAGTGAGGATTGTTTCATCTTTTTTTGTACTGCCTGGTGCGGCTGTTCCACCGCCGGCAGGCGCAGCACTCTGTTCGATTTCCGATTTAGTAGTAATTTCTTCTTTTGATGCAACCTTTGTACTTGGATCGTAACTCTCAATAACGGTATTGATGCTGTTCATATCAATAACGGCACTGACCCTCACTGATGCCCTGCCCGGCCCTAAAACAGCGGTGAGCATATCCTCAACCTTCTTGGCTAAACTTTGCTCAACCCTCTCCTTATAATCTGCAAAAGTACCGGCTCCACCGGCAATAGTGCGGTCTGAGCTGCCGGAAAGAAGATGTCCCTGACTATCTACTATGGTCACGTTATCCGAGCTGAGTCCCTCAACGCTGCCGGCAACCAAATAGGTAATTGCTGCAACATTTGAGGCGCTTAAGGTGTAACCTGGTCGTAGTCGAAGAACCACAGAAGCAGTAGTTTTTCCGGTCTCAGAAGTGACCAATCTGCCGTAGGCGGACTCAGGACTTACAATGTGCACTCGTGCATAAATCACACCATCTATCATCTGAATGCTTTTGGCAAGCTCTTCCTGAAGCGCCCGCTTAAGATTAACATTTTGCACAAAAGGGCTTGCTCCTATTTTTTCCTCGTCAAATATCTTGTAACCACCCTGCGGACCAGCCGGTAGTCCTTCTTTCGCCATATCCAGTCGAAGCTGATAAACCTGCTCCTTTGGCACATAAATAGATGTTCCGCCGTTCATTAATTCGTAAGGAATGTTTTTTTCGCTGATTTTGTCCGTAATCTTAGCGGCTTCTTCCGCAGATATGCTCTGATACAACATTCTCATGTCAGGTTTGCGAGCCCAGTGAATAAGAAGTGCGGCGATAATAAGAAATGTTAGAACAACAGCAGTCAGTAAAGCCCGTTGTACAAGGCTTATCTTTTGCCAGACTAAAACTATCTTCTGGAAGAAGCTCATTAAAACTCTTCGTTTGGTTCGTAGTTATGAGTTCATAGTTCGTAGTCTATGAACTATCAACAATGAACCCAGCACCTATATTTGCATATTCATCGTTTGTTTGTAGGCTTCAATCAGCTTATTTCTAACACCAATAAGCAGCTTGAAACTCAGATCAGCTTCGGCTACGGCTGTTACTACCGAAGTAATATCGGAATTTCTGCCGGCCAACAAATCCTTTATGGACATATCCGAAGATCGCTGAAGGTCATCAACTTCAGATATGAAATCTCCAGCGGCTTTAACAGTTTTTGTAAAATCCGCCTTTTTCCCGATAGAATCGGGACTCTTTTCCACCTGATGCATCAGTTTATTTGTATGGGGCATTATAGAGCTTACATTGGTATTAAGATTAATCATCGTGTTACCTCTCACTTATCGCAGTAATTCGATCGTGGTTTCCACCATTTGCTGATAACGTTTAAGAATCGCCGCGTTGGCCTGATACGTACGTGTCGCGATATTGAGATTCATAATCTCGATCGGCAGATTTACATTAGGCATTGCCACATAGCCGTGCTCGTCCGACCGGGGATTGCCTGGATCAAAAACCCTATTGAAATCTTCCATATCTTCGGCTATATCCTCGATAGTGACGCCTCCGATGCCATCAGTTTCTGCTTTAAGCACAGCATCGAGTCTGCGGTATGGCTCACCTTTTCCTGCATCAGTCGTCCGTGCATTGGCAACATTCGATGAAATAACTTCCATGTTTTTGCTTTGAGCACGCATTCCTGAAACCGCTATATCTATGGGGCCGAATATCTCATTAACGTCCATACTCTTTACCCTTTATTTAGTGAACCAACGTTTTATTTACCAATTAACTAATTAACTAATTAATTTTCGATATCTCAGCATTTTATTCGGCATAATCTCATCATCTTGAGTTTTCGCTCATCGCTAATTCTATCTGGCTGTACTTTTTATTAAGCAACCTGATATAAACCTTATGAAGAAGAGTGTTTTTAACCATTTCACCAACCTCAGTCTCCAAATTAACATCGTTACCATTTGACTTTACCGGCGTCTGATTAGGTCGATGAAGCTGAGGCTCAATCTCATTGAGGTCAACTGCCTCAGATGAGTCCAGGGCCTTTTCCAGCAATTCTTCGAACTTAATATCAAGCCTGCGATAACCAGGAGTCTGAATATTGGCAACATTGCTGGCAATGGCTTTCTGGCGAAGGCTTTCAGCTCTTAGGCCAGCCTCGATCAAATCTGCTATATTGTTTGTCTTCTGCACCTCTGTTTTTCCTAAATAACTCTGTACATACCTCGCTCCGTTGAGGAATAGTCAGCAATAATTGTGCCAAATCGTTCGGATCGATAACGATAAATTTATTAGCCGGTTAATTGATTAAAAAAATAGCTTTCACCGCAAACTATCGCTTTTATGTCTGATTTTGATTATGTCAGGATTCTATACAATTGGGATTGTTTTTGGACAGGCAATACTAACCATGGACTTTTAGACCACCACCTAACATGGTCCAGAAATTTTTTCCTGCCTTTAGGGAACATTCCTCCTCAAGCACTGCCAACGGAGAAATGTTTTATATTAATCATCATTAAGATATCACATCTAATTCTTTTTGTAATAATTACTTATCGCTATATTGAGCACCAATTCTTGATTCATGGCACACAGATTGCTTTATATTATTTCTTCTTAAGGATCGCGATATGGATAGTAAGTTATTGCCGGTCGGCAACACTCTGCTAAATACGGACACTCATAGTTCAGCCTCAAGGATGCAATTATTAACAGATACAACTGTTCCATTCTTCGTATCATCAGTTGATAATCTATCATCATCTAACTTAGATTTAAAAGGAGTGGCCGATAATATCGCCAATGGCAATTGTCAAATTGATCCTGCCGGCAAGCCCACAAGAATTATTGGTGATAAATTAACAAAAAAAACAATCTGGCAAAAAGTTGAAGAAAATAGTAATAAAGAAAAATCAAAAATTAAAGACCTGCCTGCTGGGACCTCACAATCTGAAAATCTACAATATTTACTTTCGCCTCATGGAGCATCAAAAGTTAATTCACCGCTCAACAAGAACATCTCTCCAAAGGACGCCTTTCGGCGGACAGGGATTGTCAACTCATATCAGCAACAAATTTCGGAAAACTCCGCCAAACTCGATACTCGATACTCGTTACTCGTTACTCGTCCTGCTCCGGCACGCTCCGCCGTGACGAGTCGAGTATCGAGCTATGATAAAGCTAACATGCAAATCAACCATGATTCGCGGCTAAGTCCATTTCCCGTAACCGGTAGTGCACAGGATCAGAAAAAATACTCCAGCAATGAAACTGGCTACAGTCAAACAATCTTATCTGAAAGAAAATCGGCATCAATAAATTCAAAAGCCGGTTCTGCCGGTAAAAAAACTGTTGTTTCAGACATCAATGAATCGCCCGCCTCCGCAGGACACCTTTCGGCGCTAAAAAAATCTGTCACAACCAACCAGAACATGCCTGCTACTCAAGAAAAATCAACGCCCATTGCTTCAAAACAAACAGTTTATGAGGCATTTACGACAGGAACAATTAACAATGCTAAAGACGTCAAAACGCCCGAGAAAAGCCGGAACAGCAATAAAAAAGATATGTCCTATAACCCATTAGGCCAAAATTTTATCCAAAAGCCAAATATCACAAAGCTACAAATATATTCAAGCCAAATTAAAGATAGCAACGATAATCAGTCCTATAATAATTTGAGCCAAGAGCTTGAACGGCTGCTTTCTCTCAATAACGCTCACAGCCTTGTTTCAGAACAGCCACGAATTTCTAACAAGGCTGTAAATATCACTGAGCAGACGGCTCAGAGTCCACAAAAAGATATCTCTACCAGCATAAGCCAGCAAATTATTGAATCTATCAATGCTTCTTTACATCAGGCAGACAGGTGTGTTACGATTCATCTCGAACCCCCGGATTTAGGACATGTCTTTGTAAGGTTCAAAGAGCAGCAGAACCAGATAACCGGCTTATTAGAGGTCAGTAAGGCTGAAACCAAACACGAGATTGAGCAGGCACTACCACAGATGATGAAAACTCTTGAGGATTGTGGGATACAGATTAAGCGGCTCGAAGTGCAATTAGCAGATCAGTTCCAGCCACAAGCTGATAGAAACCTTGCCGGAGGTGGTTTGGAGGAAGGTTCATACCAGCACAAAAACTTCGCTGAAGGAGGCAATTCCAATGGAAACGGCGAAGAACTGCTAATAAATATTCCCATTGACAGCTATCAAAACTATACCCAACCAGGCACAATTACTACGGACCAATCCATAAACATACTGATATAAATTTTCAGATAGTTCAGTTTTTTTATCTGCTTTCAACTTTTTGGCTGCGATTTCAGCAACCGCAACGCCAACATTACAGGTCTCTCCAATTTGCAGATATTTTCCTACCGGAAAACCCTTAAGTACGGTTTATTCCCCTCGATAATGACAAAAGAAAGGTTTCTGCCTTTAGCGGGAGTCCGAGTAATTGTTTATATGTGAACGTTGCCCGGTAAAGATTTAAATGCAGGAACTTAAAGTCATTTAGTTTTTTTTAAGGAGTGAAAGGTATGTTAGCAATCAAGAACAATCTAATGGCAGTAAATGCAGCTCGGTACTTAGGACAAAGCTACGATGCCTTGGCCAAATCGGTCGAAAGGCTATCGTCAGGCTTACGTATCAACAGTGCAAAAGACGATGCGGCAGGCATGGCCGTTCGCGAGTTGATGCGGGCTGACATCGCTGTGCTGGAGCAGGGTGCACGTAACGCTCAGGACGGTATCAGCTTATTGCAGACAATGGAAGGTGCAATGGGAACAATCGACACCTGCTTGGTGCGTATGAAGCAGCTTGCTGAGCAGGCAGCAACAGGTTCGTATTCTGAAGACCAGCGTATAATTATGAACAGCGAGTTCGTAGAAATGGCCGCGGAAGTCGAACGTATCGCAACCTCAACCAAATTTAATGATATCGCAATGCTTAACAAAATCGAAGATGCAACTGATGTGACGATTCGGTTTGGTACCGGTGCTGACGATGAAATTAACGTTGAGCGCGCCGATATGACAAAGGAAGGCCTTGAAATCGAGACAGGCTCGGGTGGAACCGATGCTACAGGTAAGGCTACCAATGGTGTCGCCACTGCGGACTCTACTTTTATTACCACTACAGATGAAACTAGCACGTTGAGTATTACGTTTGACGTCGGCGATCATGGTGCTGCTGGTGGTGATGATGAAAAGACGATTGATGTTGTTCTCGCGGCAGGCGCCCATACACTGAACGAGGTTGCTGATGCCATTAACCTTGCATCTCAGAACCTCGGTAACGATGGTAATGGCAACGACCTGAATTATACGGCTGCTGAAGTCGTGACAGTCATGGACGGCGCCACCCAAAAGTACACGCTTAAGCTTTCCTCCAGAACCAGCTCATCAGACGGTTTGACAATGACCACAGATGATTCCGTCATAAGCGGTGCTTTGGGCACAGACGAAACCGACCTTACATTGAACCTGGATGTTGATACCGACGCTGCCGGCATTAACATCCTCGATGTTGATACCGCAAATATAGCGTTGACGGCTGTTACGAATGCTATCACATCAAAGGATACGGCTCGTGCCAGCTTTGGCTATAAGATGAACCGTCTGGAAAGCACCGTATCGGTGCTCAACATCCAGACTGAGAACCTGATGACAGCCGAATCACGTATTTCCGATGTTGATGTGGCTACTGAAATGGCAGAGATGACCAGAAATCAGGTGCTGGCACAAGCCGGTACTGCGATGTTAGCTCAGGCCAACGCTATACCTCAGATGGCATTGACATTGCTCAGATAAAAATAATGGCTTGCTCAATGATTAGACTTTAGAAGTGGGCAGGGAGATGACGGAAAGAAGGAGCGTCATCTCCCTGCAATAGTTCATAGTCCATAATTCGTTGTTCATCGATGAACAATGAACTATTAACGGAGAACTACAATGAAGGGAATCTCAACATATCAAAATGCCACGATTACAACACAGAACAAAGGCCGGCTTATTGTACTTCTCTACGACGGCGCAATTAAGTTTATGAAACTGGCAATTAAGGAGCTTGATGCAAAAAACTACGAAGCGAAGGGCCGATACATCAATAAAGCTCAGGATATAATCGATGAGCTTAATGCGGTTCTTGATATGGACGCGGGGAGCGAAATAGCCGTCAACCTTCGGAAGCTTTATTGCTTTATGAATAATCGCCTCGCTGAGGCCAATGCCAAACGTGACCCTCAAATCATAAGTGAAGTAATTAGCCTGATGGAAGAGCTTAATCAAAGCTGGAAAGCAATAACAGGCTAAAAAACCATCTCACAGCGCACTAAAAATCACAAATGCACTCCTCCCGAAAAGATAGCAAAAAATTTAGTAATTGGTGATTGGTAATTACCCGTTACCAGTTTCCAATTACCAGTTTCCAGTTAAAATCTCTATGCTTGTCATCTACAGTTGACACAAACGCCGACAGGCTTTAGAATTATAAAGTCCTGCAAAACCAAAAAGGAGATTCACATGGACCTAAAAGGCGTAATTCTGGCCGGAGGCACTGGCTCGCGTCTGATGCCGCTAACAAAGGTCACAAATAAACATCTGCTCCCGATCGGACGCAAGCCTATGATCTATTACCCAATTGAAAAGCTGACCTCCATCGGTATAGAGGAAATCCTTATCGTAACCGGTATCGAGCATATGGGAGACGTGGTCAGCCTGCTCGGCTCCGGAAGAAACTTCGGCTGCCGATTTACATACAAAGTGCAGGATGAAGCAGGCGGAATAGCACAAGCCTTGGCACTGTCAGAAAATTTCGCAAACGAACAAAATCTTATTGTTATCCTCGGCGATAACATATTTAAAGATAACCTCAAGAACTATGCGGCCAAATTCGCCTCTCAAAAAACTGGTGCTAAAGTTTTACTCAAGGAAGTTGATGACCCCAAACGATTTGGTGTTGCAGAAATTTCGGGCGACAGGATTATCAGCATTGAGGAAAAACCCAAAAAGCCCAAATCAAATTACGCCGTAACAGGCATATATTTTTACGACGCTTCAGTATTTGATATTATACGGACACTTAAGCCATCTGCCCGAGGCGAGCTTGAGATTAGTGACGTCAACAATGCCTATATTGCAAGAGGCCAACTGGCTTATGATGTACTAAACGGCTGGTGGACGGATGCAGGAACATTCGAATCACTGATTAAGGCTAATGATTTAGTGGAAAAGGAGCCGCCACGATGAGTAAAAAAATACTGCCGTTGCGAACGGTCCTTGCAGATGAAGGGCTGATTGTCCGAAGCTCGGATAAGCTTATTGATGGAGTCACTATTCGACGTGCGAAGGTCATTTCTGATGAACGTGGCCGATTGGGCGAGATTATGCGGGCGGACGACCCGTGGTTTAAAAAGTTCGGCCAGGTTTATTTTACCACTACTTACCCCGGTGTCGTGAAGGCCTGGCATTTTCACAAGAAACAAACCGATCATTTTTATGTTGTCAAAGGAATCGTAAAGATTGCCTTGTATGATGAGCGAAAGGATTCACCTACCCACGGCACAGTAAATGAGCTTTACATCGGCGAGCATTGCCCTGGTCTGCTTCGGATACCCCCCGGCGTACAGCACGGCTGGATGTGCGTGGGACAAACCGAAGCCTATATTGTGAACGTGGTCTCAGAAATGTATGACTATGCAGAGCCGGATGAATTCCGCGAACATCCGCATGACAATCATATTCCTTATGATTGGACCCGCAAAGATGGCTAAAGAGACCGTGGCAATACTAGGCGGCAAAGGAATGCTGGGCACAGACTTAGTTGAGATATGCCGGCAGAAAGGCTTTAACGTTAAGGTGCTTGATTTACCGGAATTTGATATTACCGACTCCCGGCAATTGGAGCAAGCTGTCAAATCCAATGAAACAATTGTCAATTGCGCAGCTTATACCAATGTAGATGGGGCTGAAAGTGAAAAAAAACTGGCTCATCAGGTTAACGCGGAGGCGGCAGGACGGCTGGGTACCCTGGCAAAAAAAACAAATCGTTGGCTGTTACATATCAGTACCGACTTTGTCTTCGATGGCAAGCTAAATAGGCCATACATTGAGACCGACCCGCCGAATCCTATAAATGAATATGGAAAAAGCAAATTAGCCGGCGAGCAGCTTTTAGTTGAAAGCGGCTGTCGGCACTGTATAATGCGTCTTCAGTGGACGTACGGTTTGCACGGGCAAAATTTTGTGACAAAATTGATTCAGCGTGCCCGAACCGAGAATATAGTAAAGGTAGTTAATGACCAGATAGGTTCGCCCACGGCTACGGTTGAGGCAGCAAAGGTAATTTGTAAGCTGCTGGACAAAAAGCCAGAAGATTTGTTTCATTTTGCCAACGCCGGTTATGTCAGTCGCTACGAAATGGCAAAGTTTATCTTTGATAAGCTCTCGATAGATGTTGAATTATTCCCTTGTAAAAGCAGTGAATACGTTACCGATGCTATTAGGCCTTTAAACAGCCGGTTCGATTGCAGCAAAATCAGTGCTTTATTGAATGAACCTATCGTTAGCTGGCAGGAGTCATTGGAACGCTTCTTGAGACAATTATGAGAAGACTATTAGTTACAGGCGGTGCAGGATTTATTGGAAGCAATTTTGTGAGAATGGTGCTTTGCGAGCATTCTGATTGTTTTGTGGTCAATCTGGATAAGCTCACTTATGCCGGCAATCTGGAAAACCTTGCCCCGTTAGAAATTCCAAGACGGTTGGACATATTAAAAAAACCTAACAAACAGGAATTTCTAACGGGGCGAACTGGTTTCTTAAACCATCCTAACCACAAATTTATTAAAGGTGACATTTGCGATGGCAGGCTGATAGAGCAGATAATTGATGAGCATCGGATCGACACGATTATTAATTTCGCCGCTGAAAGCCACGTTGATCGTTCAATTGCCGACCCTAAAGTCTTTATAGAAACCAACGTCACCGGAACATTGACACTTCTGGAAGCTGCTCGCGATAAGAAGCTGGAGCGTTTTATTCAGATTTCTACCGATGAGGTTTATGGTGCGCTCGG
>CAZRNB010000038.1:18450-24238 GCA_964601355.1 uncultured Pirellulales bacterium
GTAAAATATAATATCACCAGATGCTCAAACAACTATGGCCCATACCAGTTTCCGGAGAAATTGATCCCGTTGATGATTAACAATGCTCTTAATAATAAGGACCTGCCGGTTTATGGCGACGGCCTATATGTTCGGGACTGGTTGTATGTATATGACCATTGTACCGCAATCTGGAAGGTTTTAACTGAAGCACCTCCAGGCGAGATTTACAATATTGGCGGCTGTAATGAAAAGACAAATCTTGCTGTCATCGATGTGATACTTAATCGACTATGCAAGCCAAAGTCATTGATAAAACATGTAACAGACAGGCCCGGGCATGACAGGCGATACGCCATCGATGCCGGCAAGATAATAGCGGAGCTGGGCTGGAAGCCGTCGGTGAATTTTGAAGAAGGAATGAGCCAAACCATCGACTGGTATCTCCAAAACCAGGATTGGCTTAGTAATGTCGTCTCCGGTGACTATCAAAAATATTATAAATCGATGTACGGACAAAGGACAGAAGACAGAGGAAAGAAGACAGACGACAGATGACAGATCGAATTTGTTTTCTGACTTCTGTTCTCTGATTTCTGACTTCTGATGATTAAAGGCAAAGCAACAATATGCGTGGTGAACTATAAAACATTAGACTTTACACAACTGTGCCTGCGCAGCATTCGCAAATTTACCAAATTTCCGTATGAGGTTATTGTCATTGATAATGACTCACAGGACGATTCTTTGGAGTATTTAAAACGCCTAAGCTGGATTCGTTTGATTGAGCGGAAAGACAGAAATAATCCAACCGGAGGCTATGCACACTCTGCTGGCCTGGACTTTGGTCTTGCGAATTGCGATACAGAATTTTTTGTTTCATTGCATTCAGACGTCTTTATACAAAAAGAAAATTGGCTCACGGATATTATCAGCTACTTCAGCGATGATGAAAACATAGCCTGCGTCGGTTCAGACAAAATTGAATTGACCCCTATATGGAGAACGTTACTGAAAAAGGCAACCGACTTAAGAACCTTCAAACGTAAATTGTTCCGTGAGCCGGATGCGATCGGCAAATTCCGCTACTACAATCGTACGATATGCTGCATTTACCGAACCGGCGTCTTACATCGAGAGAAACTTTCGTTTCTTATGGACAACGACAAAGGCTTAACAGGAGGGAAAAAATTGTACTTTGAGCTGGTTGACCGTGGCTACAAAACCGTTGAGCTTGCTCCATCTATAATGAGACAATACATTATACACCTTGCCCACGCTACTCAAGCAGTAAATCCGCAGGAATTTACTTTGCGAAAAAAAACGATAAAAATGTACAATAGAATTATTGATAAAGTAATGTCACGTCCGCTGATTCAAAACATAATCACGGATGAATCATTGGATCGGTAACAAATCTTTGTGTAAAACGCCTTTTGAGAGGCCTTTTCTTTCCGGGTAATTGTGAACAGATAATATGCTTAAAAGATACGCAACGTATTTTTCTTTCTTCCGCTCCATCGTCGATATAACGGCCATTAGCTGCGCCTGGATAGCTGTTTACTGCCTTCGATTTTATTCAGGGCTGTTAAGCACCCCAAAAGGAATACCAGATTTCAGGAGACATTTAACCTTAACACTGCCTGTAACATTTATCTGTTATTTTGGCTGCCTGCTGACAGGCCTTTATAAGCCTAAACGGATGTGGGGATTCTTTAAGCTGCTTACTGATACAATTAAAGCCAGCACTTTTGCAGGGCTGCTGCTGCTGGCACTTCTTTACTATCTTCAGAGTGAGCCTTACTCACGGAAATTATTGCTGCTTTTCGTAATTATGCTATTCATTGGTTTGACCATTTCGCACATATTTACAATGTACACTGTGCGATATTTGCGTGCAAAAGGCTATAATTTACGTTATTACGTGGTTATAGGTGCAGGGAAAAAAGGACAACAGCTCGTTCACGATATTGAGCAAACAAGCTGGTTAGGATTAAAATGCCGATTCTTCGTGGATAATAATCCGAGCCGTATCGGCAATGAGCTGCTCGGCATCCCTGTATATGGACCTCTTGAAAATTTAACTGAATTGATAAATCCTAAAGATGTGGATGAAGTCTATCTTACCCTAAGCGGAGCAGAAGCTCAAGAAGCATATCCACTTTTAGAACAACTGCAGGGGGCAGGTATCACAGTGCGAATTGTACCGGATTGGGGCGGTCTGTCTTCAATAAGCCGGCCCACAGTAGTAACCATTGGCTCACAGGTTCTTTTCTCGGCTGCAGATTCTCCCTTAAATGGCGTGAATGTTGTGCTAAAAGAAATTTTTGACCGCGTAGCGGCTGTGGTGCTGCTGGTAATGTTGGCTATTCCTATCAGCCTGATAGCCGTGTTGATTAAGCTGACGACAAAAGGGCCGGTTTTTTATAAGCAAACGAGGGTAGGCTTAGATCAGAAAGAATTCGAGATACTTAAGTTCCGCACAATGAGAGCTGATGCAGAAAGCGAAAATGATCCACAATGGACTACGTCGAATGATTTGCGATGCACCGGCCTCGGCAGGTGGCTTCGCAGGACAAGTCTTGATGAGATACTCCAGCTTATAAACGTTGTAAAGGGCGATATGAGCATAGTTGGTCCCCGGCCTGAGCAGCCGGTCTTCGTAAAACAATTCTGTGAAGACTACAAAAAGTATATGCTCAGACATAAAGTCAAGGCTGGAATGACTGGATGGGCACAAATACATGGATTCCGCGGTGATACTTCCATAAGTAAAAGATTGCAGTATGATTTATATTATGTTAGAAACTGGTCTTTTGGACTGGATCTGTGGATTTTGTTGCAGACACCCTGGCACATTATAAAAGGGAAAAATGCGTACTAACAGCACGTCAAAACAACCCGGAAAAAACAAGGATATTGTTTATATCTCTATCCTGCTGACAATTGCCTTGTGTACAGGCGCATATCTTATTGCCACGACCGTCATTATCTCAAAGGATGGGGTGACTTTTATTGAGTATGCTAAAAACCTTACCATAGCTCCAATACAAACAATGCTAAATCAAGAACAGCATCCGGGTTATCCATTCCTGATTTTGATATCACATAAGATATTGCAGATCGTCCATAAAGACATATCTATATTGGCTTGGATTTACTCCGCTCAAATTATTGCATTATTCCTGAGACTGCTTACATTAGCCGCTCTTTATTATGCAGGCAAAAAAATAGTCGGTTCAAAATTTAGTTTTTTAGCTATTTTAATACTTATTCTGCTGCCCAAGCCCGCCAGACATGGAAGCGATGCCCTAAGTGATTGGCCATATCTCTTTTTTCTGACAAGCGGTTTTCTGCTTTTGATGCACGGAGCGATAGATAATAAATGCTGGCGGTTTGGCCTTGCAGGATTGGCAGCCGGCCTGGGATACCTCATCCGGCCTGAATGCGCACAATTGGTTGTATTTGGTTTTTTATGGACAGCATTGCAGCTATCGAAGGGCAAACATATTATGACCAGAAGTAAAGCAGCGTTTGCATTGATAATCCTGCTTGTTGGTTTTTTAATTCCTGCTGGACCATATATGAAATTAAAAGGAGCGATATTTCCGAAGAAAAACGCCGGCCAATTCGGCGTTACTATAAACAGCAAAGATAATTTTGAAGATGGCAAAATTCGTTCAGGCTCCGTATATACCGCTGGCTCCGCACCAGCCAATATTGCAATGGCTCTCAACGAATTGATCGAAAAAACCGGCGACACGTTGATGTGGTTTTTTTTGCCGGCTTTGTTAATAGGTGCATACAAGTATTTCAGGCAGCGGGATTGGCATGAGCCGCAAAAGTTTTTCCTTGCGGCTCTGATTGCCTTGAATATACCTTTGCTAATATGGCTGTACTGCAAATTCGGCTATATAAGCAACAGACATACCTTGTCATTGGTAGTTCTACTAATCTTCTTTGTGCCATCTGGATTACAGGTATTAGGCAATTGGCTGCCGGCTTTCTTTTCAAAAAACCGATTAAAAGCCGGTCAAGATTTGCATTTATGGTTTTTCATTTTACTAATATCCGGTCTGGCCTTGTGTGTTCCCAAATTACTCACCCCTCTGCATGCCGATAAACACAGCTATCGTCAAGCCGCCCAGTGGCTGGCAAAGCATACAGAACCCAAAGACGTAATAGCAGCTCCTGATGTTAGAATTGGTTTTTATGCTCAACGCCCATGTTTGGAATGGACTGCCGGACAAATCCCTGACCAAGCTCGATATGCGGTAAAAATATTCACAGAAAAGAGTAAAGCAGATACGTCAGAATATTCAGGAGAGGAAGAATACAGATATGTGGATAAAAGAAATGCAAAAGCCGGTTTCATCATATATAAAAAGTCACCATAAAAATAACCTGCAGAGTAGAAAGAATTATCTGTTCCTGACCTTGACAATAGCGATAACAGATTTTAAGCTCAAGTACGACAACTCCATCTTAGGATACCTATGGAGCCTGCTTAAACCGTTACTAATGTTTGGCACCTTGTATCTTGTATTTTCGGTATTTGTCAGATGGACAGTTGAAAATTATAAACTATATCTCCTTCTGGGTATCATACTTTGGAATTTCTTGTCTGAAGTAACCCTTAACAGCATGGTTCTATTGGAAGGCAAAGCATCAATACTTAAAAAGATTTATTTCCCACGCTGGATCATTGTCATAGCATCTTCTTTAACATCTCTGCTTACTCTGCTGCTCAACATCGGCGTTTTTTTCCTCTTTTTTGTTTTCTCCGGTGTTCCTTTTCAAATCAGCGCACTATATCTGCTTGTTTACTTGACCGAGCTTTACATATTTGTATTAGGCTTGGCTCTTTTGCTATGCTCTCTATATCCGAAATTTCGCGACATTCACCACATTTGGGAAGTCTTTGTTCAACTCGGTTTCTGGGCGACACCAATTATATATCCAATTTCAATAGTGCCGGAAAAATATCATACACTAATATTTCTAAATCCCGTAGCAAGGATCATTCAAGGCTGTAGAGAAACATTGATCGGACCAGGCAGCCAGTTCATAACCCCTGTAAATCACATTATCATAATCTTCGTAGCGGTTTGCCTGTTTGTCGTAGGCCTCCGTATGTTCAATAAATTTTCACGAAGTTTCGCAGAGGTGCTATGATAGCTTTTGAAAAAGTTACAAAAATATTTCGCTTACCGCACGACAGAAAAGCCACCTTACGGCAGAGGTTTGTCAGTATTTTTAGGAAAAGCACTTACGAAGAGCTTTATGCTTTACGCGATATAAACCTGGAAGTAAACCAGGGTGAGTTTTTAGGAATTATAGGCAAAAATGGTGCCGGCAAATCAACATTGTTAAAACTTATAGCTAAGGTGCTTGAGCCGACATCGGGTAAAATATTCGTAAATGGGAATGTGGCGCCATTTCTTGAATTGGGCGTTGGTTTTCAAGGTGATTTAACCGTCAAAGACAATGTTTTGCTTTATGGCGCTTTGCTGGGGATGAGCCGAAAGGAAATAGCAGAAAAGTATGACTGGATAATCGGCTTTTCCGGATTGGAGAGATTTGTCGATGCGAAGTTGAAAAATTTGTCATCCGGGATGCAGGTGCGATTAGGCTTTTCCATTACGGTAAGTGTTGAAAGCCCGATACTGCTGGTTGACGAGGTTCTGGCTGTAGGAGATATTGATTTCCAGCAAAAATGTTATAATTGCTTTGATGAGTTTAAGAAAAATGGCCGGACAATTTTATTTGTAAGCCATGATTTAAATGCTGTTGAACGATTCTGCGATAG
>CAZRNB010000039.1:0-23920 GCA_964601355.1 uncultured Pirellulales bacterium
TGCAAAGCCTTTGGCAGCCTGAAAAATCTACCTACAAACAGCAGGTGCACCCTTTAGTTCACTTAATGGAGATCGAGACTTGACAATTTTGATTGAACGTCTATACTTGCAGATGGTTCTTAAGGATTGGTGTTTCTGGAAAGATTTATGGCAAAGGTAAAACTGCCTGACGGCAGCATATTAACCGTTACTGAAGGTGCGACCGTAAAACAGTTGGCAGAACAAATAGGAGCGGAGACTTCGGCCAGTTCAGTCGAGCCGCTGGCGAAAGCAGCTATAGCAGCTAAAGTAAATGGGGAATTTGTGGATTTATGCTTCCCTGTTACGGATGATATTGAAGTTCAGCTCATTACCAGCAAAGATTCAGAAGGCCTCGAGATACTGCGACATAGCTGTGCGCACATAATGGCTGAAGCTATATGCGCTATTTGGCCTGCGGCGAAGCTGGTTTACGGCCCGGCTGTTGAAGACGGATTTTATTATGATATCGACCTTGATGAGCCGATACGTCCGGATGATTTTCCACGTATAGAGGAAAAGATGCGAGAAGTCATTAGAGCTGATAAGCCCTTTATTCGCCGTGAGATGAGCAGGGCCGAGGCTCTGAAAAAATTAGCCGGCGATAAATATAAAACTGACAACATAAACCGTACGGACAGTAGCACCATTAGTTTCTATTCTCATGGAGGGGGCTTTGAGGATTTGTGCCGGGGTCCGCACATACCCAGCACCGGCAGGGTGGGAAGCTTTAAGATTATGTCTGTTGCCGGCGCATACTGGCACGGTGATCCCACACAAAAGATGCTTCAGAGGGTCTATGGAACCGCCTGGCCGAGCCAAAAAGAGCTTGATGAATATTTGCATATATTAGAGGAAGCGAAGAATCGCGACCATCGTGTATTAGGCAAACAATTGGATTTATTTAGTTTCAACGACGCCGGCCCCGGCTTTGCTTTTATGCACCCCAGGGGGATGATTATCTGGAACGAAATAGTGAGCTATTGGCACGGTGTTCATAACAGATACGGCTACAAGGAAATCAAGACGCCCATCATCCTCAATGAGCAGCTTTGGCAGAAAAGTGGTCATTGGGATAATTATAAAGAGAATATGTACTTTACTAATTTTGATGGTGCGAATTACGCCGTGAAGCCGATGAATTGTCCGGGAGGATGTCTGGTCTATAAAACCCGCCAGCATTCATACCGTGAGTTTCCAATGAGGATAGCTGAGCTTGGTCTGGTGCATCGGCACGAGGCAAGCGGGGTGATGCACGGCCTTTTCAGGGTAAGACAATTTACCCAGGATGATGCCCATATTTTCTGTAAGCCGGCGCAGATAGAATCAGAGGTCATGGGGGTTATCGACCTGACCTTTGAGATTTATCGGACATTTGGATTTGAAGATTTTCACATCGAGCTATCAACAAAGCCCGAAAAGCATATCGGCTCGGACGAGGTTTGGGACGTTTCGACGAATGCCTTGAAAAAGGCCTTGTCGCATAAAGGAATTAAATACAAGATTAATGAGGGAGACGGCGCTTTTTATGGGCCGAAGATAGATTTTCATATTCGGGATAGTCTGAAAAGGTCATGGCAGCTCGGCACCATTCAACTGGATTTTTCTATGCCGCAGCGTTTTGGCCTGGTTTATACCGATGAGGATAATACTGAAAAAACGCCTGTTATGATACACAGGGCGGTTTTAGGCTCTTTTGAGCGGTTTATCGGGATTCTTATTGAGCATTATGGCGGCAGTATGCCTTTATGGCTTAGCCCGGAGCAGGTGAGGATTCTGCCGATAAGCGAGAAAACCAATGACTATGCCAGGATCGTTTGTAATAAGCTTGAAGAGGCTAAAATTCGCGGCAGTTGTGATTTGTCGGATGAAAAAATAAGCGTTAAAATTGTCAAAGCCCACAGCGAAAAGCTCCCTCTTATGTTAGTGGTTGGTCCAAGAGAGGCTCAGGACGGCACCGTTAATGTAAGGATACGAGGAGTAAAAGAAAATAAAACAATGAGTTTTGACGAGTTTTTAAAAATAGTAAAAGATAAAATTTCCGATAAAGAAGTAGATGTGGTAATTGGTAACTGGTAATTGGTAATTGGTTTGATAATTTCAAGTTTCCAATTACTAATTACAATTTAGTTAAATTTTTTAGAAAGGTAAGGTGGTGTACAATCGTTAAACTAAATTTGAGGATAAATGGAGGGGTCCGAGCCAGGACGATTCGTCTTATAGACGAATCAAACAATCAAGTGGGGATCATAGAAACAAGCGAGGCGCTGGCAAAAGCCCGTGAAGCCGGGTTAGACCTGGTGGAAGTCGCTCCTACGAGTGAACCGCCGGTCTGCAGAATAATGGATTATGGCAAGTGGCTGTATCAGCAAAAGCGCAAGACCCGTGAAGCTCATAAAAAAAGTCAACATTCCGGGGCTGTCCTGAAAGAAATCCGGCTTAGACCGGAAACCGATAAACACGACATCGAAATCAAGCTCAACCACGGCAGGGAATTTCTGCAAAAGGGACATAAAGTACAATTCACTTTGTTTTTCCGCGGGCGTCAAATGCTGCATGTAGAACGGGGGTACGGTATTCTTGTGCAGATAGCCGAAGCATTGCAGGACCTGGCAAAGGTTGAAAGACAACCCACGATGACCGGAAAACGTATTACTTTATTGCTTGTACCTAAATAGCGGAGCCAATCATGGCAGGTTTTGGATAGAAGGGGCAGCTCACACAAAAGTTGTATGCCGAAATATTGGCAGTGGTCATAATGCGAATTTTTTCGCTGCATTGGGGGAAGCAAATTTGTTTTATTTTTCTGAGAAATTTTGCGCCTTTAATATTGACGTAAGCCCGCAAATAGCGTAAATTTCTCGATTTTAAACCTTTAGAGTTTAATTTATTTTGTAGGAAACTTGACAAATGCCTAAACAGAAGACCCATAAAGGGCTGACAAAGAGATTAAAGATTACCGCCGGCGGTAAGATTAAGTATCGACGTTCCGGCGGAAGTCATCTTATGACCGGAAAAAATGCCAAGCGTCGAAGAAGAATAGGCAGCTCTGCTGTTTTGGTTGGTGCTATTGCTAACAAAATCAGGGACAGAATGGGTAAATAGATATTTCTTGTGTGATGAGTTCAGAGTTCATTGTACATAGTTCATCGATGAACTATGAACAACGAACAAAGGACAGTTGATTTTTTCAAAGGAAAGCGGGTCAGGACAAATGCCAAGAGCCAGAAAGGGCGCTGCAAGACGCAAATCAAAGAAGCGGCTATTTCAAGCCGTGAAAGGATATCGCAGTACAAGGGGTCACCTTTATCGCCAGGCTACGGAAGCTGCCATAAGAGCGGCTGTAGATGCGCGGATTGGTCGAAAGCTTCGAAAACGTGATTTCAGGGGACTGTGGATTATACGCTTAAGCGCAGCATGCAGACAGCGTGGCATAAAATACAGCCTGTTTATCAACGGCTGCAAAAAAGCCAAAATCGGCCTTAACCGGAAAATGCTGAGCGAAATAGCCATAGCAGACCCACAGGGCTTTGACGCCGTTGTTAATGCTGCCAAAGCCGCCTTCACTTCGTAATGAGTTCATAGTTCATTGTTCATCGACGAACTACGAACAACGAACAAAGGTACGAATTAATGCTTGAGCAATTCGAAAAAATGGGCAGAGATGCCCTTGCCGACCTTAAAAAAGTTACCGACCTGAAGACTCTGGAAGATTTCCGTATTAAATATCTTGGTCGCAAAGGACAGATTATCCAGATGCTCAGCCGGATAGGTAATCTTTCTGCAGAGCAAAAGCCGCAGGCGGGTCATCTCGCCAACAAGATAAAAGCAGAGGTCACTGAGGCTTTTGAGCATCTAAAAAAGAACCTGCTGGACTCACGGCAGGAATCGCGAGAGTTTATAGATGTCACTCTGCCGGGTGTACGTATCAATGTCGGCAGACCTCATGTCGTTACTCAAACCATAAATGATCTGCTGGAGATTTTCGGCAGAATGGGCTTTGTCGTGGCTTATGGCCCGGAAGTTGAAGATGAGTGGCACAATTTTGTGGCTCTTAACATCGGTCCCGAACATCCGGCAAGAGACCCTTCGGATAATTTTTATATAGAGGACAACATCTTGCTGCGGAGTCAGACATCGACCATTCAGATTCGTGTGATGGAAAAGAAAAAGCCTCCCATTCGCGTTGTTGCGCCGGGTCGTGTATATCGGCCGGACACCGTTGACGCTACGCACATGTATATGTTTCATCAGCTCGAGGCTCTGGTCGTTGACGAGGGCGTCAGCATGGTGGATATGAAAACTACTATCAATCAGTTTATCCAAATCTTTTTTGGTCAGGGAACGAAATGGCGATTTCGTCCGAGTTTTTTCCCGTTCACTGAGCCGAGCGGCGAGGTGGATTTGCTCCTGATGGATAAGACCGGCAAAGAAAAATGGGTAGAGATGGGTGGCTGCGGCATGGTTGACCCAAATGTTTTTGACGCTGTGGGGATAGACAGCGAGAAATATACAGGCTGGGCCTTCGGCTTCGGCATAGAACGGCTGGCTATGCGAAAGTACGGCATCCCCGACATCCGCCTGTTCTTCGAGAACGACCTGCGGTTCTTAGACCAATTCTGATTAATCGATTTTTGCACAGTATTGCGCTCACAGTACCATGCCATGTGCACTTTTTCCTTTTTAACTTTTTTTATTTGTATTTTCCGGCAATCCCGACAATAATATTGCCTACATCAACGGGATTTACCAACATTGATTCGGCCAGTGGCCGCAAATGACGAATTCAGAATTATGTCGTCTTATGGAATTGAGCCACCAGCGTCTTGTATAAAACCATATAATACATAGTTAGAATGCCCGATTGATATGACATAGTGTAAACTTATAATGGACTTTAACAATCCATAATCTCTCAGAAGATTAGGTAGCATCGTTCAAATACTTGCGATTGTTTTAGTCTTTCTCGGTGGAGCGCTCCAGATCTCAAAGTTTTGCATCGACAAAAGAGTCAGTGCAATCAAAGATAAGATCGCAAGGACAGAAAAGGCTGAATCTCAACTGATTATATCTGACCTGGGATCAACGATGAATGAACAAGTCCAGAAGATTGATCAACAATCCAAGCAGGTTGAATCATATCAAAAGAAACTTAACGAAGTAGAGTTAAAGACAAAGCCTCGCGCGTCAGCACGCTCATTCAGATGAGGACCGTTAGCACGATCGCGGCACCGACCGATATGCACTGCAAGGCCCCGGACATTGCATGCAGCCCGGCGGACGGCCAGTATGTCGTCACGTGGGCCCATGGCGTCTTGGATAACCCGTGCGAGCTGGTATCCCATCAGATCATGGCGCAGAGGGTGGACAGTCGCGGTATTCCGATAGGCGATCCGGAGCCTGTGTCGGGCCCCGGCAAGGACTCGCCTGTCAACCTGGGGGTCCCGGCTCCGGCCATTGCGGCGGGATTCTGTGGCAAGACCCTGATTGTCTGGGAGGACCAGCGTCTCGTGCTCAACCCGCCAGACCCTTCGACTACGATCTACTCGATCCTCGGCTCCCACGGGACCTGGGCCACCCCCTGCGGGGTCCTGGACTGCAATAGCATGGAGTGATGAGGACTTGAGAATGGGGCCTTCGTGTCAAGTTGCCTATGTACTCGGACGTGACTGTTTTGTCGAGCGACGCGTACTCGGCTCTGAACGAGCAATGGACCGAGCGCATCGAATGACCGTCTGACCCCAAGAACATTCTTTAACATCATCGGACTGAATCGTCCTGTGGCAGGCTGAGCTGTTTATAGAGATTTTGTCGGCCGGTCTTATCTTTATCGAGTGTTGCTCTTGCGTATTCGGCTACTTCCTTTGCGCTCGCTCGCGGGACAACGATAACGCCGTCGCCGTCAGCGACAATGATGTCACCCGGCTCAACTAAAACTCCGCCGCAGACGATAGGACGATTAACAGATTCAATTTCGTTTCGGCCAGGCCGGATGCCTCTGCCAACCTTTCTAAAGTAAAGCGGAGCCTTTTCAATCGCAATCTCGTCGGTGTCACGTGCAGTAGCATCTGTAACTACCCCTACACAGCCGCGCGACTTCCAGCCCATTATATTATTTGAGCCGATCGAACCAATGTCGGAATCAGGAGCGTCATCAATTACAATGGCTGTACCTTTGCGAATAAGCAAGGTAAAAGGTTCGCTTGAAATTGTGTTATACCATTGGCTGACCCAGCTATCAAATTCTTTTGTTTCCATACGTGTGGCCGGGGGCTTGTTGGTGGGGACATATCGTGCTGTTACCGCAATACCGATGAAGCGATGGGTGAAATGCTCGGTGTCTTTCCAGGCTGGGTGAATTTCCGGCGACATCAGGCCGATATTAGGTAAGCCGGCTTTATCCATCCCATCGGTAACGTCTGCGACACGCAAGCCTTCAAACATCTTGAGGATTTCCTGATCTTCCTGCTCGCTGAAAACTTTGGTTGCAATAAAATTTTTGCCTTTTCTTAATTCTTCGGTATCAGGCTTGGCTGGTTCCTGGGCAACGAGCGACATCGTAAGTAATGATACGCTGATAAAGGCCAATAAGGTAACGGCTGCTATTGTTGTTTTTGCAGTTTGCATTTTGTTATCTCCTTTTTGAATGTTGGTACCGTCGCCGTAACGGCAACGGCTAAACTTTAACAATATGGGTATCAATAACATGTTGATAATATAGGTATTTTTGTTTAAACTCAAGGCAAAAAGAGAAAACGATGATCGAAATTACGGATGACATAATTATTTCTGAAGATGAGCTGGTTTTCAAAACCTCTCGCAGCGGCGGACCGGGCGGACAGAATGTCAACAAGGTCAACACACGCGTGACACTTCTTTTCGACTTGGCGAGTTGCAACAGCTTTCACGAAGAGCAAAAGAGGCAAATACTTGCTCGGTTATCAACGCGTGCTGACAAAACCGGCACAATAAGGATTGTTTCACAAAAGTTTAGAACTCAGAGGGCAAATCGTAATGCGGCAGTCGAGCGATTGCGCCGGCTTCTTTTAGAAGGCCTCAAGGAACCATCAGTGCGGGTAAAAACTGAGATTCCGTATGTAGCTAAGCTAAGGCGGTTAGAGGGGAAAAGACGTCGAAGTCTGTTAAAACAAAAGCGGGCGAGACGGAATTCGGCAGAAGATTTGTTGTATTAGCGTATTACAGAATATCTCAATCGCAATCGTGAGAGCGGTGGGAAAATTTCAACATTCTCGGCTATGCCTCGCTGACGTTATGATGAGCGAAACATCAGAAAAAATAATTTTTTTGTAATAAAGCGAAGCTACCGGCGTCTTTATATGAGAAAGATGCATTATGGATACGATATTTGAAGCAATAAATTCTTCCGGCAAAGTATTTGTAGAATTTGCCCTGCCGATGCTTGTTCAATCCAGTGTTGTGATAGGGATTTTTCTGCTGGCCGAATGGCTGCTGAGGAAAAAAGTCCGGGCAGTGTTTAGGTATTGGCTGGGGATGTTTATCCTTGTGCAGATGATTTTACCTTTCTGGCAGGCCTTCAAAATTTCGTTCGCCGGGACAAATCAATTTTTTGCGGATGCTTCGGGTCTGTTGCGGTCAGCAGAATCGCCGCTTATTACGTGGCAGGGGATTGTCTTTTTAATTTGGCTCGCTGTCGTAGTCGTAATGGCCTTGGTATTATTGAAGCGTGCGATTCTTGCCAGGAGGCTTGTCTGGCGGGCAAAGCGGGCGAACCTTTTGATGAAAGACCTTCTTGTATATTGCTGCAGGTGTTTGGGAGTTAGAGAAAGAAAAGTTACGCTAAAAATCTCGGATGACGGGACAAGTCCGGCGGTTTGTGGCGTATTCAAGCCTGTGATTTTAGTGCCCCGTAATCTTGCGCCGAGCCTGGGTTCTCGTCATCTGCGAGCCGTCTTGCTGCATGAGCTTGCCCATATTAAACGACGCGATTTGTGGATAAACTGGGCACAGACAATCTTGCAGATTATCTATTTCTATAATCCTCTATTGATGCTCGCCAATTCGGTGATTCGCAATGTGCGTGAGCAGGCCGTCGATGAGACCGTGCTTGCCGCTATGGGTCATAAGGTCCAACGTTATCATGAGATGTTGGCGGAGGTGGCAAGGATAGTGCTCAAGCGGCCGGCTTTAAGCCTCGGCCTGATTGGGATGGTAGAATCCAAAGATTCGCTGGCAGAGAAGACCCCGACCGCAGGGGTCGGGGCTAATTTTAATCTGCCTCTGCGAAAAAGTGCATAACGTGGCAATTTCGTTTCTCGATACTTGTTTCTCGACACTCGACGAGTATCGAGCATCCTTCCTTTCTCGTCATCTGATTTCCGTATTGAAAACTATCGCTAATATTGGTACAAAAGGGTACTAGTATTCTGTCGCAGCTTAAATGATATATGTCATTGCGAGCGAAGCGAAGCAATCTCTGACATTTGATTTATGAGATTGCCACGGCCACCTAAGGTGGTCTCGCAATGACAACTTCTCAAATTACCTGCGACAAAGTAACAGCCTGCTGGAAATTAAGCGGGCGAAAATAGTTTTCAAATCCTTGTCCCTTCGACAAGCTCAGGGCAGGCTCTGAGCGTAGTCGAAGGAAGGAAACTTACGATGGCGGTTCAGTTCATTCTTGGTAGAAGCGGTACAGGCAAAACCAGTTGTTGCGTAAAAGCAATCGTCAATGCGTTATTAGAGGAAGATGACGACCAATCCTTGCTTTTTTTGGTTCCGGAGCAGGCAACGTATCAGGCTGAGCGGGCTATTCTGGCTGATAAAAGAATAGCCGGCTACAACCGGTTGAATGTGCTTTCCTTTGACCGTCTGCAGTTCTTGCTGTCGGGTAAAAACACCGCCAGGCCGGCTCTTTCGCGTACGGGGCAGCAGATGATAATCCACAGGATTTTGCGTGACAATGCGAGCCGGCTGAAAATCTTTAACTTCTCGGCAAACCAGCCCGGATTAGCCCGGCAGATGGCTCAAACCATCGTTGAGCTGCATCAGTATGCAAAGACGCCGGACGATATTGACCAATTGCTCCAGTGCCTGGCGAAGGACGAGCGTAATAATTTGGCAGTTTTGAAATTTGCCGACATAGGCCTGATTCTGAGGGAATATCTGAAATTCATTGAGGGCAGGTTTATTGACCCTGATGTCCAATTGACTCATACCTGCCGAGCTGCGGCGACGGCAAACTTTGTCAGAGGGGCAAAATTATGGGTGGATGGTTTTGCCGGTTTCACCATCGGCGAGCTTGCTATGCTCACGGAGCTGCTCAAGGCAGCTTCACAGGTGCAGATTGCCCTTTGTTTGGACCCATCAGAAATTGATTTGATAAAGCCTGACGTCGAAAAAATCGATCCGTTTGGTTTATTTAATGCAACGCAGATCACATATATTGAGCTGGTCGATAGGATAAGGAAATGTAATCTGCAATTAGCTGAACCGATCGTTCTCAGGAAAGCAGTCAGGTTTTCAGCTTGTCCCCAGCTTTTACACGTCGAGCGCAATATATTTCAGTCAGAAGCTCCCCCAATAGCGGCTTCAAATAATATTCGCATTGTGTCGGCGCCGAACGCGCGGGCCGAGGTGCAATTCGTCGCCAGGCAGATTCTTCAGTTGGTCAGGCAGGGAGATTATCGATATCGTGACATTGCGGTTATAGCCTCGGATATCGATTGCTATGAGCACTATATAAGGGCATATTTCGAAGACTATAATGTTCCATTTTTTATCGATAAGAGGGAGCCGTTAAACCAGCATCCGGCTGCTCAGCTTATCTGTTCGGCACTTGAGACCGTTGCCGGCGGTTTTTCTACCAGCAATATTCTGGCGTATCTAAAAACGGATTTGGTACCGATAGGCCGTTTAGACGTTGACCTGCTGGAAAATTACTGTCTGGCGTTCGGCATAACAGGGACTGACTGGCAAAGTGATAAAGAATGGCATTTTGCAGGAAAGGATCAAGAAGCGTTTGATGAGCAACGTATAAACGAAATCAAACGAAGAGTTATTGAGCCTTTGCTTGAGCTTCGAGATAGTTTTTATCCGAAGGATAATCCCGTAAAGACCATAATCGCCGAGGAATTTACGCGAATTGTTTTTGATTTTATGGAGAGTTTACAGATTCGCCGGACACTTGGTGTCTGGATTGAAGAGGCAGCCGAACGAAAAGATTATGCTGCGATGGATGAGCATCGTCAATTTTATGGCAAGCTGTTAAATATATTTGATGAGCTTTGCGAGGCCTTTGCAGGCCGGCAGATGACGCTTCCGGATTATCATGCAATTCTAAATTCCGCCTTTTCGCAGTTGACTTTGGCTTTTATTCCGCCGACTTTGAACCAGGTTCTTGTCGGCTCAATAGAGCGCAGCCGGCATCCGGATTTGAAGGCCGTTTTTCTAATAGGTGCTGCGCAAAGACAATTTCCGGTTCCGGTTGGCTTCGATAGTATTTTGACCGAAGATGACCGCAACGCCGCTGTACGCCATGGCGAATTTGAATTGGCCGCAACCGCTGGCCAGAAATTGGCCCAGCGCCGTTATTTGGCCTATATCGCATTTACTCGGCCGTCACAATTTTTGTGTATTACGTATCCGGCAGTTGATGAAAAAGGAAGCGCTGTATCTCGTTCACAGTTTATAGACGATGTTGAATCATTGTTTGAAAATCTCAATGAAGAATCAATTGCGTATAGTCAAGTCGATATTGAGCAGGTTCAAAATGAGATAGAATTGTCGGAGCTGCTTTGCAGACGACTCGGCAGGGATACACAAGAGACAAAACCCCACGTGAAACGTGGGGCTAAATATTTAGCCCCGCAATTTATTGCGGGGTTTACCGACTTATTAAACGATATTTGCTGCGATGAGCAATTTTCTGAGCTTGGCTTAAGGATTGTTTCTGCTGTAAATTATGACAATCGCGCACAATTGGATAGTGACGTTGTCGGTAAAGTATTTGGCCGACGGATAACAAGCTCCGCGACGAAGCTCGGCACTTTTGCCGCATGTCCTTATCAATATTTTGCACGATATGTATTAGAGCTGAAGGAGCGGGAAGAATTTAAATTAGAGCCGCTGGACGTTGGTGATTTTTATCATCGTGTTTTAGATGCTTTGTTAAAGCGGCTCAATATAGAAAAAAAGGACTTTGTTACTATTGAGCAAGGAGAACTTTTAAAGCTGCTGAATAATGAAATTGGAAGGATTATTCAGGCACATCCTTTCATATCCAGCTTTTATAGTCGCAGCCCTCACAACGCATTTATCATCTCTTCTTCCAGCGAAATACTTGAGGATTGCGTTTTGGCAATTGCCCAAATGGTTCGTGCAGGAAACTTCAGACCCAAACTTTCGGAAGTCGCCTTCGGCCAGACCAAAGAAGCCGTTGAAAGTATCGGTGAATATAAATTCGACATTCCTGATGATGTGGAATTGTTCTTGGATGGCAAGATCGATCGGCTGGATGTGGCAGAGGTTGATGGCGAAAAGGTCGCGGTCATTTTCGATTACAAACGCAGACCCCGGTTTTTTAACTGGGCGGAGTTTTATTACGGCCTGGATATGCAGCTGCCGATTTACATGCTGGCTGTCTGTAGCGCAGCTCGTTCGAAGGTCAAGAGAGCAGTCGGCGCATTTTATTTGCCGGTCGAAATAGTGCCGGCCACAACCGCACTTGGCAAAATATCAGATGAAACAGGCAGTTTCGATTATAAGGCAAAAGGGATATTCGACGGTAAATTTTACAAGCAATTAGATGCAGCAGCATGTTCCGGCTGGAGCAAATTTTACAGCTTTCGTATTACTTCCAAGGACGAGCAGTATGGAAATTACGGCATAAGCTCGGCGCTGCAGCCGGACCATTTTGAAAAGGTTCTGAAATTTACTGAGAGGAAGATTGTCCAAATAGTGGGTGAAATCATTTCCGGCAGGATTGACGTAAAGCCGTATCGTTTGAGCGGAGAATCGCCTTGCCGGTATTGCAAATACAGGTCCGTGTGCAGGTTTGATTGGCAGATAAACGACTATAACTTTTTGGAATCGCTTAATAAGAGTCAGTGTCTGGGGAAGATGGTGACAGTAGATGACTGATAAGAAGATCAAATGGACCGAGCAGCAGCGGCAGGCTGTTACCGCACGTGGAAGCGATGTTTTGGTCACCGCCTCAGCCGGCACCGGAAAGACAGCGGTTCTATCAGGAAGATGCGTCGATATTGTATCCGACAAATCTATATGTCCCGATATCTGGAGCGTGCTGGTGCTGACTTTTACCGATATGGCCGCGGAAGAAATGCGCAGCCGAATTGCCGAGCAATTAAGGGTGGCGCTTGCAGGAAGTCAGGACCCTCAAAAAAGGCGTCATCTTCAACAGCAGCTTATACTGCTGCCCGGCGCCGACGTCGGCACGATTCATTCGTTCTGCAAACGCCTTATCACGGAGTATTTCTACAAGCTGGGTCTTGACCCTGCTTTTAGGGTAATGGATGCCGATGAGGCGAAGCTGCTCAAAACAGAAGTGCTCGAAAAAACCATCGACTGGGCTTGGCAGCAAAGCGATCTGCAGCAGGCGCTTCAGCAGCTTTTGTACCGGCGGGACCTCCGTGCTAATGACGGATTTATGGCAAAGATAATCGAGATCAGCGATTTTCTCGATGGCATAGTGTCACGACAAAACTGGTACGAAAGGGCGGCTCAGCTTGTTGAAATCGCTAATCCATTTAAGACCAGCCTCGGCGAGAAACAAAAACAAATTATCGCAGACAAATTACGTCAAATACTTGCTCAAATTAACTATGCAATAAGGCTTTATGAGCGAGAAACGACCGGAGGAAATTGGGCAGTAAAATGGAAAGTTTCTCTTGCCGAGCCTGTTGCCAAATATGTCGAGCTTATAGAATCTGGTAACTGGGAAAAGTTCAGCGAGCAGGTGGGAAAGCACCCAAAGCCTTCGAGATACGAATACAAACCCAAAGATATGGAAGGTCCGGTTGCCCGGATTATTAGAAGCGTTGCGGAAGCTGCAAAAAAATCTTTTGATAAGCTGTTTGACCTTGCAATCTTGAATCCTGATTACCTTGATGTTCTCGGCGGCTCCGTCGGATTGCAGACGAAGGTGCTCATAAAACTTTTGAGCAGATTCGACCAGTTGTATAGCCAGGCCAAAGGAGCGGTCAACTGCCTGGATTTTGCCGACCTTGAACACTATGCATTGAAATTATTAATAAATGAGAAGTCTTTGGAAGAAAGGACAATGCCTTCAGAGGTGGCTTTGGGTCTCCAGCGAAAATACAAACATATATTTGTCGATGAATATCAGGATATCAATTCTGTCCAGAGGCTTATACTCGACATGCTAAGCCCCGGCGGAAATATCTTCGAGGTTGGCGATGTCAAGCAGAGTATTTACGCCTTTCGAGGGGCTGAGCCGGATATTTTCATCGAACAGCTGAAGCAGGTCTCGACTGATTCCCAAAGAGCGCCCAAAGGCCTGCGCATTGACCTAAATGCAAATTTTCGCTCGGCTAAAGAAATACTCGATTTTGTTAATAAGATATTCTCACGGATAATGACAGCCTGTTTTGCTGGGATTGACTATGATGAATCCGCTCATTTAAGACCTTGGCAGGATTCAGGACACAAATCGCCGTCCACGGGACACGTGATTGAGCTGCACGTCCTCGACGAGACTGATATAGGCTCAGAGTCACAGGATGATACGGCGCAAAGCTCTGAGGTTGAAGATAATTTTGGCGTCGTTAACGCCAGGCAGCAGCAGGCTGCGATGATTGCACAGCGTATCAAACAAATGGTCGGAGAAGAAACGGGCAAGGCGGAGTTTCAGATATACGATAAAGAGCTGGATAAGCTCAGGGATGTTGAATATCGTGACATCGTAATATTAATGCGCTCGCTTGCCAAAAAAGCCAACGACTATGTCGAGGTGCTTCAATTGGCCGGCGTGCCCGTCAGTTGTCAGGCAACGGCCGGATATTTCGAGGCGACTGAAATCACCGATATGTTATGTCTGCTGAAGGTTTTGGATAATCTTCAGCGTGACATCGAATTTGCCGCGGTGTTGCGAAGTCCCTTTTTTAATGTCAGTGACACAGAGCTGGCAAAAATAAAAATACATAGTGACGCATTGGGAACTCAAAACTCAAAACTCAAAACTAAAAACTATTATGATTGTGTGCTGCAATATTGCCGGTCCGGTACTGATGCGAAACTTGCTGACAAGCTTAATAAAATTGTTGATCAGCTTGAGCAGTGGCGGACAATAGCCAGGCGGGGAAATCTCGCTGATTTAATATGGCATATATACCGACGGACGCACTTTTTGTCGTTTGTCTCGGCACTTCCTTCGGGCCAGGCCCGCAGAGCCAATCTTCTCAAGCTGCACGACAGGGCAATCCAGTTTGAGGGTTTCGTCACGAGCACCGGCATACCTTCACTGTCTTACTTTATCAGCTTTATTGAAAAGCTTCAGGAGACAGGCCAGGATTGGTCGCCTGCTGAGCCGCAGGAAGCAATTGGCAATGCCGTTCGCATATTAAGCGTTCATAAAAGTAAAGGGCTTGAATTTCCCGTTGTTGTTTTGGCTGAGCTGGATAGCGGATTCAATAGAAAGGATATTTACGCGGACGTGCTGGCCGATGCAAGTGACACCATGGGATTGCAGATAATAGACCGTGGTTCTAATAACAAGCTGTCAAGTTTGGCGCACCAGGTCATAGCAGAAGAAAAGCTTACAAAATTATTAGCCGAGGAGATGCGTATTTTATACGTTGCCACGACACGAGCCAGAGACCGGCTCATTTTAACCGCTTCAGAAAGGCGAAACCGTTGTCGTGATATTATTTCAAATGGTTTCTTTTTTGGCACGGAGTCAGTTCCTGATTGGCTGCTTCGATCCAGCCGCAGTCTCTTGGACTGGATATTATATGCACTTTCCGACCAAAAAGTTCTGCACGATAGCTTCCAAATCGGCTTGGCAGAACAGATCCGAGATGATGGTTTGTTTAGCTTAAAACTTTACACTCAGGAGGATATAGAAAAATTATCAGATTTTGTTCTAAAGCTAAAAGGTAATAAGTCACGAATTTCCTCTGCACCGATAAAGTCGCCATCAAAAGGGGGGCAGTCGGTACTTATGCAGTTGAAAGAAGCCTTAACATGGAAATATTTGTATGGTGATTCGCCGCTATTACCTGCTAAGCTGTCGGTGACGCAATTAACACATCGAAACGATGAATACGTGAAGTTTGATTATTCGAGTGTATTGGCAGCAGAACCCCATGTTGAACACGGGGCTAAATATTTAGCCGGCGGTTTTACCGCCGGTTCACATTGTGACGTCCAGGCAATCGGCACTGCTTCTCATCTTTTAATTTCCCGGCTCGATTTGACGCGGCCTATAAATGAAGAGTCAATCCGAAAAGTAAAAGAAAAACTTTTAGCCGATTCTGCTATAAATGGAGATGTTGCCAAAGCCATTAATACAGATTCGATACTTGCATTTTTTGATAGTGAGCTGGGCCGAATGGCTCTCGATAAGGCAAATACCGTTTGGCGTGAGTGGCCGTTCACTTTTGCTCTTCCAGCCTCTGAATTGAGAGATTCGCTTCACGCTTCACGCTTCACGAACGACGAAATTGTAATTGTTCAAGGCATTATTGACATGCTGATTCGCACGACGCATGGCCTTGTGATTATAGATTTCAAAACCGATAATATAAGTTCTAAACAAGTTCCGCAGCGGGCCGAGCTTTATCGCCAGCAGTTAGAGCTTTACGCTGAAGCTGCAAGCGAGATTTTGAAAGAGAAGCTCCTTGCTAAATGGCTGTATTTCTTGACGCCGGCCACCGAGTTTGAGATCAAATGAGTTTCCGTGTAAGGGTAAAAAAACCACGGATTACGCGGAATACACGGAGAAAATAAAAATATTTAGCAGGTTTTATTTAACCACGAATCGACACGGATTAACACTGATTTACACTGGATATATATAATCGCAAAGAACGGAGAGAAAAGGTAGCCACGAAAAGGCGCGAAAAAACATAAAGAATCTAACCACGAATAAACACAAGCGGACACGAATAATTAGAATAAAGCCACAGACGTCATTGCGAGGAGTCCAGCCCAGCGCTGGGCGGGACGACGCGGCAATCTTTTTCCTGTCATCTCGACCGGAGGACTGCCAACGGCAGGCCGGAGCGGAGAGATCTGCTCTCGAGTGGAAGTCAATTATCGTCCGCAGCAAGATGCTTCAGCACAGTTTACCCGTTCAACTTCGCTCAGAGAAGGTAAGCAGAATTACACGGGACGATTTAATAAATGATCTATGAGGAATATGGGTGGCTTGGGATTTTTCTTGTCAGATTGAAAAGAGTCGGATAGAATCTACCAATAAAATGTGACCTAAAAATAGCCATTAGCAAATTTGTTTTCATGAATGCATTTAAAAGAAAAACGACGGTTAATGCTGCATAGCAAGGGAAAGCTTAGGGTGATAGAGTTGACAAGAAATGAAATTAGATGGACAATTAGAATTGTTATTCTCATGCAGTCTTTACACAAGGTTGGTGAGTAACCTTATTAAATGATTTGTAATCCCAAAATCTGGACTTTCGTTGCTGCTGAACTGATATTTATATTGGCTCGGTCTCGTGATATCATCGTGATCTTCAAGTCACAGAAGCAACGCAACGAGGCCGAAAAGCATCAAGCTGACCGTGGTCTTCTACGAAGTCTTTTTCTTGAGGCTGTCCTTTTTGTACCCGCCAGTGCATTGTTACTCATTCTGATTTCTCCATTATTGTTACCAATCCGCTGGTTCGAAGGAAATAAGATTCAAGCTTTGTATTCAACGCTTGGCGTAGTCAGCTATGGTTTCCCATTCGCTACAGTTAAGCACATGATAACACGCTTGGCTCTGAAAACTCTGCTTGAGTTCGCCTTATTAGCACCTGAAGAACAAGAGTCCAAAACTAAGGAACAGACAGGAAATGATGTATGACCGCTTTGTTCAAACGCTACACGGTAAAAGTATGTGAACTCTTAGGCTGGTTAACCATAGTTGACCAGCGAATAGTGTCTCGTTATTTGGCCTCTCACAAGAGCATAGGTGTATCATCAGAATCTCGAAAGTGTGAGACACCCCCAAGCGAACACAGATTAGGTCCTATCTGCTCAAGGAGGGATGCCTTGGAAAGAATCCTGGTAATATGTGGAAATGAAGAACATCTCAACGAATTGGTCAAAACTATCAATCAGCGTTTTGCCGGTATATTTAATGTCGACAGCTGCGCGAAGACAAGTGCTTTGTGTGGTGCAACTGAAAGTAAAAACGTACGACTGATAGTGCTAAGCCTAGTAGGCGGGAAAGCAGACCCACCATGGGACATCTTTATACTTGGACATCGGTTCTTGCGTCCTTACGCCCCAGTAATTGTTGAAGTGGAAAAAGAAACCTCACCAGAAAGAGCTTATAATATGCTCCTCTGGGGAGCTTATGAAACTTTTACAAAAGACGAAGATGTCTGGGAGGTGGTCAAAAAGGTAATCAACTCGCAGTAACGATTGTACTGAATAATTCTTGCTGTGACTTTATGCACGAAATCTTATGCTGATGAGAATAATAGCATATTTTGAGTTTTGTTTGTTGAGTTTCGGATGGGGGGATTGCTGCCAATTTATTTGAAATTCTGAGAGCCATTTGTTGCGTCACATTCATATTAAGCTTTTTTCCGACCGTAGTATTGAAATTAACCTTGCATGGTGATGCTGCATTAATATAATATTCTTTTCGTAAATTTAAGCTAAAGAAACATTAGAAAAAAATCGAAAAGTTAATATAACAGTCTTATTCAACAAAAGGTTAAAAATTGATGAATTCAACAAAAGCAAATGCGGTAGTAGGGCAGTCCGGTGGGCCGACAGGCGTGATAAATGCCTCTTTGGTTGGCATTATCGAAGAGGCTAATAAACATCCAGAGATTAAAAATCTATATGGAGCGATTCACGCTGTAGAAGGGATGGCCAAAGACCAATTTATCGATTTAAAGAAACTCTCAGCAAAAACATTGGAAGAAGTGGCTGCTTCACCATCTTCGGCTCTTGGTTCCAGCAGAGATAAGCCCGACGAGAAATATTGTGAGAAAATTATTGATGTTTTTAAGAAACACAATATCCGGTACTTTTTTTACATCGGCGGTAACGACTCGGCTAATACAGCCCATATCATCAATAAAATTGCCTCAGATGCCGGCTATGAATTACGGGCATTTCACATACCCAAAACAATAGATAACGACCTGTTAGTTACCGATCATTGTCCGGGCTTTGGCACTGCTGCGAAATTTGAGGCCTGCGCTCTGATAAGTGACGACTTAGACAATCGCAGTTTGCCGGGCATAAAAATCGACGTGATTATGGGAAGGCATGCAGGTTTTTTGACCGCAGCATCCGTATTGGGAAGACAAAGGGATGACGATGGCCCTCACCTCGTATATCTTCCTGAGCGAGGCATTTCATTGGATAAATTCATTAATGATATAGAGGATGTGTATAAAAGACTGGGCCGATGTGTTGTTGCGATTAGCGAAGGAATCTGTGACACTGAGGGTGTTGTATGGGCTGAGAAACTAGCACAGCAGGAAGAAAGAGACTCACACGGCAATATCCAGTTATCCGGCACAGGTACTCTCGCAGACTTTTTAGCCGCTCAGGTGAAAGCCACGCTAAAAGTCAAGCGTGTTCGGGCTGATACCTTCGGTTATTTGCAAAGAAGTTTTGCAGGTTTGCAATCCGCCGTTGATTTTGATGAAGCGCGCAGGTGCGGGAGAGAAGCGGTTAAATATGCGATGGAACATACCAGTGGCTCAGTCGCAATAAAAAGGCTGGGTAATGGAAAGAATTATGCGATTGAGCTATTCCATACAGAGTTGAGCAGCGTCGCTAAGAAGACGAAATCTATGCCTGATGAATTTATTAACGCCGAGGGCAACGGCGTAACTGATGCCTTTATCGAATACGCGATGCCGTTGACCGGCGGCCTGCCAAGAACACATTATCTTGGTAATTATCCACGGGTATAATAAATCTGCGGATAATTCCGCGAAGAATACGAACCCCCCAGTAAACAGGGGGCTAAATACGAAAAATATTTAGCCCCGCAATTTATTGCGGAGTTTTATTTTAACCAAACAATGCTTCGACAAAGATATTGGGGTCGAACTCGGCGATGTCTTCTGGCTTTTCGCCGAGGCCGACGAATTTTACGGGAATATCGAGCTGGTCTTTAATGGCGATTACGATTCCGCCGCGTGCGGTGCCGTCCAGCTTGGCAAGGAATATGCCGGTAAGATTTATCGCCTCTGTGAAAATCTTCGCCTGAGCGATTGCGTTTTGGCCGGTGGTGGCATCCAGAACCAGCAGCACTTCATGGGGTGAGCCGGGGATTTTGCGTGCTACCACGTCACGAATCTTCGTCAATTGCTGCATCAAGTCCTTCTTGGTGTGCAATCGTCCTGCGGTATCAAGGATTAGCACGTCTGCACATCGAGCCAAGGCGGCTTCACAGGCGTCGAAGGCGACCGCCGCCGGGTCACCGCCGATTTGGTGCTTTACGATTTGTACGCCGATGCGTTCAGCCCATATTGTTAGCTGCTCGATAGCTGCGGCTCGGAATGTATCGCACGCGGCAACGATGACCTTTTTATTATCCCGGCTCAATATGTAACCTAATTTGGCAATGCTGGTTGTTTTGCCGGTGCCATTGACGCCGGCGACTAAAATCACTGTCGGACCATTCTGGGCGAAGTGTAATTGTCTGTCGCTCTGCGGCCAATAGCTTTTGATGTGTTCCTTGAGAAACGGCACAATCTCATCGGTCTTGGCGATTTGCCTGTTACGGTAGGCCTGCCGCAGCTCGGAAACGAGTTTTTCCGTAGTTTCTACGCCGATGTCATCACTTATTAGTGTCTCTTCCAGCTCATCGAGCAGTGCCTCATCGATGTCTCTACCTAAACGAAGGACTGCGGAAAGTGAAGAGCTGATTTTACTTCGGGTTTTACTTAGATGTTCTTTGAGATATGCAGCCGTTTTAGAAAAAATTCCCATAAAAAATAAGTCCTTTTAAGTTCATAGTTCGTTGTTCGTAGTTCATTGAAAACCGATTATCAATGAACAATGAACAGATAACGATGAACAATACTTAGTCTTGATGGTAACGCTATTTGTCGAAATTTCAAGTCCGGCACAGGTTTAATATAGAAGTTTTCTTTTTATTTTTGTTGTAAGACAAATTTTTTTTGACAAAATGAACGATTCCGATTATGATTCTTTTATTGTTTTCGTTCCAAACATGTAAACGTGGGTCTGGGTACATTTGGTATAAGAGGAGGGAGTGTTCAAACATATAACGAAATCCGTTTTGTCTTATGGAGTCATAATCTTTTTTGTTATAATTTGCGAAATAAGTCCCTGTATATAAGGATGTTGCTCATGGATTATGGCATAAGCCATGTTGTGTATTGCCGGTTGTTCAGAGCGCATAATCATGAAGGAGGATGGTTTGGCGGCTCATGAAATTGAAAACATCTTTGCTGATATACTTGAGCGGGCGAAGGTGCTTGACCCGGCCAATACGCGTAAGTGGTTCGAGAGGCTGACAGTCTTACATCTGGACGGCGGCTCACTCGGAATCGGCTGTCCCGATGAAGCAACGGTTCAGTTTTTGCAGGATAATTGTAAAAGTAGTTTCACGCGAGCCGCACAACAGATTACCGGCCATCTTGTTACAGTAGATTTTCAGATCGATCCTTCAAAGGCAGACACAAGGCCTTGCTCATCCGTTCAGCGCCCCGAATCCGTCCTTAGACTTCATCCTGATTATATCTTTGACAATTTTGTCGTAGGTCCGAGCAATCGCCTTGCGCACGCAAGCTGCGTTGCGGTAAGCCAATCGCTTGGCAATACTTACAATCCGCTTTTTCTATACGGCAATTCCGGCCTGGGCAAAACTCACCTTTTGCATGCTGTTTGCTGTGAATCGCTGCGCAGATATAATGGTATTGTGATCCAGTTGTTGAGCTGTGAAGATTTCATCAATAGATTTATCAGGGCGATCGAGCAGGGCAGTTTGCCCGTTTTTCAGAGCCAGTTTCGCACCGTAGATGCGCTGGTGATCGACGACGTTCAATTCCTGCGTGAACGCGAGGGAAGTCAGGAGGAGTTCTTCCATACCTTTAATGCCCTTTATAATAACGGCAAACAAATCATACTCAGCGCTGATAGTCCGCCTGCTGAGATACCCTCCCTGGAAGCACGTCTAACCAGCAGATTCAATTGGGGTTTAGTTGCCCGAATCGATCCGCCGAGCTTTGAGACGAGGATGGCCATCGTGCAGAAAAAGGCTCATTTGCGAGGCCTCGATATAACAGATGAGATCGCTGAGTACATTGCCCGCAAGGTGCAGGCGAATATCAGAGATATGGAAGGTGCTTTGACATGTATTTATGCCCTTGCTGTTACAAGTGGCGAACCAGTCAGCCTTGAATTGGCACAGAAAGCGCTTGAGGGTCAGCTTCAATTGGCGGACAAACGTGTCAACATAATTGACATAATTGAAGCTGTGACTAAACATTTTAGCGTTCGTCTTTCTGATTTGCAGAGCAAAAAGCGCAGCCAGAGCATTACCGAGCCGCGGCAGATTTGTATGTATTTAGCCAGGAATCTGACCAAGCACAGCCTTGAAGAAATCGGCGGCCATTTAGGCGGCCGCGACCATACAACCGTGATGCACGCCTGCAGCAAGATAGAGGATGCCAAAAAATCAGACCCAAAGATGCAGGCACTGCTGAACGAGCTGACGAAGCAAATCACACAATCCCCGCAAACTTCTTAACGGACCTGTAGCTGTTCCTATTGATTGAATAATTTATCGCCAAAAGATAAATATGGGAAAGACCGTCACCGCTCGTCATGGCAAAGGCCATGCCGTAGCCAGACATGGGTGACGACTAAACAAGAAGGTGTATGACGTTTGCAATAGTAAAAAAGGTTTTTTTGCGATAATATATAGTGGATGGATGAAGAACAGAAAAATTTATCATCGCAGGATACTGAGACTAAGGTGATTCGGCCGGCCTTGATTGCCTCAGAAAGCACAGTATTTGATTATTCGATAATGTTGGAGCATCTTTTTGCCGGCCTGGCGGATGAGTCGATTCCCACGGCTTTAATTTGTCCCCCCGATTGTAATGTGGATTCTGTTGTCTTTGGCCACGTTGAGGTTTTTAGGTATCCGGTTATCAAGCTGCCATTGGCTGAGTCTTACAACAGAAGCACACTTATTGAGCAATTGACGAATTTTAAGCCTACGGTTTTACATTGTCTGTGCGAAAGCAAAGCGAGTCTTACAAGGCAATTAGCCCAACAGTTGGATTTGCCTTACGTTATGTCGGTCAATTCCTTAAGAAGCCAATGGCGACATATTTCTGTGTCGAGGCATTGTGCAAAAATTATTGTGCCGGCTGGAAGCGTCGCTTTGGATTTGATTAAAGCTTATCCTCACCTTTCAGAGCGGCTTGAGCAGATAAATATCGGCACTTTTGTTGAGCAGGATTGTGTTTGTTTCTCGCAACGCAGCCGATTGATTAGCATGGTGACGTTTCATCCTTTGGATTACGTGGCTGACTTTGAAAATTTATTCGGCTCAGTAAAGCAGCTGGTAATAAATGGGTATGAATTTATGCTGATAGTAATAGGGACAGGGCGGGCTGAAAGACATCTGCGAAAGCTGTTAGCGGAGCTTTCCATTATGCAAAACGTTATTATTGTTCAAAGGCTTCGGCCCTGGCGTTCCGTGCTTGCAGCCGGCGATATTTTCATTCAGCCTCAGCCTAACACTGCTTTTAATCCTTTTTTGCTGGAGGCGATGGCCGTTGGCTGTGCCGTTGCGGCATGCAAAGGGGGTGTTGACGATTTGATTATTGAGAACAAAACAGCTATTGTCTTTGATCACAAGGACGAGATTAGCATAAGGAGCAGCCTGCAACGGCTGTTAGACAAAAAGGAGTTTGCTCGGCAAATTGCACGCAATGCCCAGCAATATCTGAGAGAAAACCATTCCGTCAGCAAGATGATATCTGCTACGCTGAAGACCTATGATGCTGCTATGCAATGGTCAGTCCTTTGAGAATGATTATTTTTTCTTTGGCGCTTCACTCCACGGCTTTATTGCCACCAGAAGAATGCCCGGCGAAAAAGCGTGAAAAATCCGGTTTTTTTGAATAAACATCGGCTGAGCGGCGACATTCTTTCTTATCATCGTAATGACAACGGCAAACCCAACGCCTTCGCCGAGGCGAGAAGACTACGCCCTGACACGGCGTAGCGAAGCGAAGACGGTTTGTTTTCATTTTTTATCACGAAGAATCTGCTTGTTTTTCGTTATTTTTCGAGCTAAGATTAATGCGCTGGGCGGACGTTTTATGTAGAGACAACCAAGGAAATAGCAACTCGTGCTACGTAACTGCTTAAATATAGCCTTTAAGAATAACGACCAGTTAAAGACAAACACCGCCCTGCAAATGGAATCGGCAAAGATAGAATTTAAGGTGATATAGAAGAGGAAAAATGAAGAAGGAAATAATAATTCGACTTCACAGCAGCTTCGAGCAAGGCGTACATAAAGACCAAGCAACCGGAACAGAGTTCTGGCTCGCACGTGACCTTCAAAACCTGCTGGGATACTCAAAATGGGAGAACTTTGCAAAAGTAATAGAAAAGGCCAAGATGGCGTGTAAAAATGCCGGGTATGAGCCAGCCGACCATTTTCTTGATATCAGGAAAATGGTCTCTCTTGGCTCAG
>CAZRNB010000040.1:0-23741 GCA_964601355.1 uncultured Pirellulales bacterium
GCTGCTGTCCGCCCGAATCTGGGGCACGGACGTCTATAAAGGCCAAAACGTCCAGTTGAACCACATCCTGCACGATAAAGATATTGTTGAATTGCATTTTGGATAATATGGACTGTTACACAGACGTAGTAAGTCTGAAGTTATATGGATGTGTAGTCGTGGGGATTTAATCTGAATCGATTTCAGATCTTTCGTTTTATTGGTGGAAAAACTATTACGTTGAACTTTGGTTCTTGAAGTAGTAACCTATAATAAATCCTAAAGCGGCTGCCAGATTACTCGTGACTACGAAAACAACATCCTTGAAATCGAGAAGGTGAGAGAGAAGCTCTCGATCATAGTTCATTTTACTAACGAACCTTAGTATTAGCCAATTGTAGAAGTATACAAAAACAAAAGAAAAGAAAAGCACTGCGAAATATAGATAAAGAAACCTGCGGGTTATATAACTCCTATCTTCTATAATCTTAAGTCGATGAGATTGTATATACTTCTCTCGAAGGCGTTCCTCAACTTCTTCTAAGGGCGTTTTTTCTTTAAGAAGGGACTCTACGTTTTTTATTCTGCTATTGTACCCTTCATCCCGGATCTCCTCATCAGTACTATCCATCCCATCCTCACGTGCGGTACTAAAAGATAGTTGAACCTAACCGTTCATAAGAATCAAACAGTATAGATGTTCGATTAAGCAAGCGGTCTCCTGTGTCCCTTATGTCTAGAATCTTATTTCGCAATTGTCTTTTGAGTTCTTCATTGTTTTGTATCTTATTGACGAATTCCATCAGGCTGTCTATTTCTCTAACTATGCTAACGGTAATTTCAGCCTGATTGCGTAACGCGCTTTTAGTCGATTCATACTCCTGAGAGATAATACTTTGGTTCGATTCCGCAGACGCTCGTAGCGGGACCACATCATACTTTCCTACAAGACGTTTTAAAAGCGGTATTTTTGTTGTCATGGTCTTACCCCTATAAGCAAACTACAATTATGGTGTTACATCTAAATCATAATTAAAAAAATACCCAATTATTCGCTCAAATCTTGATGAACACTCGACTACATCATCAAGATTTCTCTATTATATTCCATGCGATGGGCAAGTAAAAGTAGATATTTACTAAGAATTCCCATCGCTGACTTTATCACGATGTTTTTGGAAATCCGCTCTCCAATTTTTACCATAGTTTGCTATGTTTGCGCGATGCAACTAAAGCAATACTTGATCGACCACTGTAGCCTAATGTTTCACTTTCAACGGTATTAGGCAAATCGCTAGAAATCCAATCGGTTGCTGTATCTTGCATTATTATTAATGATTATACGTCTGCTCGAACGTACGTCAAGAATTTTTGCGGGCTTATCTGTTGAATTTGGCGAAATTCACAATCACTTTGCTGTTGATATGATGAAAAATAAATCATAGTTTTGCAATTTTTCACGTGCTAAGCTGATGTAGAGCATGTAATATTTAATTCGCCTGCATTCTGTGAAGTCCTAAGTTCCACTTAGGATACGCTTAACAGCATAGCGGATGCGGGTTTTTTTATTTCACCATCAAAAGACATCCAATTCGATTGTAATATCATCTATCCTTCTGCATGTTCACAAAGTTGTTCGCTCCATCCATGAAAAGCAGTCGCCATCTGTAATCTAATTGCAAAATTTTAATAGTTACTTTCAGGCGCGAGAAAGGTAAAATTGCTCGAACGTTGTGCTGTCTTTTGCATCATTGATAATAAAAAGAGCTTATATAAGCCCAAGAAGATGAGGGAAGGTCAATTAAAAACAGCGATATTGGGTCTTGATGAAGGCGGCCAGCTCCTCCTAAAAGCTGCATCGCAAATCGAACATCTCCAAATTCAGGCTGTCGCCGACAAAGACAGCAATATAGCCGAAAAAACAGCTACGGAATATAAATGCTCCGCTTATAACGACTACCGGCAGTTAGTGATACAAAGTCAGCTTGATTGTCTGCTTGTCGCAGCCGGCATGTATAGTTGTTGTGAATACATCAAAATGGCGATGAAAAAGAAGTTCAACGTGCTCAAGCTGGCGCCGGCAGCAAGAAATTTTCAGGAAGCTGCCGAATTTGTTCAGCTTGCCGAGGAGGAAGGCGTAAAATTTGCCATCGCAAATCCCAGTCGATTTGCTCAGAGCTTCCTTGCTTTTCGTCAGCTTCTGCAGCAGAATGAGGTCGAACAAATTTTTTTAATAGAAGCTTTTTATAACAACGGTGACGTGATTGACCCTGCATGGCATACAGACCCCAAATTAGCCGGCGGCGGAGTGCTGCTTCGCAACTGTTACCCGATGATCGACCAGATAATCTGGAATTTCCATATACCATTGCAGGTGTATTCATTGAGCACGAATCAGGCAGGCGATAAAAAACAAAGGCTTTCTTTAACAGAAGATACAACAGTGGTGACGATGAAATTTAATGACACGCTTATCGGCAGCCTGATAGCGCTGCGTCGTGCAGGGCTTGGGCCGAAACAAGAGTTTTTAAGGATCTACGGAAAAAATAAAATATTAACCGCCGGTGGAGGCCGGCTTACCGTCACCGACAGTTCCGGAAAGGCTTATATACAGATGCAGCATGATGACGATGCTCTTGGCTGTATGACGAAGCTCTTGGACAATTTCGCGCTGAGCATATTATCCCCAAATGAAAACAAGCTTTGCAGCAACGGCAGAGAAAATCTAAAAAATATGGCCGTCATTGAATCAGCTTATCTTTCAGCTCGCACGGGAATCCCGGAAGAACCGGATAGAATACCGGGTATGAGATCGGTTCCATGATACTTGCAGATATTTAGTCAGTCTAAAATAAGAAAATATACGGTTGACAAAGGACTATAGGGACTGTAATTTATAAATAAATTACTAATCAAAATGTTATGTATGTGTTGGAGAATTTATTATGAAAAATACAATCTATGTTATCGTAATAATCCTGTGCATAATTGTGGCCGCTGTGATTTTTTTATTGACCCGCTCAGGAGGCCCAGGTGGTGGTATTAAGGACATTCCACGCGGCGAGGAGATGTATTGGGTCATGTGCAACAATCAAAAATGCGGCGAAACTTATCAAATAGATAAGAGAGATTACTTCGAGCAAATACAAGAAAAGATGCAGGCCAATCCTTTGTCGAATAAAACACCGCCGCTGATCTGTCAAAAATGCAAAGAACCAAGTGCCTACAAAGCCATTAAGTGCGAAAAATGTGGAAAAACCTTTTTTGAAGGTGCTTCTAATGATTTTCCCGACCGATGTCCCTCCTGCAAATACAGTAAAACAGAAGCTATTCGAAAGGAGCGGCTTTCTCAGCGTGGTCAATAGCCGGCAGGTATAGGATTTAGCGTACAGCGTACAGCGTATAGGTCAGTATTCTGTCTTCTGTATTCCGTTTTCTGTCTTCTGTTTCTTTAAATGTGCAAGGACATTCTGCTGATAATCTTCTCTCCCGATTCTCAGCTCTGCCGGGTCCGGATACTTCGTTTGAATCTTCTGCGTTAAATATACTATGCGGTTTTGAGGGCTGGGATGCGTCGAGAAAAATTCAATCGGCCGGACTTTTTGCTCATCTTGAAGCACTTGTATAGTTCCAATCATACCCTGTGGATCATAGCCCGCCCGAACCATATAATCCAGACCCGCTAAGTCTGCTTCCTTCTCATCCTCTCTGCTATATTGCAGGCCGAGAATTTGCTTTGTCATGTTCGCTGCCGTAAGAGCGCCTTGAGGCGTATTTTGAGCAGCTGCGGCTGCAAACAGGATGCTTACTCCGATCTCCCGGCTTATCAGTGCTGCGCTATCTCGAGCGACGGCATGTGCTGCTTCATGAGCGAGTATCGATGCCAATTGTGCTTCTGTTGTCAATTTCTGAAGTATTCCTTTCGTAATGAAAACGTATCCGCCGGGCAGAGCAAGCGCATTAATCGATTCATCCTCCACGGCAATGAAGCGATATTCCCAGTCGGGTCTGTGACTAACACGAGCGATTCTTTGGCCGACACCGTCAATATAACCTTGCAGGCTCTCACTGGGAATCTTACCCTTTAATTGCTTTTCAACCTCGGGAGCGTATTTCCGACCTATAACAAAATCCAGATGCTCCGAATAAAGCATAAACTCTTCTTCGCCGGTAAACGGATTGACTGCACAACCTTGCAGAAGGCAAAAGATAAGAGCTTGTATGAAAAGTGTAAATTTGCAATACATAATTAGTCCGTCAAGCAGTAAAAGTTCAAAGTTTTTTTGTTTGAAACTCAGACCTGTATTTATTATAAAGAGTTCTTTTATTTGTATGGTAGTGAAAACTATGACTGAGCAGCAAAACTGTCAAGATTGCAGCCAGAAGGACAAATGCCGAGAAATATACCCGAAACCGGCAAATTTCCAAGGCCGGCCGATGGTCGTTAGTGTCATCATAGCTTTCGTCTTACCTATTGTAATTTTTATAATATCATTAGCGACTTTTGAACGCGTTTTTGCACAGATAATAAGCTCTAAACAATCACGAACAGCTATTGGCTTCCTCGTGGCAATATCTATCACTCTTTTTGTAATATTGCTTGCAAAAGTGATAAATAGGCAAATTGAGAAAAATAAGTAATTTATACATATATGAAAATTAGTACAAAGGGTAAATTTTCCTTTTCTGGCGGGGTTCATCCTCCGCAGAGAAAAAGCCTAACTGCCGACTGTGAAATACAGGCTGGGCCCGATGTTAAAGAAGTTGCTGTAATGCTCAGCCAGCATATTGGTGCTGTTTGCAAACCGCTGGTCAGAGAGGGAAACATGGTTCTTGCGGGGCAGAAAATCGGCGAATCAGACGCTTATGTTTCCGCTCCTGTGCATTCGCCAATCAATGGCAAAGTAAAGGATATAGAGCTTCGATCGCATCCGGTTTTAGGGCGCAGTCCGGCTGTAATTATAGAGGCATACCGTTACATTCCTACAAAGCAGCCGCGTTTTGAGCTGGAGGAAGGTTTCGATGAAAACAAATACTCCTCTGAGCAAGTTTGTGACGCGATTCAAAAAGCCGGTATTGTAGGCATGGGAGGCGCCGGGTTTCCAACGAGAGTAAAGTTAGAGCCAAATCCTCAGATGCCTAAAGAGATAATGATTGTCAACGGCTGTGAATGTGAGCCGTATATTACGTGCGACTATCGAATTATGCTCGAGCGGACAAAACAAATTGTTGCCGGTATCAGACTCGCACGAAGGGCAGCCCACTGTGTGCACGTTTTAATCGGAATCGAAGACAACAAGCCTACGGCTATTGAGGCTATGGCTGAAGCGATTGAGGGATTCTCTGGAGGCAGCAATATTAAAATCGTTCCCGTCAAGACGAAGTATCCACAGGGGGGTGAAAGGCAGCTCATAAAGGCTATTTTGAAAAAGAATGTCCCCACGGGCGGAATTCCTCCTATGATTGGAGTGGTGGTCCTTAATGTTGCTACCGCTGCGGCAATTGCCGAGGCGGTTGTCAATGGAGCGCCTTTGACTCATAGAGTGGTGACCGTGACGGGCGAAGCAATCGCCAAGCCCGGAAATTACAATGTTGCAATAGGAACGTCAATCCGTGACCTTATCGAATTTTGCGGAGGAGCAACCATGAAGTCGGCTAAAGTTATTGTCGGCGGCCCTATGATGGGAATCGCAATTGCAGATTTGGACACGCCAATTACAAAGACTACTAACGCTATAACCGTTCTGACTGGAGAAGAAATAGGCAAAGCCAAGTTTAAGCGAATCCTGACGCCGTGCATCCGCTGCGGCAGATGCCTGCGGGTTTGTCCGGAAAACCTGAATCCGACAAGAATTGCCCATGCGGTCAAAAATAATCTTTTGGACGTTGCTGAAAACTATTATATCCGTGCTTGTATTGAATGCGGCTGCTGTAGTTATGTCTGCCCGGCCAATATCGAGCTGACAGGATATATCAAAACAGGTAAGACGCTCCTGGCCAGGCAGAAGCAGAAGATGCCGGCTTAATTTTCCCCAGCAGATGACATTTGAATCCGGGTACATTTTGTTTATAGTTCATAGCTCATTGTTAATCGATGAACAATGAACAAAAGACAACAAACAAGGACGGTTTGAATGTTAAGTGACATAAGAGTTTCGTGTGCACCGCATATTAGCCAGCGTTTGTCCACGCGCAGGGTAATGATAGACATCATTATCGGCCTGACACCTGCGATAGCAGTCGCCGGCTATTATTTCCGAATCTATGCGCTTATCCTGATTTCGACATGCGTTATCTCCGCCGTCGCAACCGAATGGCTGTGCAATGTAATTCGTAAAAAACAAAGCTCGCTCGGCGATTTTAGTGCCGTTGTCACCGGCATAATTCTGGCTATGTCGCTTCCGCCGGCGATACCAATATGGGCAGCAGCCATCGGCAGTTGCTTTGCCATCGGGGTTGGAAAAATGGTCTTTGGCGGCCTCGGCGCCAATATCTTCAACCCAGCTATGGTCGGCAGGGCGTTTCTAACCGCCTCTTTCGGTATGCTGATGACGACATGGACGGTCCCTGCTACGATTGACGGCAAAATGCCGAAGATTTCGCCGGAAAATAAGATCGATGCAAGGACGCAGGCGACGCCGTTAGCATGGAGCAAACAGGCAATAAAAGAAAAAAGCGGTGCCGGGATATATAATGAACGCCAACTTAGAGCCACAGTTACAGGCGAGGTCGGCGGCTGTCTGGGCGAAACCGCCTCAATTGCTTTACTTGTGGGCGGGTTGTATCTATTGATAAGACGAATTATAACCATTCACACGCCATTGGCTGTTCTATCATCTGCCTTTATCTTTGCGCAGATTTGTCATCTGATCAATCCCGATGCTTACGTCCGGCCGTTATTTCACCTGACAAGCGGCGGTTTGATGCTCGGTGCATTTTTTATTGTCACCGACCCAGTGACACGTCCATTGACGCGCAGGGGCATGTGGCTTTTCGGCAGCGGCGTCGGCCTTCTGACAATGCTTATAAGAACGGCAGGTGAATATCCTGAAGGTGTAATGTACGCGGTGCTTTTAATGAACAGCGTCAGGCCACTTATCGACAGGCTCTTCAGGCGAATACCGACGGGAGGAAGACCGAGTGCCTAAGATAAAATATTTTATTCAGCAAAGCTGGCTGCTGATTGTTTCGTCGTTTTGTTTTGGTCTGCTGATAGCGGCTGCCAATGCTGCCTGGTCAGGCAAAATCGAGCAGAACAAAATCGGTAAGCTCAGTAATCTTATGAAGGCCCTTATCACACAGGCGGACACTTTTGAGCTTGCTATAAAAGATGTGTCAATACCCAGCGAGAAAGGTGCACAAACGACAACCGACATTTATAAGGCATTGGACAAAGCCGGCAAAACGGTGGGATTTGCTTTTATTGCTTCCGGGATGGGCTTTGCGGCCAACATCGAGCTTGTGATAGCAGTTGATCCCGGCTGCCGGCAGCTTTACGGATATAACGTATTGACATGTAGTGAAACGCCTGGCTTTGGAGACAGGATAAAAGACGAATATTTCAACAGCCAGTTTAAAGGAGCACCAGCCGGCAAGTTCCAGCTGACCAAGACCGGCGATGCCTCACAGATTGATGATACAATTGTAGCTATTAGCGGAGCTACGGTAACCAGCACCGCTATGGTGGAGATTTTTGATAGATACGTAAATGTCATAAAGCAGCAGTTGCAGGATAAGGGATTGATTGGCAATGTCAAATGATAATGGCAAAGCAAATTACATGAAGGCCCTGACAGCCGGATTATGGCGTGAGAATCCAACGTTCCGCCTGCTGATAGGAATGTGTCCGCCGCTGGCGGTGACTACCGCCGTCAAACCCGCGCTGACTATGGGGCTAAGTGTTATCTTTGTGCTTATCTGCAGCAATCTTGTTATCAGTCTCATGCGTAACTTGCTTAAGCCGCACCTGCGGATAATAATGTTCACACTTACTATAGCGGCCTTCGTCACTGTATGTGACCTGTATTTAAAGGCCTATTTACCTGAGATGAGCGAAGTTCTCGGTGCGTATATTCCGCTGATTATTGTGAACTGCATAATCATATTTCGGGCAGAGGCCTGCGCAAGCAAGTCCGGCCCTATCGTGAGCGTGCTTGATGCGATTGGAATGGGCTCCGGATTTACGATAGCTTTGTGTATTTTGGCAAGTATTCGTGAGCTGCTTGCAACGGGGTGCTTAATCGGCTTTAAGATGATGCCGAACGGATTTGTTCCCTGGCTTGCGATGCAGATGCCGGTCGGCGCTTTCGTGACGCTCGGCTTATTGCTGGGTCTTGCAAATGTGATAACAGGAAAGAAGAGAAGCTGATATGGATAGATTTTACGTCCTTATAATGGGTTTTCTGTCGGTAGTGCTGGTTAATAATTTCGTGTTCACAAAATTTCTCGGAACATGTCCATACCTCGGCGTTTCCGGAAGAATTGATAGTGCCTTGGGAATGGGTCTTGCCGTAACGTTTGTCACGGCTCTTAGCGGCACACTCACCTGGCTGGTGGACTATCTCGTTCTCACGCCGCTGCACCTTGAAATAACCCGCTATATCTGTTACATCGTCATCATAGCCGGCGCTGTCCAGCTTGTTGAAATGTATGTGCGGAAGTTCTTCCCATCCCTCTACGATGCATTCGGAATATATTTGCCGTTGATTTCAACAAATTGCGTAATCTTGGGTGTATGTCTTTTTTTAGACATCTGGGGTACGGACAACCTGCTTGAAGCGGTTGTTCTGAGCGCCGGAACCGGTATAGGTTTTACAGTCGCTATTTGTATCATGGCCGGAATTCGCGAGGAGCTGATTATGGCTGATGTCCCTGCGTGTTTTCAGGGTGCGCCAATTACTCTTATTACAGCAGGCCTGCTCACGCTGGCCTTTATGGGTTTTGCTGGAATGATAAAATAAAAAATGCAAAATGTAAAAATCAAAGTGTAAAATTAAGGAAGTCATCCCTAAGGGATTCCACAATTTTGATTTTTTATTTTTGATATTTAATTTTGGTTTCCTAATGATATTGGCTGATATTTTTCAATTATGGAGCGAGGCTTGGCCGGCAGGTGCTACTATGGTTGGTTTGGGCGCCGGCTTTGCCGTAGTGCTTTTAATCGCAAGTGAGAGGCTGAAGGTCACGATTGACCCGAAGATTGAACAAGTTCACAAGGTTTTGCCGCACCTGGATTGTGGAGCCTGCGGTTTCGGCGGCTGCTCTCAATATGCAAAGGCTGTTTTAGATAAGCCCGAGCTGATTGGCAAATGTGCACCGGGCGGGCAGGCGACCGCTGCAAAAGTTGCCGAAGTCCTGAATCTGCAGGTTCGCACAGATGGTTTTCCCTTCAGGCCAATCGTGCACTGCCGGGCGCATAAAGACGACAAAACTTATTATGCCAAATATCAGGGCATACAAAGCTGCACGGCCGCGAACGCATTAGCTCCGGTGCAGGCCTGCAAGTTCGGCTGTCTCGGCTTCGGTGATTGTACAAGAGCCTGCAGGTTCAATGCTCTTCACATTATTGACGGCTTGGCAGTTGTTGATTATGAAAAATGCACCGGCTGTACAGCCTGCTCGAAGGCTTGCCCGCGAAATCTTATCCAGATGGTTCCTTTCAATTGTGAGAATATGATGACAGTAGCTTGCAGAAGCAAAGAGAGCGGAAAGACCACGCGTTCGATGTGTAAGGTTGGCTGTATCGGCTGCGGCCTATGTGTCAAACAGAGTGATATTTTCACTGTTGAGGATAATTTAGCTCGAATTGATTACCAAAAATACAAGCCTAATGAGAAGAATGAGTCTGCGATGAGCAAATGCCCAACCGGCGTGATTGTCTATCGTGGCCGAACCGCCCCGCAGCCTCGCCAGACCGGCAAAAAACCCGCCGCAGTATCAGCGTAACATCATGATAAATCGGGGATTCATCTTGCAAATGTGTCATTTTCTTTGTATTCTGGAAGTGGTGGAAAAGCAATGATCTCCCGAAGGAGAATTAAGCATGGCCGGAGTCCAAAACTCGACAAAAAGATATATCCGGAAGATGGTCAAGCGCATCGTAGCGCAGTTCCAGCCGGAAAGAATCATTCTTTTTGGCTCACACGCCCGTGGACAGGCTAACTCTGATAGTGATGTGGACCTGCTTATTGTGATGCCTGTTTCGGGCTCAAAACGCAAAAAGGCCATAGAGATTGGCGTGGCGCTGCACGACATTCCCGTTGCTAAGGATGTTATCGTTGTTACTCCCCATGATTTCGAGTGGCGTAAGGAGATTGTCGGTACGATTGAGCGGCCTGCTTCTCGGGAAGGAAAGCTCCTTTATGCCCGAAAATAGCAAGACCAATGCCATCGCTCGAGAGTGGGGTCATCAAGGCCGAGAATGACCTTAAGACCGCCTCGCACACATTGAAAATGACAAAAGGATGTCCAACTGATACGGTGTGTTTTCACGCTCAGCAGTGTGTAGAAAAATACTTGAAGGCTTTTTTGGTCAGTAAAGGAATTGATTTCCCCAAGACCCATGACATCGAGAATTTGGTTTCGCTGCTTCCGGAAAACATCTGGCTGCGATTGAGTATTGAAGAACAAAGGTGCCTTACTGCTTATGCTACTGTGACTCGTTACCCTGGTGATTACGAACCCGTTTTATTCGCCGAAGCGCAACAAAGTGTCAAACTCGCACGGCGTGTTCGACAAGAACTGCGAAGTCTTTTGCCAAAAGAGATACTATCACGCCGAAGACGCTGATGGGCGACAGAATGTGCCATTGATTAACAAATGTCCGACCGGCGTGATTGTCTATCGCGGCAAAACCGCCCCTGCCCCCCCGCCAGCCCGGCAAGAAACCCGTCGCTGCATTAACATAATATTTAACCTGACAATTCATTCGTAGATTTCCTTCTGTGCGAATCGAAATTTTCCCATATACGAAGAAAAAAGGTGAAAAAACTGCAAAAATACCCAATTACCCTAATTGTTTTCGGACTAACGCTTCAGATATAATTTACTAAAGAATCAGACAAGGAGGGTTTTACATCGGAGGAAGGGATTTCCCGTTGAATAGTAAAAATGAGTGAACTCTTGTCTGCTGAAGGAGGTGGTTATGTGCTATGATATGACAATACTTTGAATCTTTTATATTAAGAAAAGAACAACTTAAATTTTGGAGGAGAACAATGAAACAAAAGACTTTGACGATCTGGTTAAGTGCGATCAAAGATCGGTATCTTCGTATCGACATTAACTGCTTGAAACCAAGTAGCTTGGTTAATCTGATCATAGCCTCTATTGTCGTACTGGTATCGGGCACGGCAAGCGCCAATTCATGGGTTCATGATCCTGCCTTTCCCGGTGAATGGTTTAATCCAGACAACTGGAGCTTACATGTGCCGGGCCCTTCTCCCGGGCAGGGTGGTAGCATATCCAATGGTGGAACAGCCCTCATAAGCAGCGGAGAAGCAGAATGCCATACTCTAAACATAGCGAATAGTAGCAGTCTGGTACAGTCTGGCGGTTCTATCTATATACCCAGCGAGTTCTTGGTTGGAGATGGTTCCGACGGCAGCTACTATCTCGGTGGCGGTGAGGTCAACGCCAAGTTCACGACTGTCGGCAATGGAGGCTACAACTCGCATCAAGGGCACATCGTTCAAACGGGAGGCTCATTTTCAGGCCACCAAGTGTTCTTGGGATTTGGATACGTTGGCACGGGAGTCTACGAGTTGGTGGATGGGCAATTCGGACCCAGCGGAATAATGGTGGGTCTGTATGGCACTGGCCGCCTCATCCAGGCGGGTGGGACGAACACCGCTGGAGGGATAGCGATTGCAGCCCTTGGCAGCGGAACGTTCACGATCTCGGGAGGTGTCGTTGAGACCGGAGGCATTGACGTTGGTACGAGGTGGTGGCCAAGTATAACAGGAAGGGGAACGCTCGACATCACTTCAGCAGACGCGCAGATCCAGATATCGGGAGGTCTGCTCTTCGGCGAAGACAGCGTATTTACAGCCGTACCCGGATCCACAATACACATGACGGAATCAAGCCACTTTAGAAATGAAAACTCTGATCCTGCCGACTTAGCGGATTTACAGAATCTGACGCTGATTTTCGAAGGTGGTGGGCAAAATCTTGGCCTCTTGGAGGTGGCCAGCGCGATGGATGCTGGCTTTAATGATAACTTTGCTCTTGGAGCTTTAATGCTGGGCGGGCAAGACGTTGGAATAGTGCAGTTAGTCGATGGTTGGGACAACGGCAATCGCGGAGATGGCTTCGAATCTCTTTTCGTGCGCGACATGGCAATAGGTAGCGGTTCCAACCTTGATATTTATGGTACGGTGCTTTATGAAGCTGGCAACACGGAAGATGAGCTTGATAGTTGGATTGCAGACGGCAGACTCTGGGACAGCACGTCTCGAGTCCTTGACGCAGTGTATATCCCAACAAGAGATTGGACAGTCGTAAGTGAATCAACCATTGTCCCCATTCCTGGAGCTTTTGTACTCGTCAGCATCGGTGTCGGACTTGTCGGCTGGCTGCGTAGGCGAAGAACGATATAGTCGTTGGTCGATGGTCGTTAGTTGATAAAATTGTTGAGAGATATTCAGTCGCCATACTGGCGACTGCTAAACGGGTAATGTATATTCCATCGCCGTACCGGTGACGGCTAACCGAATAATGTGTGTTACCTCGCCGTGGCGGCGATTAGGGAAACGTCGCCGGGACGGCGACGGCTAAACAGGTAATGGCGAAGTAAAATCCCAATGTTGCGGTGCAAGGCCGGCGCAGATAGGATTGGACTGAATATACCTGACGGCGGCCAAAAGCGCATCAGTGTCCGTAATAAAAACCTTCCAGCAGCCACGCGTCCAGGGGGTATATTTTAGTTTCAAATCTTTCGTTGCAGCACCTTTGAGCTGATTAACAAGGTACTCGATTCTATATTTTGAGCGCAAAATAAGTACGTGTACATGGTCGTTCATTATTGCACAAGCCGGAACTTTTACACCCAATCTTTGAATGACACTGCCGAAGGCGTCAGCAACAATTTCGTGAGACCTGTTATCAAAGTAAAATGGAGGACGGCTCAGCTGTGAAGCAGCCATCGTCCAGAATTTTAACAGATTTTCTTTGGCTGGTATCGGGTTTTGTCGGCCATATTTAATCCTGCCTAACATACGAAGCTGGTCGTTATAAATCTCTTTAGAATATGAGCCACGCGGGTCATTGGGCAACCAAGTGCCGTATGTTGTAAATATTGCATGATAGGCAATAGTCATCGGTAATTTCCTTATTGTTTAGCAGCAGCCGGGACGGCTGCTTTTTTTATAAAATATTATATCTATAAGTCGCCGTACCGGCGACTGCTAAACATCCTTACTTTATATATCTTTCCGCACCGCTGGTTTTAACGATTTTGTCCTCTTGCTGACTTGTCATTCCCGCGGAGGCGGGAATCAATATCGCTTCGGTGTTCGGCAGTTTTTCTATTAAGGCAAGGCCCTTTTCAGCTCCCATTACGCTGATCGCCGTCGCCAAAGCATCAGCATCTGTGGCATTATCTGCGATAATAGTCACGCTGGATAGACCTTCCGCACTTGAGCCAGTTTGGCGGTTCAAAATATGGCTGAAACGTTTGCCATTTATTACTACAAACTGCTGATAATCACCACTGGTAACGACAGCCCCTTCTTTTAATTTTAGCGTCAACAATATATCAGCTTCGGCTGTGCCAGGGATTTGAAATCCCGGATCTTTCACAGCTTTTGGGTCTTGTAAGCCGATTAACCAATCCCGCTCCGGCGAAGGCTTTTGTCGGGACGAGTTGTCTTTGCTGTGTGGTGCTGCACCAAAGCATCGGATGTGACCGCCGATATCGACCATAGCTCCAAGAGCCCCGGCTTTTTGTGCGGCTTCGATCGCCTTATCAACGGCGTAGCCTTTTCCAATGCCGCCGAGATCCAGTCTCATACCCTCTACTGTAAAGCTGACTGTTTTATTGGTGTCATCTAATTTCAACTTCTCAAAGCCTACTTTAGCCTTGGCCTTAGCGATTTCCTCTTCGCTCGGGGCAACCTCTGTTTTTTTTGCCATGCGAAACAATTCGACCAAAGGCCCGACCGTAATATCAAAGGCTCCGTCGGTCAGTTTGCTGAACTCGATGCTTCTTTGTAAGACTTCATAAGTCGAATCACTGACTTTAATTGCTCGCCTGAAACCCTCGCGGTTCACCAGACTAATTTCTGAATTGCTTTTGAAGTAGCTCATCAGATTGTCAACTTTATATATCTCTATAAAGGCAGCGTTAATGCACTTATAGGCTGTATTGTGATTTGCAGCTACAACGGAGACGCGTGCGAATGTCCCCATGACTATATGATGGCCGCTATCAACTACGACCGGTCCTTTGGGACTTAAAAAGTATAGCGCTGTAATAAATAGAGCACCAAGCGTAATAAGCAGAATGCGGCTATTTTTCGTATTCATAAATTCCTTTTTTTCTGATGTGATAATTGATGGCCGAACAATAATCAATAGAAAATAATCAACTGTCAATCTATAATGTTGCTGTGAAGAAAAAAGAAGTAAAAATATTAACAGAGCAGGTTGAGCGTGAATTTCTCCCTTTTGTCCGCAGGCCCAGCAGGTATATCGGCGGCGAGATAAACCAAATCAAAAAAGACCTCTCGCAGTGCGATTTGGCCGTAGCATTGTGTTTCCCGGATGTCTATGAAGTGGCGATGTCTTATACAGGCCTTGCGATTATCTATGAAATTCTTAATAGAATCGATTGGGTCGCTGCCGAGCGAGTTTTTGCTCCCTGGCTTGATGCTGAAGAGGTGCTGCGCCGGAAAAATATTCCGCTATCGAGTCTGGAATCTAAAGCGGCTTTGAAAAGCTTTGACATCATCGGCTTTAGCTTAACCAATGAGCTTTGTTATACCAATGTGCTTAATATGCTCGATCTTGGAGGCCTGAGTATCCGTAGTAGCCAGCGCGATGAAAATGACCCCTTGGTCATTGCCGGTGGCGGTATGGCCAATTGCTGTGAGCCGATGGCTGAATTTATCGACCTGTTTGTATTAGGCGAAGGCGAAGAAACCGTCGTTGAGCTTGCTGAATTGATCAGAGCCAAGAAAAAAGCAGGAGCGTCAAAGAAGGAAATTTTAATAAGCGCTTATGAGAAATTCAACTGGGCTTATGTCCCTGCCCTTTATACAAACCGCAAGCATCAAAATGCCGTTGTTGAAGATTTTGAAAATGCTCCCGTTCCTCTTCGCCCGATAGTTCCATTTATGGAAACTGTGCACGAACGGGTCAGCGTAGAGATTATGCGCGGCTGTCCATGTCGATGCAGATTCTGCCAGGCGAGTTTCTGCCGAAGGCCGGTCCGGTATCGAAGTGTTGACAAAATCCTTGAGATTGCAAAGGCCTGTTACCACGCTACAGGATTCGATACGGTAAGTTTGCTGAGTCTATCCACCGCTGATTATCCAAAACTTGAAGAATTGGCGTCACGGCTGCATGAATATTTTCAGGATAAGTACGTGGGCCTGTCACTACCGAGTCTCCGCGTTGACCAGCAATTAAAACTTCTGCCACAGTTAGTAACTTCGGTACGAAAAAGCGGTTTAACAATCGCAGTTGAAGCGGCGAGTGAAAGATTAAGGCGTGTTATAAATAAGCCTCTTAAAGATGAGGATTTATTTTCCGCTGTTGAAGCGGCATACAAGGCTGGCTGGCAGAAACTAAAATTATACTTTATGGTCGGCCTGCCCGGAGAGACGCAAGATGATATAAAACGGATTGTCGAATTATCATATCAATTGGCACGCCTACGAAAGAAAATCGACGGCAAAACTGCTAACATCAATATTACCATCAGCTGGCTTGTGCCCAAGCCGCACACGCCGTTCGGCTGGCTCGGCCAAAATCCTAAAGAATATTTCGAGCAGGCAAAGGAATTGATACTCGATGAGAAAAGAAGGCTTCGTGCAAAGTTTTTGCAGTTTAAATTTCACGATATAAACCGCATCGTGCTGGAATCAGCGATAGGCCGGGGTGACAGGGGATTGTGCGATGTTATTGAAGCTGCCTGGAAGGCCGGTGCAAGATTTGATTTGTGGGACGAATGTTTCGACTTCGAGATATGGCGGGGTGCATTTGAAAAATTCAGATTAAATCTCAACGAGCTTGCACAAAGAAAGTTCTATGCAAACGAGATTTTGCCCTGGGAGCATCTCGGCGGCCCAGACAAAAAGTATCTGCTTGAGCATTTCGAGAAGGCAATGGAAGAGGCGAAAGGAATTGAGAATTTAGAATGAAGAATGTAGAATACCACTGAAAAGCACGAAGTACTAAATTCGAAATACGAAACAATATCGAAGTTCTAATGACCTAAGTGACGGTTCTTGTCATTGCGAGCGAACGAAGGGAGCGTGGCAATCGCATTTGAGATTGCTTCGTCGCTGTGCTCCTCGCAATGACATATTGTGTCATTCGTTTTTGTTTCGGATTTCGAGACTTGTCCTGAGCGTAGTCGAAGGATTCGATATTCATTCTTCTTCAAAAGACCCAGCCCTACTATAGATGGATTTTTAACTTTGGGAGCTTTTATTTTCCAGGTATCCTGTTTTCCTGATAACCTGCATCCTGATTACCTGATAACCTGATTTCCCTTCGATCCCGCCATTAGTGGACCGCTCCCTGATGGTCGCGGCTCTGTCTTCCTTCTTCCCTCATCTATCGCCCTTCGTCCATTGTTTTATCGCTCCCTTACGGTCGCGGCTCTGTACGGTCGCGGGTATGTAAAGATTTACTTGATTTTACCTCTGTAATCTGGTATAATATTTTATCATAATCGGAAGCTCAAAAGCAATGAAATTTGTGGTGATGAAAAATTCGTTATCCTCAATTCTGGGGATTTTATTCTTATTGGCTGGTTGCAGCACGTCCCCTTTTCAATATGTTATAGTTGACACGCCCGATCCCGGTAGGGTGGGGCTTGCCCCACCATCTTATCGGTGGGCTAAAGCCCACCCTACCAACTGGCAATTTGATGATGAAGTTGATCGGGTCGGAGATTCTACGGAGCAAGCTGGCACGTTTTGTATGAAATACCATCCATCTTACGACACAAAACACTGCATCGTGGTTGATGGCAGCATAGCAGACAGCAAAAAAAAGTATCCTGTTGTCCTCGATACCGGAGCTTCACAGGGAATATTTGTGAACGACATCCACGTGCTTGAAAACAAACTACCTACGTATCCGATACAATCTAACAAAGACAATTCGAAAGATTACGGCATGGGGCTTTGTTACATTCCGCAGCTTCGGATAGGTCAAATGACTCTCTCAGATGTCACGTGCTGGTATTTAAAGCGGCATTTGGAGCTTAATTTTCTCGGATTGCCAATGGTTAGAGATGACTCCATTATTGTTGGGCTGAAAGCTTTACGAGAATTCCATTTCATCGTTCTCGATAACATAAATAGGGAAGTGGAATTTTCACGTGATAAGGCTTTTGAGCCTGATAAAGAGTATTTGTGGTCTCAATATCCGCTTTCAATTGAAGAAGATAATTACGGCAATGCTTTTCTTTTTGTCCAGATTCCCATAACCGGCGAGTCAATGAAGATACAATTAGATACCGGCAGCGGAAACGGCCTATCACTTAGCGAAGTCCTCTGGGAAAAGCTATTTGGCAAGGTACAAGGCGTCAAGCTCGAAGATAGTGCAGATTTATACCCTTATATCGGCCGGCTACCCTGCAAACGAGGCGTCGTCACACAGCTTCAGGTGGGAAACAGACTAATCTCAAACGCAAAGCTATCGGTTTTCCCGGCTGACAGTCCGTTATTAAGTGACTGCGATACAATATTGGGAATGCATTATTTTCAGGACACTGTGATAGCCCTCGATTTCCAAAATGCAATATTATGGGTAAGAAACCAGGCACTTTGATCAATGCTCTCAAGCCTGGTTCTTACTATTAAAATACACGCCAAGCCATCTCAGAAATACTGATAAGAGCGAGCTTATAGGACTTAACATTTCAACACTTTAAGCAGCTTACAGTTTACTCTCACTACATCTTTCAAGCAGTCCAGGCCGGCACGTTCGATAATGTATGAATTTAAGCATTATCTACCTATAAAGCAGACTTTTTCTAAACCAGCCTTTCCTTTATGACGAAAACCATTCGGGCAGATTTTATCCGCAGGAAGCGAACTTTAAACATATCAGCCTGGAGGATAGTTGAGGAACTATTGTCAGTCATTTCCTCAAAAGAAGTTTTGCTGACGTATGTAGCGGCAGGATGAACATGGGGGATTATAGAACATTATTCGTGGTGAGGGTGATGATTACGGCTAAAAGGCAAAATGCTGCAATATGGAAACCAATATTTGCCGCGATTTTGTTGAGTCTGTTCTTTCCTGCAAGACATGCAAGCACACAAGGACAGGAAACGAAAGCTCAATCGAACTTTTTTGAAAATCTTTTCGGCCTAAACAAGCCTCGGATCAAGTACTCTCCTGCTGAAGGGCCTGTGCTTCCATACGAGGCAGTTCCCGATTGGTTCAAAGCCTGGAAAGATTTCAAGAAGCAGATGGAAGAAAAACATGGAACAAGCATAGGAATTACTCTGGATGATCATCACCAACAGATACTTAATGGACCAGGAGCTCGCGAAGGGCGCAATCTCTTCTGGTGGAATGTGACCATTAAGCAAAAGCTCGGAGAAGATACCAAGCTCATTTTCAAAGCAAGGGGCAGCAACGATGACGGAGAACCTCTCCCACCAAATGGAATTACGCCTCTGGTAGGTCCCAGGCTCAATCTGGATTGGGCAGCTTATGAGACAGCAGAGATGTATGTGGCAAATCTTTACGTCGAACAAAGGTTTCTGAACAAGAAGCTTCTTATCGCCTTAGGCAAGATGACCTTCCCTGAATATTTCGACGAGAACAAAGTGGCAGGCTGGGATTTCTTCTCTCACTCTTTAGCCAAAAACCATCTATTCCCGCACAGGTATCACACCATCGGTGCTTTGGGCCGCTATGATTTGTCGGATTGGCTTTATGTGCAGGCCGGCATCACCGACGCACAGGGAATCCGTTCTGAAACAGGTTTGAGAACCACCTTTTGTAACGAAGATTACTTCTTAAGCATGGGCGAGCTGGGAATAAAAACCAAAAACAGCAAAGGGCTCGAAGGCAATTATCGGTTTGATCTATGGTACGATCCACAACCATTAGCGAGGCATGACGGCGGAGGTTATGAGCGGGACACAATAGGTTTCGGTGTCAGCTTTGACCAGGCCTTAACAGAAAAGATAGGCGCTTTCCTTCGCTACGGCTGGGACGATGGACGCGTCCGGAAATTCTCAAATTACTGGAGTCTTGGAGGCACCTGGAAAGGCATTAATCCCGGCCGCGATAAGGATGTGCTCGGATTTGGCGTCGGGCAGGGAATTACCCACCAGGACTTCCGTAAGGCCAAAAATGCGACACATACCGAAACCATCCTTGAGACTTACTACAAAATCCACATTACAGAGTGGTGTTCACTTTTGCTCGACGTCCAGACTCTGTTCAATCCCGGCACAAATGCGCACAACGATACATCTGTAATCCCAGGTTTTCGTCTTAAGATAGTTTTCTAATCGCATTGGCAGACTGTATATGTCGCGGAATTTTCCGCGTATGAGAAAAAATGATAAAGGAGAAATAAGATGAGTAATACTAAAAACAGTATCAATGGCAAAAAGGTCGTGGTCTTGAGCTTGCTGCTGGTCGCTCTCGGTATAGCGGCGATATTCTTCCTCCGTGGGACAACACCAAAAGCAACACGAGCCATGGTGGCCCAACAAAGCCAAGAGACATCTGCGAGTGAGTCTATTGTACCGGCCAAAAAATTTAAGATTCTCCACGTGATGAGCTATCATTCACCCTGGGAATGGACGGACCAACAGTTCCAGGGATTTAAAGATGTCCTGGGAGACCTTGACGTAGAGTATAAGGTCGTCCAGATGGATACCAAACGGCAGAGTTCCGAGCAGTGGAAGCAAAAGATTTCAGCCGAGGCGAAAACTCTTATCGACACCTGGAAGCCGGACCTGGTTTTCACAAGCGATGATGACGCCCAGACGTATGTTGCAAAGTACTATGTCAATACGGACATACCCTTTGTTTTCTGCGCGGTAAACGCCGAGCCTGAGGAATACGGGTTTGCCGGAAGTAAGAATGTCACCGGCGTTCTTGAAAGAATACACTTTGAACAGACCGTAAGGCTGCTAAAGCAGATATCGCCAGCCGTCCACAAAATAGCTATCATCACAGACCCAGGAGCGATGTGGCCCCCCATAATACAAGCGATGAAGCAGAGCGAAAAAGACCTGCCACAAGACGTGCAAATTACAGGTTACTATGTGCTCAACACATTCCAGGAGTACAAAAATACAGTAAAAGACTGCGAGGGCAAAGCCGATGCGATAGGAATGTTAGGCGTCTTCGAGTTTAAGGATGAAAACGGTGTCAACGTGCCACTGGAGCAGGTACAGCGCTGGACGGTGGAAAACAGCAGCCTTCCTGATTTTGCATTCTGGAAAGACCGCGTCGATAAGGGGACATTGTGCGCGGTCACGGTTTCAGGCTCAGCTCAGGGACAGGCAGCCGGTAAAATAGCTAAAAGTATATTGGTCGAAGGCCGCACTCCATCCAGTCTTCAGATGAAAGCAACCGAAAAGGGTGTACCTATTATTAACCTCGCCAGAGCCGGAAAATTAAATCTTAAACCAAGCTCGAGCGTACTCTTAACGGCTGAAGTTGTCACAAAATTTCCCTGGTAATAGCTGTGAGAATAACAATACGTGAAAAAATCTTGGTAATCAGCACCGTGACCTTATTATTGGCAATCGGTGCTAACACATTTGTTATGAGTCAAATGCTCCGAAAAGGATATTCTTCTGCACTACAGTCAAAGATGGATGTTATTGCCAATACCCTTAAGTCAAATATAGAAAGACTGCTCGGACTTGGGATAGCTGTTGATAATATTGAGGGATTTGAAAGCCAGTGTCAGGAAATACTGCTGAAACATAAAGAAGTGGCTTACGTTACAGTAGTCCGAGCAAATGGCGAGATATTGTTTCACAATGATCCGGCATATCACGGCACGAAAATAAACGACCCGCACATCAGGGAAGCTCTTACGCAAAATAAGCAGATACTTTGCTTGTATGAGGTCGCTGGACAAAAGTTCTACAACACAGTTGTCCCCGTTGTAAGCAGCTCAAACGAGCCTATTGCAGCCGTGATTATAGGATTTCCAACAATACTTATCGACAATAAGATACATGAGCTTCTTCGTTATAGTTTTATGGCGGCCATTATATCTTTAGGCCTCGCTACAATCTTGTTGTTGACCAGCCTTTCAATTTCGGTAACGAAACCCTTATACAGTCTTGTAACCACGATTCATCAAATTCGAGAAAGCTCGGATTTGAGTAAAAGAGTAAAGGTTGTCTCAAAAGATGAGTTAGGAGATCTTGCACGCTCATTCAACCAGATGACCGAAGACCTGCAAAGGACGACAACGTCTATAGACAGCCTGAACCTGGAAATCGAACGCCGCAAAAAAGTTGAGTTGTCTCTGCGAAGAAGTGATTACAAATACAGGACATTACTGAAGAATATTCCACAGAAAATATTCTATAAGGATTTGAATTCGGTTTATGTATTGTGCAATGAAAGCTACGCCGCTGATTTAGGAATACGTCCGGATGATATTAAAGGTAAGACAGATTACGATTTACATCCCAAGCAGTTAGCTGAAAAGTATATAACCGACGATAGAAGAATCATTGAGTCCGGAAAGGGCGAGATACTGGAAGAGAGATATACCCATGATGGTAAAGAGCTCTTTGTCTATACATCAAAATCCCCCGTCAGAGACGAGGACGGCAACGTGGTGGGTATATTTGGTATCTTCTGGGACATCACAGATAAAAAATTGGCGGAGCTGCGCCAGACTCAGCTGCTTACACAACTGGAAAAAGCCAACAAGGAATTAAATGAATTTGTGTACATAATGTCCCACGATTTGAAGACGCCGCTGCGGGGGATTAACACGCTGGTCGATTGGGTCTCAACGGATTACGCAGACAAATTTGACCAGGAGGGCAAAGAGAAAATAAACCTGCTTTTAAGCAGGGTGAAACGAATGTACAGCCTGCTTGATGGAATCCTGCAATATACGGAGGTCGGACGTCTTAAAGAGGAGAAAAAATTAGTTAATCTCAATACGCTCGTGCCGGATATTATCAACATGATTGAACATCCGGAAAATATCACTATTACTATTGAAGATGAGCTGCCGGTGATTGAATGTGAGGAAAAACGAATTACTCATATTTTCCGGAATTTAGTAAATAACGCCGTTAAGTATATGGATAAACCCCAGGGGCACATCAAAATCGGCTGTGTCGAAGAAAATAACTTCTGGAATTTTAGTGTCTCGGACAATGGTCCTGGAATTGAGGAGAGGTACTTTGAAAAGATATTTCAGCTTTTCCAGACGTTAGCTCCGCGTGATGAAATAGAAAGTGCCGGAGTAGGTCTTACGGTCGTTAAGAAGACTGTTGAAATGTATGGAGGCAGGATTTGGGTGGAATCGAAGGTAGGCCAGGGCAGCACGTTTTTCTTTACGCTGCCTAATCAGGAAGTGAGTGTTAAAAATGAGCAGGTCGAAGTCGGTGTTAATTGTTAATAGTCCTGGTCGTGTAAAGACCATTGCAGACAGCAGTCGTGACTGCAGATGGAAGCTATTGCCGGCTTTAGCGCTGTGGATTTTCTTTAACATCAATGTATGCTTATTTGCTGAGAAGCAGGACCCAAATGACAAAAAAGACCTCTTCGCAATGTCCATCGAAGAGTTGATGGAGGTGCCGATTGTAGTTTCAGCCGCTCGTCAGGCCCAGAAAGTCGGCCAGTTATCGGTTCCTGTGAGTGTGATTACCGACCAGGATATTCATTATAGCGGCCTGACTAATATCCCTGAGATTTTGCAGTTTACCCCCGGAATGGATGTCCTGAAGATAGAGCGTTATCGCTTTGCGGTTGGAGTCCGGGGACTGCATGAATTCATTTCAGACCGCACATTAGTACTTGTCAATGGACGTTCTGCCGAAAGTCCGTTGTTTGGAGGCGCAGAATACTACACATTGCCGATTCTTATGGAAGATATTGAACGGATAGAAGTTGTGCGAGGTCCCGGCGGAGCGGCATGGGGCGCAAACGCCTTTAATGGTGTGATCAACATAATAACAAAAAAGCCGGAAGATGTCCTGGGTGGCTTTGCCTCAACGACAATAACTGAATTCGGGGACAGCTACACCCACATTCGCATGGCGGACAAAAAAGACAAGTGGAAATGGCGAGTGTCTGCAGGATATGAAGACCTTAAAAATTCCGACGATGCCGGCGCCGGCTACTACAAATCCAATACTACTGCTGGAGTGAATGCTCTAATGGGTTTCAGCAACTTTACTGCGAATGATTTTATGCGCGACTGGCGATTTGATACCGAAGCCTTCTATGATTATTCCGACCAGACAAGGATATCATTTGGCACCGGTTATTCCCACGCCCAAGTAGGTGACTATGAGTGGGGGGGATATTATCCGGGGGGAACCGGCTGGTATGAAACAGTTCGCTCCT
>CAZRNB010000041.1:0-22727 GCA_964601355.1 uncultured Pirellulales bacterium
ATTAATTTATGCCCAAACAATGTCCTATATGTATAATTTTGGCATCGGCCTCGCCCCGGCGAAAACAATTGTTAGCTGAGGCCGGCTATAAGTTCACTTCTATTACACCAAACATCGACGAGTCAGCCTTTCCGGCTAAGCAACATCGTGCTTGTGAGTATGCCAAAAAGCTGGCTTTAGCCAAGGCAAAAAGTGTTGCGCAGAATTACCAGGATTGTTTGGTTATTGGGGCTGATACGGTTGTTGATTTTAATGGCGAAATTATCGGCAAGCCCGCAGATGCTAAAGAGGCTGAGCAAATTACAAAGAAACTTTTCAGCAGGCCTCATAAAGTAATTACCGGCCTTGCAGTTGTCCGTCTGAGTGACGGCATCGAAATAGTGGAAAGTGACGCCACGACAGTTTATCCGAGGAAGATGACAGCTGAGCAAATCGCCGAACACGTGCGAGGAGAATCGTGGCGGAATAAAGCCGGCGCTTATGCCATACAGGAGACCGGCGATGAGTTTGTCGAAAGAATTGAGGGCAGCCTGACAAACGTGATGGGCCTGCCGATGGAGCTATTGCAGCGATTGCTTAAAAGATTTATTGATTGAACTTTATGTTGAACACGCGGTGAATATTTATCCGCCTTCGGCGGATTTAGCCCATGGTTTTACAACGGATTAATAGTCTCTGAAGAATCTAAAGAGACTTTACTAAAGAGCCGATAATCAATAGTATGAGCACAAAATTAGGAACGTTCAGTTGCGCAGAAAGTTCGGTATCGGAGGAAAAACAGCATCCTGCAGAAGAGGCGGCTTGTATGAAGAAATGTCCCTTTTGTGCCGAGCAGATACAAACAGAGGCTATTAAGTGTCGATACTGTGGTGAGTTTCTCGACGGATCTGGACGTGCAGGTTTGGGTCGTCGGGATAAAAAATGGTACTTTACCACGACGAGCGTGGTAATTGCATTATTGTGTCTTGGACCGCTGGCCCTTCCGCTTGTGTGGTTGAATCCTCGCTACAAGCTCGCGACCAGGGCGATCATCACTGCGATCGTTTTAGTGGTCACGATTCTTTGTATGTACCTGGTGGCATACGCTTATCGGCAGGTACTTGACCAGTTTCAGGCGCTTGGGATGTAGAACGGATTGTTTGAGTTGATGACAAGGCTTTCATTTGCAGAGCGCTTGCTGGATGGCCGGCAAGTTGCGAATGCTGGAGCATCGACACCAAACATAATAAATTTTTGTGCCGGTTATTTGTCACGTCTAATAATTTGTTAATCCTGCAATGGCTGCTCCGATCAATGTGGCGTTCTCCACGTTTATAATCTCGTAGAATATGCCCTTTTTATCCGCGAGGAGCAATCTCAGGTAGAAATCAACTCTTTGTTTAAGTGACGTTAGGTGGTAAAAAGTTGTCCCCTCAGCAACGATGCAGATAGGCCTGGTCGGATTTTTGCCTCTGCCGCTCTTGATCGCAACGCTTGAAAGATTTATCGCAGTGAGCTTTGCTGCCCGCTCAATCATCCTGTCAATCAGCCAATAGAGTGTAGTGCTGTCCTGTTCGTCTGCATTGCTGATTGCCTTTGAGAATGGACTACTGCTTGTGGCCCAGCCACTTGCTTGGGGGCAAAACATAAAGTCACTTACTTCTTTTGTACTGAGCGAGGTAATCGCCGATAGTGCCTCAGCCGTTTTATTGCTGAAGAGTTTTTCTTTTATAGCGGCCTGGATAGTCCATGAGCAAATTGGGCCAAGATACGCCCCAGAAATCATCTTCTCGAAGATATTCAAACCGGGATTGACCAATGATTTATCGAATTTTTTGTCGATTTTTCCCCGTGGCGCCTTGCCAAATGCGCCGGATTCAATGTTGATTATCTGGCTTCCTGCGAGGTTCAAATCCCTTTTTTTTGTAATATTCTTATTCTGCTCCACATAGCTGCAATTTGTCCCTGTTCCGAGGATAAAGCCTATGAAGCTGTCGAATGTTCGGCCGCTCGCGTCGGCTCTGCCTGCAAGAAGGGTTGCCACCGTGTCGTTGAGCAGGACTATCTGCTTTTTGCCGCCGAGCCCCGCTTTGCTTATCGCAATATTCAGGCTCTCTCCTATCATCTGTCCCTCAACCTCCGGCGCCTGTATCTCTTTGGAAAAAAACAGCAGCCTGCCGTCTTTATTTGGAAACATTTCTATCGGATATGAAAAGCAGAATCCAACGCTATCGCTTTTATCTGCGACGTGCTTGATGTAACCAGCCATTGTGCTGAAAAATTCCGTCCTGCCGACCCTGCTTTTCAATCCGGGCATTTCAAATAGTTTAAAATCGCTTATAGTTGATTTTCCATCGTCACCAAAAACCACCGTAGCGGCCCGAAAGTTTGTACCTCCGGCATCCATTACGATAACGGGTTTGTTTCTGGGTATCTCTTTCCCGGTTTCAATATAAGTCGGCAGCATCGCAAGGGTGCTTTTCCTGCCCGCCAGGCCTTTTTGCATTTCGTCAAGGAAAACCCGACAAATCTGGTCAATATTAGTATCCGCAGGATCCATGCCATATTTCTTGAGGAAATCTTTAACCTTGTTTTTTATCTTTTTCATAAATAAATCAAAAATTGATGAATAGGATTCTGGGGTCAGGTGTCGGTGATCAGTAAAAACCTGATCCCTGAACCCCAAACCCTGAACCCTTAATTTTGATATTTATTTCAATCCGGATAGCCGTCAGGGTGCTGGTTGTGCCATTTCCAGGCGGTCTCAACCATCCTTTCTAATTCCGGCAGCTCCGGCTTCCAGCCAAGCTCTTTCCCGGCCTTGCCTGCATCGGAGACAAGCACGGCCGGGTCACCTTCTCTACACCCACTCTCGACCATCTTGAAATTCTTTCCGGAGACACCCTTCACTGCCTCTATTACCTGCCTGACTGAGTAACCATTGCCGTTACCGAGGTTATAGACCAGCTCGTTTTCAGACTTTAGCTTTTTCAAAGCAAGCAGATGTGCCCGGCACAGATCATCGATATGGATGTAATCACGGATGCAGGTTCCATCAGGCGTCGGATAATCCGTCCCGTAGATTTTGATTTCACTAAGTTTTCCCATAGCAGTCTGGACAGCCCGTGGTATCAAGTGGGATTCAGGCCGATGGTCCTCGCCAAGGTTTGAATTTGTCCCTGCTCCGCAGGCGTTAAAATACCTTAGCGATGCGTACCGCAGTTTTTTTGTTTGGCTTTGATAGTGACACATCCTCTCCACAGCCCATTTCGTTTCGCCGTAAGGATTGATCGGCTGTTTCGGTGCATCTTCAGTAATAGGCACCTGTGCCGGCATTCCATATACTGCCGCAGAGCTGCTGAAAACGAATTTTTCTACGCCCGTTGCCTCCATCGCCGACAAGAGGTTCTGCGTGCTGGAGACGTTATTATGATAGTATTTAAGCGGCACTTGAGCTGATTCGCCGACTTCAATAAAAGCGGCAAAGTGCATCACCGCTTCGATTTTGTATTTTCTGAGCGTTTGGAGGAGTAATTCGTAGTCGGCCAAGTCGCCTTTGACAAATTCAAAGTCGGCGACCGCCGATTTGTGACCTTTGCTGAGATTATCAAAAACTATCGGCTCAAAGCCTGCGGCGGCTAACATAGCTGTCATATTACTGCCGATGTATCCTGCTCCGCCGCAAACTAATACTTTCATATTTCGTATCTCGTATCTCGTGAAGCGTATCTCGTATTTCGCTTCACGCTTCACTCTTCACGCTTCACACGGTTTTCTATCCGTTTCAATATCCTTGTTGCAAGCTTGGAATCTTTACCAAGATCAGCCCAGCTTGCTCCCGCTTCACGTGGGAATCGGCCTATCCCCTGGATAGAAGGACGCTGACCAGGTTCGTTCGAGGTGGGCACATTCAATTTCTGAACCTGCACGTTACAGTCAATAGAGGATCCCAGGCCATATCGGCTTATATGTAACTCGACAATTCTTCGTATGCTGTGTAGGTTTGCTTCCGCGGCGTTGAAAGCTCCGACGTTGTCTTTTCGCCAGAACTCGAAGAATTGTGCCCCAGTCAACGGCCAGGTCTTTATAATGCCGCTTTCATAATCAGCTTTTTCGATATTAAAGTGCATCCTGACAAGGACGTCTTCGGCTATCTGCATTGCCTCAGCCTTATTTGCGTCCGGCACTTGGATATTCTCTATTGTCGGATATTGCTGCTGTCGAGCGCAGCCGGCCACTATAAGTGCACAAGACATAAGTGCATAGGTGCATAATTTAATTTTGCCCTTGTGCTCTTGTCCTCTTGTGCTCTTATGCTCTTGTGCTCTTATGCCCTTTTCATTTTTCATGCGGCTGATTATATATGTGGCGAGTGTACAACACAAGAGCCAATCTCTTTTTCAAGATACAAGGTTCTCGCAGTCAACTTTTTTTGGTTAACATTAAGATTAATGTACAAGCGGTTGGAACCAACCTGGTCTGGGCGGTCTATTAGGCGATGCAAGCAAGGTCCGCCAGGCTTCGTCGGTGAGTCTGTCGCTCATCGGATGCTTAAACTCATAATATGACAGCACAGGGCCTGCCGCGAGAAAAACCGAGCCGGTCGGAGCCGGACATGCTACGATGATAAGGTCAACATACCCAACACCTTCCTCAAGGACGTTGTTTTCGGCAGTGTGGGTATGTACATCCGCCACGAGCGTTGTCTTGACTCCTGTTTCATCAACGCCGATAACGGCCCGTTCAAGAGTTTTGCCAAATTCCCTTATATATGCGTAGTCATCATTAGATAAGGTCTGGTTGGACAGCTCTTTATCAGAGATTTCAATCAGCCGGGTTAATATGTCCTCAAGATTTGTCAGCCGGTCTGTTGCCTGAATTGACAAGGCTTTAAAGTCACTCAATCCCTGCCTTGTCATTCGTGCTAACGCCAGCAATCGTCCATAAAACTCTGGCACAGGCTCAACGAAACCAGTTACCTGCGGCGGCAGGCCGGTCGCTATCGGTGTGTAGCTCTGCTTTGCATAAAGGATAGTATCATGCCGCAATTCCGTCCACGAAGCTAAAGCGGCGTTAAGCTCCTTTTTCTCCCAGGCCTGTGTCCGCATAAAGTTTGGATATCCCTGTCCGAATCCGCCTATCAATGCCCGCAAGGAATACAGCCAGCTCCAGTACAGGTTCCGATTCCAGTCGGAAATATTAAGCCCCTCGAACTCGGCCTTGAGTTTGTCGAATTGCAGCCAGAAATTATTATAATCTGTGTCGCCCTGTCCGGTTAAGATTGTCTTAGCTCGCTGCGAGCCTAAAATGACCATAACGTCCAGTCCACACGGATAACATCGTGCCCAACTGACACCTGTGAAGCCATAAGTGAAAGGCTTAACAGCAGCAGTTCCCGTATAATCCAGCACTTCCGGAAACACGAGATGCTGAAACATATAAGAGTCCGGAATGAACCGCTGGCCCATAAACCGCATTCCCTTGGTTTTGTCGAGCACTGCATTAAGAGACTCTGGCGTAACGGGCGGCGTTACATATACATTGCCCGTACCGCCGAAGATTCTCGGCGATGGCAAAAGCGCCAATTCTGTCTTCAATGCAAAAAGGTTGTTCACATCTTCAAGGTAAATTGGTTCGAATTCGGTGCCAAATAGCTTGTTTATTGCGCCCAGATACTCATAAGGCGTAAGGTCGTCAGCCAGGCCGACGTAAAAAGCCGTAATTGTGTATATCCTTTCCCAGATGTCACGGCCGCTTCGCTGCCCTATTTGGACCGATTCGATGGCTCTTGCCAGCAGCACTGCCTGCATAGTCTGAATCTTTGCATCATATTCGCTTATAAGAGCATCACCAGCCGGCCCCCAGGTCTCGGCGCCTTTCAGCAGAAACGCCATTCGCCCGTACCACATTAACGTTTTAAAGTAGCATTTCAGCCCCTCGCTGCGGGTGTAGTGACCTCGTGGCACGTATTGCGAATAGTCTTCTTTGTAGATGAAGATGTCGCTATCAGTGAATCCCTCGTGCGCATCGATTTTAGCTAATTCACCGGTCACGATATTCTCTACTAATTCCGGGACGTAAGCATTCGGATCGATTAGTTTTTGCGCAACGGATAGATATGCCACATTGCGCTTTGCTGCTTCTTTCAGGTCGCCCGTATATGTTTCGTGCTGTGCCAGTGCATCATAAAGAAGCGCCACCGTCAGGATGTGAATGTCGGTGCGAAACTCCCGCTCTTCTATATCTTTTAACGTTTCATCAAATTGTATGTGATAAAGATGCAGAAGCGTGTCCGCTGTAACAAACAAAGGAACATTAATCCTTCGCAGGTATTCGTATGGCTTGACAATGTCATCGCGGTTGTAGTCGGGTACATGAAAATCATATTCGATAATAGCAAAGCCATTTTGCGAAATATCTGGAGCGACATTTCCCAGGTTGAACCTAAAATCCATCTCAGTATAATTACCGACGGACTGTAAATCGAGCGGAAGATTATAACCCGGCGCATTCGGCTCGATTGTGCTTTCGTATGAAACGTAGTATTTACTTAGCTCCGTTTTATTAGCATCGCCTTCTAAGGATAACGTATGTATAACGTTGTCTTCACTCCGCAGGACGCCTTGCGGCGGGCACAAGGCTGCCCGTGTAAAAATTGTAGCTGATAAAGAGACGATCAAGACACAAACGAAGTTTTTCATCTGTATGTCCTCCAGAAGCACTTTAACATATTTGCAATTGTACCACAAACAAAGCTCCGATTCAAGAAAGGTCTATTCTGAATTACGTGCATTTTTTCAAGGCATAATTAGGACAAATCCGAACTGAGTACAGTGTGGGCAGGTGGTATTTTAGGGGAGTTTTCCAGCTCGCCCTTACTATGAATACGCCGGCTAACGCTGCTGGTATGGATTTGTTGTCGACCTAAAATCGCATTTTTAACTTGGAACGCGGTGTAATCACCCGGTAATTCTTAATATCGTAAGAACAGTTAAAAGGCTAAGCAGAAGCAGGGCGGCTCTTAATATTCGGGCAGATTGTGTTCGCGGTTCAATGTACCGCCATATAAAGGCCCAAATCGCCAGGATAAGGGCTATGCGCAAAGCGAATGATATTAAATTACCAAGCATAAATACATTATAGCCTATTTTAACTTATGATGTCAAGTAACTTTTTATCTATTTTAACGGTATATTCTTAAATATATCTTTTGTCATTGCATTGCTGGTTGTTTTGAATGTTTCAGGGAGCTTATATAACCATCAATTTAGCTCTTAGTGGTTCTAAAGAAGAAGTATGACTTGGTAAGTACTTGAGTAAAACCGACACATTATTTTGATAAGATAATAATTTTGTGAATACAAAGGTCTGGGTGAATCTTTGTAGCTGGTATCTGATTGGATGCCTTTATATCAGTACTGATGATAGGTTTTTTTAAGGCTTCCGTGCTCAAGTCTGTTAGGGGATAGAATTTTCTTAAAAGGAATATGTCCAATAATTTTAAGTAATAGATTAAAGAAAAAGGGATTTCAAGCCGAGAAAATATTGACGTTTTAAAGAAGTGGATTTTTATGATTGATTTAGGAGAGTTAACTATGCATTTTTTGGAAGAGACAAAAAGATGGCTTGGTGAGATTACTGAAATTGCCCTGCTTTTAATCGCCCTTGGAGTTGCGGTCGAAATACTCTTTGGCGATGCGGTTCCATTCTTTGGAAGGACCGTTACCAATCTTACCGCGTTGCTGAATACTCTTGGCGACAACGGTTTAGTCGGATTGGTTGCTCTGGGTATTATTATTTTCCTGTTCCAAAGAAGGAGACTTGCTGTTACACAGGGTCATTAGTCTAAAGTTTGTTTTTTATAGACCGTGCCGGGCTTTTTGCAATCTGTAGATTGAATAATGGCGTCTAATTCGCGGTTACCAATATATAAACATCTAAGGACAGTTACAGTTTTGATATAAAGGTACAACGCCGAATATTTTCCTGAGCCTTTTTAACGAGTTCTTTTGCTGGGTGTCGTATTGCACCTGAAATAATGGATCGGGTAAGAGGCAGGATCCCGGTTGGTATGCTTTGATTTGCAACATAAGAGCGGTCGATAGAAAGTATGAGGATATGAGATGTTATTCCTCGACCTGTTTCTGGCGGGTCGAGGAATTTTTTTATTATAAAGCCCTCCAGAGGTTAAATCGGAGTGGGGGGACGATTTTCGAGCTGCAGCGTCTTTCTATCCGGTTGTCCTTGACCTGCGAATGATACTATAAGCCCTTGCCGGCTATAGGTCTTTAATGCGTAATCATCATCGGCCTGGCGTGGCAATCAGGCCCGAAGACTCATTTTTCATCCTCTTCGAACCCGTCACAATATGATTTTACCTTCCAGTCATACTAACATTGCAGGGGCTCTTTTTCTTCACCTTCGGGTCAGTGGCGGTATTTCTCAGAGGGTAACCGTCGCTCGTCCCTCGTCCCTCGTCTCTCGAAATATTAGAAGTACTTTTTCATCTGAAAGGTGGTAATTGAGAAACAAAAAGATAGAGATACTTTATCTTTATGAGCAACATAATGTAAAAAAATATTAAAGACCTAAAGGTTTATAAAATATTGGCCGATAGGACGGGTAATAAAAGGACCGTTTAACAAGATGGCTTGTTAAGCTCTGTAATTGGGGTGGATATATAATGTAGTCTTACTACTTCGATAGATCGGATAGAATAATTTGAGTTAATATGCACGTGCGTAATGTATGTTTTTAATTTCTATTACTTTTTTAATTTCTGCGAAAGCAGAAAGAGAGGAGAACTAAAATGGCAGTAGAAAAAGCGATTGGTTCCTCCAGTCTGGTTGAGGTCATTGACCGAATACTGGACAAGGGCATCGTGGTCGATGCCTGGGTCAGAATCTCTTTAGTGGGTATTGAAATACTCGCTATCGAGGCCAGAGTGGTTGCTGCATCAGTCGAGACCTACCTCAAGTATGCTGAGGCAATTGGTCTGACCGCGACAGCAGCGTAAGGTTTGGTCAACCAGCCGAGACATGACCATTTTTATGGGGGTTTATTACCAGCAGAGGGTTCTTGCCGTGTCATCCTTGCAGGCTCAGAAGAAGCAGAAGCATGGCTCGCCAAGAAAAACCTCACTTTAGCAAAAAGAGACTAAAACGATGTTATTAACAGCAGACACTCAAAATGTTCTTGAGAACATAATTTCATCTTACGAAACGCGGATACAAAGCGTTGAAACTTTTTTCGAGACCACTGGCCTAATTCTCCAGGGCTTTCAAGATTCTGTTATGAATAATAAGCGAGAACGACAAATAATCAATGAGCAGTTGAGAGTGAGCCTCGCTGAAAATCAGTGCCTGCGGAAGAAAGATTTTGACGGCATGATCAGCGTTATCTCATCTCAGCAGGACCAGCAAGAGCAGGAAGTGAGAGATTTATCGAAAACTTATCTTGATGAGCAACATAACTTTATTAGCGAGCTAAGAAAAAGCTTGCACGATTTTACCATCGCTCTGGCTACAGGTGAAGCCGAAAGGGTCAGCCAGTTTCAGTCGCTAATAAAAGATATTCTTGCCGCACAGGAAAGAAGGAAAAAAGAGGTCGTTGCCGGGCTGGAAGAATTCGAAAAGGAGCAGCAGGAAACGAGAAAGATGCTCAAGAGCCTTTTAGCCAGAGGCAGAGACCTAAGGATAAAGGATTTCAAATTAATGCTGGCCGAATTCAAAAGACAGCGCCAGCAGAGGTGTGTCCGTCGGAAGGAAAGAGAACAAGAAGTACAAAGTATGCTTGGTGATTTCAAGAAGGAAAGAAAGGAAAGATCGGAACTGGCTCTGAGCCGGTAATCAGAATATGGAAAAACTTAAAGGGGTAGTAAGTATATGGCAGGTATCATACAAAAGATTATAACGTTATACGAAATGGAGGCAAGTGAGATTAGTGGCTTGGTTACCAATAGCCAAAAGGTCTTTGAAAACTCTGCTCTTGGGGATCAAAAACCCGCTGACGGATGGACCGCTGAAACTCTGATGCAAGATGCGCATGCTTTGACAAGATATACTGATGGAGCTGAGAACGATACTTTTGAGAAAAGAGTCGATAAGGAAATAAGACGAATGGAAGCCTTTATCAAAGGGCAGCTCAGGGCAGGCAGTTTAAAGTGAAAGCAGGGAGCAAATGAGACAAGACAAAAGTCAGTCCAGCTACGGCAACGGCCTCCCGGCTACGGCTCGGCGCTTCGCCGAGACGAGTCGCCGTGACGAGTATGGTATAACAGTTGTGGACAAAGAGATCGACAGATTGTTGGACAGTATTCGTGGAGTTCCGTATCTAATATCGCCTTTTGGCGAGGAGCAAATTATTTCTTTCGATAAAGGAATCATAAAATTAACCGGATATTCCGCTGACGATATTCTGACAGACAAACAGCTCTGGTTAAACATGATTCACCCTGCCGACCAGAAGCGAGTTTTTGGTGTTTTTGGCTACTGTAAAAGCCGGGGACTTTCATTTCAAATGGAGTACCGCCTTATTCATAAGAACGGCTCACTGTGTTGGGTCGTCGATGAAGGTGAACCTTTTTTTGACGAGAGAGTCAAAGTAGTCCAAATTGAAGGCATAATAACCGATATAAGCGGGTTCAGAGAAATACGGGCATGGTGTTTACCAAATGTCCCTGAGCTGCAGAACCATGCCATTAAATCTGTAAATGGCACGTCTTTTGGGTGCAGACTCGCTACGTCAGAGAACAGATTAGATGAGAATTAGAAAGTGGCAGTCCAAAGTCATTACTTGACAATACGAATTCATGTGTTTCTGTGCAAAAATTAACAAAGTTTTTTAAGGGGGATTTGAAATGATAACTACAATAGCTGAGGACATGAAGAAACTTACAGAGGATATTCTTACTTCGCATGACTTGCGGGTAAAAACACTCGGCGATTTGGTGTCCTATACCCATGATTTGATGGGTGACACGCGGAAAACTGTAAAGGGATTTACTGTCGATAGGAAGAAAATGGCCGAGGAACAAGCCAAGGATTTGACTAATTTTGCCAATGGACTCTCTAAGGATGTGCAAAGCTTACTGAAAAAAGCCCAGGATATGGTCAAGGAGTTCGGTAAGAATAACAGGCAAATGAGCAAGGAGCAGGCAAAGAACCTGGCAAATTTTGTCAGTGATCTAACCAAATCAGTAGGAGCAATGCTGAACGGATTCGAGAAGGAACGTGACAAAATGTCAAAGGAGCTTAAGGATAACCTGTCAAAGCAAATAAAAGATATCCAGACAGAGGTCAAAAGAATCCTCAAGGAATCCGACAACCTCATAGGTGAGTATAGCTCTGAGATGGCCCAAGCCAGGAAAGCCTGGAAGGATATGAGCAAAGCTGTGGCTAAGGCAAGAATAAGCGGGGTAATACCAAAAATCGACGCCAGAGAAAAAGTAACCACCGTTGAGCATGCGATCGGAAGAAATAAAGGCGTAAAGAAGAATGCAGAAAAACGGAAAGCAACCGTTAAGAGCTAATGTTGCTGTTTAACAGATGACTTAAATTGTCTGCTCGATGTCGAATTTTCTTTGGCCTCAGCGGACATTATGGATGGTACTTATATGGAGGTGGTACGAAATGATTGACGAGATGACCACAGTGTTAGAGCCGAGTCCTCTGCCAGAGTTTGTAGAGACAGATTATATTAAAAATGTCACCAGCAGGGCTCTTTCTTACATCAAGGCTGGTTTTCCTGTTCACTTTAGAGGACCTTCCGGCACCGGCAAAACGACATTGGCTATGCACCTGGCAAGTAAAATTAAAAGGCCGGTGGTAATGATTCACGGAGATGAAGAGTTCACAACCTCTGATTTAGTCGGCGGTGAATATGGCTACAGAATCAGAAAGGTTGTGGATAGATTCATATCGAGGGTTCTTAAAACAGAAGAAGATATGGTAAAGCGGTGGATTGATAATCGCTTAACCGTTGCCTGCAAATACGGCTTTACGCTTGTTTACGATGAGTTTACGCGTTCCCGGCCGGAGGCAAATAATATCTTTCTTTCTATCTTACAGGAAAAGATGATGGATTTGCCGGTCGGAAGGGGTGGTGAGCAGCCATACTTAAAGGTCGATCCGAATTTCACTGCCATCTTCACGTCCAACCCGGAGGAGTATGCCGGCGTTCACAGAAGCCAGGACGCTTTAAGAGACAGGATGGTCACTATGGATTTGGACCACTTTGACTATGATACCGAAATGGCTATCACACGGGCAAAATCCAAACTTTCCAGACAGCACGCTGAAATGATAGTCAATATCGTAAGAGGCCTAAGAGAATCCGGAAAGTGCGAATTTGCACCCACTGTGCGTGGGTGCATTATGATTGCAAAAACCCTTAAGGTTCGAAACCTTACACCTTCTAATGCAAGAAGGGTCTTCATACAGATGTGTCAGGATATATTGGCTTCTGAAACAAGCCGGGTTGGCTCAAAAACTAACCAGGATAAAATTAAAGAGATAATAAGGGAGCTTGTTGAGAAAGAGCTGAGCCGTGGAAAAACTTTTGATATCCCAATGAAAACTGATGATGAAAACATTGCTTTAGGTATCGTTGGCAGTAATGAAGTGAATGACAAAAAGCAACAGATAGAAAGTTTGGTTGGGATAAGTTAGGAAGGACACATTAAATGAAAGGGACATTACAAACTTTAGGTATTAGAGATATAAAGAGCACACATTCTGTAGGCGCGAGGTCTATCCCGAAAGCTCAAAGGTCGAGCTATTTGGAGTTATATGTGCTTGGAAGCGAAAAGCAAAGATTGGAAAAAGAAATCTTTGCTTTGGATAAAAGAAGGGATGCAGCTAAAAAACAATTCGATAGCATCTGCAAGCGAATAAAAAACTTGCAGAAAGAAACACATGACAAACAAGAAATTAAGACTTGCAGAGACATACCTACAAAGCCGCTTAAGACGATGCCTATAAACTATTAGTGGATATTAAAGGGACACAAAATGGCCAAAGACAAGAAGAGAAAAGATAAAGAAGAGGAAGGGTCGAATATCGATTTTGGTATAGGGGGATTGGGTCTGGGGGGACTATTTAAGGGTATTGAAAACCTGATCGACCTGGCTGCTAAATTGAAAGAGGCCGGCGGCGAAATCAACAAGGAGGGCGAGATTGACCTAAGCCATCTTAAAAAAGGTATGAAGGGAGTGTTTGGATTTTCTGTAAAGACGGCTATAGGAGGCAAACCGGTAGTTGAGTCGTTTGGAAATGTCAAAAGCACCCCTGAAGGCCCGAAGGTTGAGGAGGAAAGAGAGCCTATCACGGATGTCTTTGATGAAGGTAAGGAGATTCGAATCTATGCCGAGATGCCAGGTGTAAATCAGGAAGATATAAAGCTGGAGCTGAAAGAAGATATATTGGAAATTAACGCACAAACCGGGGATAGAAAGTATCGTAAAGAGATATTGCTTCCGGTAAAGGTAAATGCCGATGCAATGACCTCTTCTTACAACAACGGAATTTTAGAGGTCAGGTTCAAAAAGTAAACCCCGTTAGAAGGAATCCCAGCTTCTTGTGATGTCTGCTTTTGTTGGTTATTTCTAACGGGGTTATATGACTCAAAGAGCCGCTGTAGAGAACGGATTAAAAGTCTTTCTTTAAGATTTCTAACAGGGTAAATGGCCTTAAAAGGACTAAAAGAACCTTCACTAAAGTTGATTTTGTTTGGCGGAAAAGGCGGTGTAGGAAAGACAACTTGTGCTTGTGGTGCAGCCCTTTATTTGGCTGAGGATTTTAATACATTGGTCTTTTCAACCGATCCGGCTCATTCGCTTTCCGATAGCTTAGGACAGGCAATCGGTGATCATATAAAAGAGGTAAAAGGAATAAGGAATTTAAGTGCTCTCGAAGTGAACGCGGAAAAGGTCTTGGCTAAATTCAAAATAGAGCACCAGGACCAGCTGAAAAAAATTATAGATACCGGCACAAATCTGGATGCCGAAGATATTGATTCTGTCTTGTCTTTACCCATTCCGGGCATGGATGAAGTGATGGGTTTTAAGACTATAGTTGACCTTATAGATGAGGCAGCATTTGAGAAATATGTGGTAGATACAGCACCGACCGGCCACGTTTTAAGACTTTTGACCTCGCCCAGGCTATTAGATGAATGGGTTAAGGTGATGGCAAAGATAAGGTGGAAGTATAGATATGTGGTGGAAACCTTTGCCGGTAAATATAAGCTGGACCAAGGCGATGATTTCCTGCTGACTATGAAAAAGCTTGTAAAGAGGATGGAAGACTTGCTGCGTGACCAAATGAAATGCGAATTTGTAGCAGTTACAATTCCGGAAGATATGGCAATTTTAGAAACCGAGAGGTTGATAAGCAGCCTCAGTGAATACGGAGTAAAGGTGAGGCAATTAGTGATAAATAATGTCTTAAAATCAAATAATTGTGACTTCTGCAGAGAAAAAGCAAAAGAGCACCAGCGGTATATAGGTCAGTTAAGCAAAAAGTTCGGCATGCTGGAGACGACATGTGTTCCTTCCCAGCCGCGAGAGGTCAGAGGACTAAAGGCGCTGGTGGATTTTAAGGAGCTGCTATTTTGTTAACAACGAAAAAGAAAACCGAGAATGATTTGGTATTGAAGGTGACAGAGGCTTTGCCAAAAGATGTTGGTAGAGCTATAGCAAGGATCGACCCAGAGGATATGAAGATTCTGGGGCTTGAAGTTGGAGAAATAATAGAGATAGAAGGGGAAAGAAAAACAGCCGTTAAAGCAATGCCCTGTTATGCAGCGGACCGAGGCAAAGAAGTTATACAGATAGATGGAATTACAAGAGAAAACGCTAAAATAGGGCTTGATGGAAAACTAACGATTCGAAAGGTCGAAAGTAATCCTGCCAGGGAAATCGTGATTTCTCCTTTAACCGTGACAGGGACGCTTCAGAAAGATAAAGATGCCAAATATATCGGCTCTCTTATAGAGGGTCTGCCTTTGACCGCCGGTGACAAAGTACGTGCAAGGCTGTTTGGTACGAGGACCTGTGATTTTATAGTAGAAAGCACAATCCCCAATGGGGTGGCATTGGTTAGTCCTGCTACTTTAATAAAGGTAAAAACCAAAGGGGGTAAATTAGAGAGGGCAAAAATATCGTATGAGGATATTGGCGGTCTTGCCACCCAAATTCAAAGAATCAGGGAGATGATCGAGCTGCCTCTGCGATATCCTGAGGTCTTTGACAGGCTGGGAATCGAGGCGCCTAAAGGCGTTTTCTTATACGGTCCACCGGGGACGGGAAAGACTTTAATAGCCCGAGCCGTGGCAAATGAAACCGATGCCTATTTTACGAGCATAAGCGGCCCAGAGATTATGGGAAAATTTTATGGTGAATCCGAAGCTCGTTTAAGAAGTGTATTTGAGGATGCGCAGAGTCACGCCCCAGCCATAATCTTCATCGATGAGATAGATGCCATCGCCCCTAAGAGAGAAGATATGGGTAGTGAAAAACAAGTTGAAAGACGCGTTGTGTCTCAACTTTTGGCGTTGATGGATGGATTAGAGTCCCGCGGGCACATCATAGTTATCGGGGCAACAAATATCCCCAACACCATAGACCCTGCATTAAGAAGACCGGGCCGGTTTGATAGAGAAATCTCTATTCCGATACCTGATAAAAACGGGCGATTAGAGATATTGGAAATTCATACAAGAGGCATGCCGTTAGCAGAAGATGTCAACATCCAAAAATTAGCTGAAATTACCCATGGATTCGTGGGAGCTGACTTAGAAGCATTGGGGAGAGAAGCAGCAATGTCGGCTCTAAGGAAGTTCCTACCCAAAATTGATTTTGAAATGGCAGATATTCCTTACGAAGCATTGCTTAAATTAGAAGTAACGATGGATAATTTTTTGGAGGCGATGAAGGAGGTCGAGCCATCTGCAATTAGAGAGGTATTCGTTGAGGTGCCGGATGTGAAGTGGAGTGACGTAGGGGGTCTTGAGCACATCAAGCAAGAGCTCAAGGAGGCGATAGAGTGGCCGCTCAAATACTCAGATGTCTTTAAAAAGGCTGATACTCATCCGTCAAAAGGAATTTTACTTTATGGCAAACCCGGAACAGGAAAAACCCTTTTAGCAAAGGCGGTAGCCAATGAAAGCGGTGTTAATTTTATCTCTATTAAAGGGCCGCAGCTTATTAGCCGCTATGTAGGAGAATCGGAACGGGGGGTAAGGGAGACGTTTAGAAAGGCAAAGCAGGCCGCTCCGACGATACTTTTTCTCGACGAGATAGATAGTCTTATACCAAAGAGGGGCTCCAGCTCTACAGATGCTCACGTAACAGAGAGGGTAATAAGTCAATTCCTAACCGAAATGGATGGAATTGAGGAGCTCAAGGGAGTGGTGGTGTTAGGAGCAACTAACAGATTGGATTTGGTTGATCCTGCCGTTTTAAGAAGCGGCAGATTCGACCTTCTTTTTGAGCTGCCTCTGCCGGATGAGAAAACCAGAGAAGAGATATTCAGGATACACACAAAAAATAAGCCGCTTAGCGAAGACATTGATTTGAAGAAGCTGGCCGGAGAAACCGAGGGTAGGGTCGGCTCGGATATTGAGTTTATCTGTCGAAAGGCTTCTATGTTTGCGATAAGAGAGTTCATCAACCATCGCAAGGCCTGCAAAGACAAGAAGATGGACTTCAAAGTTTCAAGGCAGCATTTTGACCAGGCTATTAAAATGCTGAAACAGCAAAATTCAGGGGTCTGTGTTCAGGGTTTGGGGATCAGAAATAGTATTTAGCCCGCCGTTTTACGGCGGGTTGTACGATATACACAAATCACAATACGAGCGACAAAGAAGGGTCTGTTATGAGCAAAGTAGGCAAATATATTTACGGCATTATAAATTCGAAGGTGGAAGAGACTTTTGATCTGGATGGTATTGGTACTCTCGAAGATTCTTACCGGCTCGGAAGGCCTGCAGGGCTTGTATCAGTCTCGGCAAGGCACGTAATGAAAGCGATGCCGCTAACGGATGAGCCGAGCCTTGATGGGAAGGATAGCATCTTTTGTAGTCAGGCTCATACTATATCCTTCCAGGACATATCCGCAGTAGTAAGTGATGCAGAAGTAGTTGATTACAGTGGTATGCCCAAAGATATATTAGCCATGCGGCTTCTTCGACATCAGGAGGTGATTGAGAAGATTATGGCCGAACATACCATAATCCCTATGAGGCTTGGAACATTTGCTGAAAGTGAGCAAGGCGTTAGTCGGATTCTAAGCAGAGGATACAAAACAATTAAAGATATATTTGAAATGGCGAAAAACACAATTGAAATCGATGTAGTGGCTGTATTGAGTGATTTTAATTCTTTTCTGCAAGAGGTCTCAGAGCAGGAAGAAATAAAACAGCTTAAACAGTCTCTTTTAAGTAAAGATGGCGGCGTCACTGTAGATGACCAGATGCAGGTAGGAGTTTTAATTAAGAAACATTTAGACAGGAAAAGAGAGGAATATGCCGCACAGATACAAAAGGCTCTGGGCAGGCTCGTCCGGGGCCTTAAAGCCCACGACCTTATGGATGACAAAATGGTTCTTAATATGGCATTTCTTATAGGGCAAAATAGACAAAAGGATTTTGAGCATGAAGTGGACAAGCTCAATAATGAATTCCTGGAGAAGCTAAATTTTAGATGTGTGGGACCATTACCTCCTTATAGTTTCTATACGCTTGAGGTGAAAAGATCGCGGTTTGAGGAGATAGATTGGGCGAGGAAAAGATTAGGGCTTACAAATGATTTTATAACTGCAGGTGACATTAAAAAAGCCCATCGCAGAGTGGCCTTAACGTGTCACCCCGATAAAAATCCGGACACGCCGGGCATAGAAAAGAAATTCGATGATATGACCAGAGCTTATAAGATACTTCTTGATTATTACCGCTCTTCCAATCAAACGGAACAGACAAATGGCTGCTATTTTAATGAGGAAGCTTTTGAAAATAGCGCAATGTTGGTTACGACGGCAGAATGAGATGGAAAAAGAAGGAAAATATATCTACTGCATTATCGAGGCCAAACAGGAACGGAACTTCGGGCCCGTTGGTTTGGGCGGCAGGGGTGACGAAGTTTTAACCATTGGATATGAGGACTTAAGTATGGTGGTAAGCGACCATCCTATGGCCAGGCTTACTGCTAACCGGGAGAATATGTTGTCACACCAAAGAGCAATTGAGACGGTAATGAAAGAATTTGATAGCGTTCTTCCGGTTCGCTTTGGCACCGTTGCTTCAGGTCTTGATGAGATAAGGAACCTTCTGGATAGGAGATACAGAGAATTTAAGAACGCTCTATTAGATATGGACCGCAAAGTAGAATTAGGAGTCAAAGGTTTATGGAAAAAGATGGATGTTATTTTTAACGAGATTGTAGAGGAGAATGAAACAATCAAAACCTCAAAAGAGGCTTTGAAAAAAGAAAATAACGCAAATATTCAGACCAAAATGAATATAGGGATGCTGGTTAAAAACGCGCTGCAGGATAAGAAGGAAAAACAGGCAGAAGAAATTGTGGATAGGCTTAAAAGAACATCCTGTGAATACAAGCTCAACAGCACTTATGGCGACCAGATGTTTTTGAATGCTGCTTTTTTAATAAGTAAGGGAAGAGAAAAAGAGTTTGACAATATTATGAATGAGCTGAGTGACGAGCATGAAGACAGAATAAGGTTTATATATGCAGGACCTTTGCCTGTCTTTAATTTTGTTAATATCGTTATTTATCCGGAAGAATGGGAGAAATGACGGGGATCCGCTGCAGGCGGATTAAGAGTTAAACAAATATATCGCAGCCGATGTGAGAATAAATGTTCCTGATTGATAGCATATTACTTGCTCCGTTAAGAGGTGTGGTATGGCTGGGTAAAAAGATTAATGAGACGGCTGAAAACCAGTTGTCCGACGAGGGGCGCATAAAAGAGGAGCTCATGACGTTGCAGCTGCGGTTTGAGCTGGACGAGATAAACGAGCGGGAATATGACCAAAGAGAGGAAGAGCTGCTGGCAAGATTGGATGCTATTAGCAAATCAAAAGAAAAGGAGATGTAAAGATGACTAATATAAAAGAAGCCAGGGAAGCCGCTGCAGAATTTTTAAGGAAGGCCCTTAACGTCAGCGATGCACGGGTAATTGGAGTGGCAAAGGTCGATGGCGGCTGGAGCGCAGAGGTTGAGGTTTATGAAGATAGCTCTTTTTTGAAATCTCTCGGATTGCCTACAAGGGTAAAGGATAAGAATATCTACATAGTTAAACTAAACGATAATCTGGAAATTGATTCTTACGAGCCTCAAGGGCATCCAGTGACTACCGGCTGATCTATTATAACAGATATGACAAGAGCAGAAAAAACAGCCAAAGCTAAAAAGGGCAAGCTGCTATGGATGGATTATATCTTTATTGTCTCAGAGAGAAAACCATGAATTCCCCTGCCATTTCCACAACGGGTATTGATGGAGACGGAGAGGTTTTCGTTTTGCCTTACCAACAGTTGGAAGCAGTTGTCAGTAACGTCTGTCTAGAAGAATTCGGGTCTGACGAGATTCCCAAAAAGGCACAAGAAGACCTGGGCTGGATTAAGGAAAAGGCCCTCGCTCATGAGAAAATTATAGAACAGGCCATGAGGAAGGGTAATAAAGTTTTAAGCCTCATACCGATGAGATTCGGCACTATCTTCAAAAATAAAGAGAGATTGGAAGAGGCCTTAAACAAGGACTACTCTAAGATAAAAGAAGTGTTGGAAAAAATTCAAAGCAAACAGGAATGGAGTGTAAAGGTATATCTGAAGGACAAAGAAAACTTTGAGCGGATGATAAAAGATAAAAATGAAGCAATAAAGCAGAAGCAGAAAGAAATAGCTTCCTTACCTGAGGGCATTGCCTTTTTTATGGAAGAGGAGCTAAGAGAAACTATTGCCAAAGAAGTGAGTGGAGAATTGAACGTTATTATTGATGTCCTCTTTGAACGATTAAAAAAACAATCTGTGGATTCAGTCAGAAATAAGGTTTTGGAAAGAGAGCTGACAGGCAGATGCGAACCTATGGTTCTAAATGTGGCCTATTTAGTTTCTGAAGAAAAAATAGAGAGTTTCAAAGCAGGAATTGAAGACCTAAAACAAGAAATGCAGGCAAAAGGCCTTTGTCTTGAGTATAGTGGTCCCTGGCCTGCCTTTAATTTCACCTGTTATTGAAAATGAGTTCATTGTTAATTGTTCATTGTTTTTCGATGAATACATAACAAATAACACATAACACATATAAATATGGCTGAGTTATTAAGCACGACGGTTTGTAGAAATGAAAATGTAACATTAGTAGATGTTCTGGATAAAGTTTTAGAAAAGGGAGCGGTTATCAATGGAGATGTGGTAATAAGAGTGGCAGATGTTGACCTTGTTTTTTTGGGTTTAAGACTTATCCTTACATCAGTTTCTAAGGCAGAAGAGTTGTCGGGTATGAGTTTTAGTGATAAAGATAAGCTGCCCACGCCCGAAGATTTGGAATATATAAAAAGGCTGCAAATGGAGATAAGAAGGGCTGAAGAAAATATCCCTAAACTAATTGACGTTAGCGATCCAAATAAGGCTGAGCAGGGATTAGCTAAATTAGTTTTAACCCTTGTTGAGCTTATAAGAAAACTTATGGAGAAAGAGGCCTTTAGAAGGGTAAAAAGAGGCACTCTTTCATCCATCGAGATTCAGAAATTGGGTTTAAGTCTTAAAGCGGTAAAGAAAAAAATAGAAGAGGTTCAAAAAATCTTCGGCATTGAGGATGAAGAATTAAATTTAGATTTAGGCCCTTTGGGGAATTTGATGTGAGAAGAAAGTATGATTAAGGAACAGAGCAAAATAAGCTGCCCCACTTTTCAGAAACAAGAGCCGGGGATAAAAGAAATCACCGACAGAATTAATATGGCCGAAGGAGTGAGGGAAAAAGCAGCAGCCTCCGAAGAGCTGCAAAGAAAAGCAGATGTGCTTCTTTCTTGTCCGGATTATGATGAAAAAAGCACTGATTGTAGTAACTGTCGTTTTATTACTAATGTGCGTAAGAAAACAACGGATTTGATTATAAAAGCAAAGAGATTAGCATAGTTTAAATAGGAGTTAGTCTGATGTCAGAACAGAAGATGATGCATGCCACCGAGGCTACCAATTTAGCCGATATCTTAGAAAGGGTCTTAGATAAGGGGATAGTGATTGCCGGAGACATCAGGATTCAAATCGCTGACATCGACCTGCTGACAATAAAGATAAGACTTTTGGTTGCCTCTGTGGATAAAGCTATGGAGATGGGGATAAATTGGTGGCAGCAGGATTCCTATTTGTCTTCAAAGGCACAAAAAGCGGATATAGAACAGGAAAATAGAGAGCTGAAGAAAAAATTAGAACGTAACGAAGAAATTAAAAGGCGGCTGGAACGTGCTGAAGCAAGGGTAACTTAAGCAAGAGGGAATGACCAATGAGAATGCTCATTTACGTTCCTGTTATACATACGAGTGCCGACCTTGGTTCTATGGCAAAAGATGTAGCTCAAAGAGGCATTGCAAATCTTGGAGCAGAGATTTGGGCAAAGCATAGAAGAACGGTCGAAGGTTTCTGGGACGCCATATCGCGATACTTCGATTCCATCGACGTAAAAGGGATGAAAATATACCAGGATGGATTGGTTGCCGACGGCGAAATGGGTGAAAAAATAGTTAAAGAAACAGCCAAGGCAGGAAGTAAGAATTACCAGTTGGTATTGAAGCTCCTTGAAAGAGGAGCTTTTTTGGTTAAAACGGAGGATTTTAAGCTGGTTAAGCAAGAATACAATAAATTGCTTGCTATAATTAAAGCGAAATCAATTATCCGCAAGATAATGGCACTTATAAAATATAAGCTCGTAAAAGACAGACTCTTGAATAAAAGGGACGATTTTATCACGAAAGCGATAGAACAAACTCTTAAAGCCGATGAGAAAGGCATTTTGTTTATTGGTGCTTCTCACGGGATTAAAAAGCGGCTGCCTTCGAGCATTGAAGTTAAAGAGCTAAAGGACACGGAAAAAGTCAGAAGATATCAAAAGCTGCTCCCCTTTAATAACAAATATGGAGAACAGTTTGACGAATTAGGCAAGTACCTTATTTCAAAAGTAAGCTTAGAAATCAATTACACTCCTGATTTAGCACCAACAGAATCGCTGAAGTGCAGCGAATAGCAGATTTTTTATGGCTGTGTTTGATAACAGTTTTAACATTCTCCCACCAGCTACGAGAGATGAGGGATGAGAGACGAGTGACGAGCGACGAAGAGGCCGCGCTGGGCTGTCCTAACGATGGTGTTTATCAATAATTTTTGGAATGATATTAATCTCAGAACTGCCACACAGTAAGATGACAAAGGCGATACAATAGAAAATGAATGCAAATAAGCCTTACTTTTACAATATATCAAGCAAATCGGGGTGACTGGACTTGAACCAGCGACCTCCTGCTCCCAAAGCAGGCGCTCTAGCCAAACTGAGCTACACCCCGCAAAATCAAATAATTAACATCTAAAGGATTATCCTATAGCTATAATTCTGATATCGCAACAGAATTGTTCTTTGGTGGCTAATGTGTTCAACAATTGCTTTTCAAATTAACGGGATAGCAGATTAGTTGTACTGTCTAATTTCATTTTCGTTCTTTAACCCTTAGCGGAGCCAATAA
>CAZRNB010000042.1:0-21791 GCA_964601355.1 uncultured Pirellulales bacterium
TGTCAGTTAAGAATCTTTCTTTGTAGTGTAGGTTATTTGATTAGGAGGTAAAAAAATGAAACGTGTTTACAAGGTACTATCAATCTGTCTCGTTGCACTGGGGCTTGTTTGTCCCGGCTGCAAGACTTCCTCGACGGCTCGGCTGGAAGAAAACAAGGCCATCGTCCGGCGTTCCATTGAGGAGGTGGACAAGGGGAACTGGGCGATATTTGATGAGCTATGGGCGCCCGACTACGTCTACCACCAGCCGGGGAGGCCCAAACCGTCGACGCGTAAGGAATCTGAGCAACTTATGCGCGATCTCCGCGCCGCATTCCCCGACGGGCGTGTCACGATAGAGGACATGATAGCCGAAGGTGACAAAGTAGTCACGCGTATGACCTCCCAGGGTACCCACAAGGGCGACTTTATGGGAATCCCTGCGACTGGCAAAAAGGTGGTGGTCACGTCGATATTAATATCCCGTATCGCCGAAGGCAAGATCGCGGTAGAATGGGAAGAATTCGACGCTCTGGGTTTCATGCAGCAACTTGGTGCTATTCCTCCGAAAGGAGAGACCGGCAAGAAGTAAAAGCTGTTCTCAGGAAATTTGAACGCACAAGCTGTCATTATGCCATACTCGAAGAGCAGGTTTATCTGATAAGACATTAATTGGCTGGATTAAAAGTCAATAATGCGTATCAAATAGGAAGAAAGGGGGCAGCGTAGGGCAGGCTTTTGCCCTACGCTGTTCACGAATACCAATAAGCAGGTAGATGCTTTGATCGGGCTAATCTTAGCAATAGCAGCAAATGTAGGAGGCATAGGGGGATTGTTAACAACATATTTGCATGGGCTATACATAAAGCGATGTAAATGCATAAAAAGCAGGCCGGTTCGATATCCATTTGTTACGGTGATCGCTCCCCATAGAGGAGCAATCATTAGAGAGAATGTCGAGGATCTAGTTTCGCAAAACTATGAGGGAATATGGGAAATCATTTTCGTTACTACCCATGAAGATGTTTCCTGTAATCAATTACAATATTACGCGCAAAACTACACCAATGTGCGTGTAGTTCTAGCTGACGATGTTGTCCAACTGGCCAAGCGCAATGGTATACACCGAGGGCAAAAAAATCACAATTTTGTTACTGCTCTATCTGCCTTATCTCCTGAAACCGAAGCAATTGCTTTCGTTGACGCTGATGTTTGCCCATCCCGTGATTGGCTGAAAACGTTAGTAAAACCTCTTTGCACAGCAAATGCAAAGATTGGTGCCACAACACTAGCCAGACTATACGTGCCTGGTCCTGGATTAGCATCACAGACGCAAGCAGTCTGGGTATTAGGTTCTGCTGCTTTTCTCGTTGGTCCCTGGGGCTACGTATGGGGAGGGAGTTTTGCCATACCAAAGCACATTTTAGAAAGAACCGATATATTGGATCGCTGGAAGGGTCTTAAGGGATCCATTAGTTCTGACGATTTGAATCTAAGCATCGCGCTGAGACAAAGTGACTATCATGTTCGCTATGTTCCTGGTTGTAAAGCGTTGCGAAAGCCGCCGCAGAGGCGAGAGAATTGGGCTGACGTCCTGAGATTCACTAATCGCCAGCTATTGCACACATGGTGGTCACGCAAGGACCTCTGGTTGGTGGTTTTCATAACTCATGGTATGAAGTCGCTGGCCCTTTTGGGCTCTCTTTGCATAGCATGGTTGGAGCCACTGGCTTTATTAGCCATGATTGCGCCACTAATGGATATTGTTGGTTTTTGGTTACTCAATAGTAGCTTGCGATTGGTAGATAAATCAAATAGAGAGCTCCATCAGTCCTTGCAAAAAGCAATATTACTGGCAGGATCTATTGCACCTGTGGTTGCTACTATTAATGCGATTATTGCCCTTACGAGAACTCGCATGCAATGGAGCGGAATTGAATATACTCGTAGAACTGTTATCGGATACACATCAGAGAAAACGGTGGGGTAAAGACCCCACCCTACTGATAAAAATAGGCCTTCACCAGCGAAATACGAGATACGAATCACCAGACACGCATTACGATTTAAGCACGATGAAACTCGGGTGTCGAGCATCAAGTTACTGCTATTTACGAGATACGCTTCACGCTTCACGAGACTTGTCCTGAACGAAGTCGATGGATACGAAACCGAGTCACAAGTCACAAGCGACGAGCTACTCACCATAGAATTACCTATCTCTCTCATCTTAACAAAATGTTAATTTGTAAAAAGTGTTAGATTTTGCGTATTTCTGCGAAAAAAGCGCGCGTTTTTGTAAATTTCCGTTCAATTTTTGCAAATTTCTGCTCATTTTTGCACACTTTTCAACCCATTTATTCTTATCTAATTTACCTAAACCTCGCACGCTTACATACCAACCCGCATTTTAAGCCTAAAAACCAACATCCCCACGAAAAAAACCTGAAAAAAACCCGAATTTCCTGCCAATTCTGGATAATTCTTGTTCTAAATTTTGTTAATCTGTGCAAAAAACTTTGAGCTAATGAATAGTTGTTTTTCGCGAAATACCAAATCCAAATAAGGATTTGAAATAACACTTTATCCAGCCCCAGTGCAGAATAATATGCAGAACAATCAAGGCAATAAATGCAAAAGATAAGTAAAAGTGTAATTCGCCCCACTGTTGATGGGATATTGACCATAATTCTCTTATTTCGCCGGGACCTCGACCACCACGAAAACCCTGGCCTTGACCACCGCCGCCATGCGGCATAAACTTTATAACAAAACCTGAAAAAGCCAATCCCACGAAAACGATAAAGCTAATCAAATCAATAATAAAATTCAGTGTGGCGTGTTTCATTATCTAATACTCCGGACAAAACAGACCATCTTTATTGTTTCCCAACAATACCATAAGAGCATTCTCACATAGTTTTTGTTTAAGGTCAATCCCTTAGAAATTCCATAACGGGACATCAACCTAATACAAAAGAGAGAGTTTCTAATGGAGCAAAGTAATAGTTGCAAAATATAATATATAATACAGACATGGTGAAAAATGGCACGTTTCCTACTTATGCCAACGATGAAAGGCTTTACTAATTTTCCTCGTGCGCGATCATTTGTGTCTTTCGCGGTCGCCCTTTGCATATATCACAATGGCATACCCCGACCTGCCTCAAATGGCTTGTGCCCGCAAGGGCTTTTGTCTCAATTAGTTTGGCGCCTTTTGCCTGCATTTTACGAAGTGCCATCTGCGCATCTTTTTTATCATGCGTGCCGACAGCATCAACCACAACAGCCACTTTCTTGCCTCGCTGCAGCAGCCCCAGCGCCGTCGCTTTAATGGCGTCCTCCGCGCATGCGCCTATTAAAATAAACTCGCCGGCCCGCACTTCGCTCAGCAGCCTGTCAATACGCGGCTCATCAAACGGATCAATGCAGCGTTTGTGAAAGATAATCTGCCTGTACTGACGAAGCATGTCCCTCGGCAAATCCGTGCTGCCATCCGCGGCAAAAGTCACCCTGTTTTGTAACAGTGTATAGTGAATTTTTTTCTGCCCGTCAGTTCCGTCCACGCAGTAGTGATTTGCATCTCCGTTGTTACTCGGATAGACATAGCAGGTCGAGATAATAGGGATATTTTTAATTCTCGCCCATGCTATCACCCTTCGGATGTGTGCCAGCACCCTTCTGTGGTTTCTTATACAGGCCTTGCCCCCAGCTAAGAAGAAGTCCTGCTGAGTATTGACGTCTATAAGAACCTTTTTACGCCGCGTTTTGACCATCTGCAGAATCATTTTTCAGGTCCTTCCATTAACTCTTAAGGAGTCCTATAATTGCTACGCTATGGTCAACAATAAGTTCACGATCCCCCTTCAGGGGGATTCTACATATCCTTCTATCGAGTAGTGCCCCCATCCACTTTAAATGCAACGAATCTGAAAATGAATTTTTTCAATCTTTACCTAAGCGCCCCTTTTTGTGTAGAATAACAGTGCCGGATTTATTGTGATGTTTTCACTTGTTTTAGGCACGTGATATTGCTAATGGCTCGAAAACTAAATGATTATCCTTCAGTTGCTTTGAAACCCGAAGATTTACAAGGAGGAATTAATCTTATACGAGTTTTCGGACGTTCCGGCCCAATCCATGTAGAGATTGGCACCGGCAAAGCTACTTTTCTGCTAAGACAGGCGACGGCCCAGCCGAACATCAATTTCCTCGGCATCGAACAGGCCAATAAATATTACCGTTACGCCGTTGACCGTATCGGACGACGGAACCTGACTAATGTGCGGATAATCCGCGCCGATGCCGCAGTTTTTTTAGCTGAGGCTATGCCTGCTGATTTCGTGGACTGTTTCCATATCTACTTCCCAGATCCCTGGCCAAAGAGACGTCACCACAAAAGACGTTTTCTCTGCCCCGCCAATTTGGAGAATCTCATCCGCTGCTTAAAAGCCGGAGGCACTTTAAGAATTGCCACAGACCACGCTGAATATTCTGAACAGATACGGAAACTAATAGCCGACAGAGGTGAACAGCTTGAGCAGATTAAATTTCTTCCCGCCGCAGGCGCAAACAACGGCGAGCTGACAGGGACCAATTACGAACGAAAATACGTCAAAGCCGAAAGACAAATCTACACCCTCGCAGCAAGAAAAAAAGGCGGATTGACAGATTAAGAATCACCCTATACCATCGGTCTCCACAGGACGCCTTTCGGCGGATCGGCAGCTCGAGGCTTTCATCCCCCGGAGCGGGGCGTTCCGAGGATTTTCAGAGAATCTTCAACAACTGGTAAAGTTTTGGTCTCTACCTTAGGATCTTGAACATTACCCGTTACCTCAATTCGCACAACGGCCCGGCCAAGACCTTCGGTCAGAGATCCTAAAAACGTAGGCTCCGCACCAGCTAACCTTCGACCTCGAGCAGTAAGGCTCAAATTGATACCCGCGTCCTTCAGGCTCATCGAGCCTGAGCCGTGAAAAGCCACTGTCTCGCCGGATAAATCGAACACATTAAAAAGAAGCCTGTCGGACCTGATATATGAATCAACAATCATCTGCTCGAAGGCAAAATCTTTAGGCTCCGTCAGGTTCAAAACGTACAATAGTTTCGCCAATGGAGAAAGCTTACCTACCTGCATATCTTTTATGGCCCATCTGCATCTGCCGAGCCGCGATGAATTGTCACCAATCTGCGCAGCTATGCCCAATGAGCCGCTCATTGTCCCGCTGGCTCCGCCTTCGGTGGATGAGTTAGCATGGCTTGTCTTGGCATTACCTGCCGGTTCTTCGCCTGAAAGAAATTGTTTCAAGTCAATATCGTCAAAAACCGTTTGTAGCATATATTCCCAGGCACCTGCAGCGGGTTTTAATTCCAATTTACCCGTCAGTCTGCCGCCATAACAATCTGCAACCAGATTGTCCGCCAGCCAATTCCACAGAAGCGGATCGTAATTAACATCTGCTCTGAGGTTGGTTATGGCTTTATCCTTGATTATTAGACTGCCCGCGAGAATGCTAATCCGGCCATTGGAAAGGCCGCTGCCGGTTTTATACAGGCCTTTTGTTTTTAAGACCGCATTCAATTCGGCCCGGGCCCCGGACACGTTGAAACTGCAGGCTTTGAATCCGGCAGTGGCGGCAAAATCTATGTATTTCTCGCCGTCGTCGGTTTTGAAGATTTTTACGTTCTCCAGATCCAGATCAAATCGTCCGGCTGGCGATAACACCTGGTAAATAGAGACGGCGCCCGCCGGCAAAGCACATACTAAATGCTCACCAAAAAGTATGTCCCTGGCCGAAAGCTGGAATACGCCGTTACTGAAAGTTTTATCAGCCAAAGTAATTTGGCCGTTGACCTTTAAGCTCGATCCGTTCGTTGATTCCTGAACGCCACCATCCGGTGCTGCGACAACGTCGTCAATCGTCACCTTGTTGTTTGTTATCGTTAACCTGCCGGTGACGTCCTTTAAGGGATAGCTAAATTGTTTAAAATTTATACTGTTACCCAGGCATTCAACTAATATGTTATAGTCGGATTGGTTTGCTTCTGGTCCCGCCGAAGGCCGGCTCGTTTTCCTCAAATTGGCTTTGATGTTCACCTTGCCGGACGGCTGCATGTCCGAAACCACCTTTGCCATCTGCTCCGGCAGCAGACCTATTAGCGCGTCGCTCAATTGAGCCTGCTGCGCATCCAATGCCATGTAAAAACGCGGTAATTGTAGTTTGTCCGCAAGCCAAATTCCACCAACCAGCGAAACAGTGCTTTGGCCATAGTAACCGGTAAAATTTTTGATGCTCGTCGAATCCGGCGTTAGATTAACCTTCGCCGATATATTAGAAATTATTAGACCTGATTTGCTCACTCTCAAGGTAGCTTGTTTTACAGTAACATTTGCGGTGAAACTTACTTGTCTTGACTCAGCCAGGCTGCCCGGCGGGACTTGTCCCGCTTTCGAGCTTTCCGATGTTGAATCTTCTCTGGGGGTAAAAACCGCTATATCAGCATCAGCCAGGCCGGTCACGTCGAAGTGCCTGTAAAGGTCGCCCTGCTCGGCCGGCAGCATCCTTGCGAACATCGGGTCAAAGGGAACATCTCTGGCCTTAATCGACAGATTATAAATCGGCTGGTCTATGTTACATTCGGTGACTTTACCGTTAAAGGTTATCCTGCCGCCATTCGCCTGCGAAACAATATCGGAAAGAGTTATACTGTCACTTTCAAAATATAGTTTTCCTTTAAGGTCTTTCAGCGGATAAGAAAAACGCTTATAAGCAGCTTCGACGCCGTGCAATTGGACCTCAAGCGATTTCTGCGTATCCATCTCTGAATGTCGGCTGAAACGATAATCTATCGCCGCCAAGCCGCTCGGAGAAAAAGCCGCCCAGAGCTCTTTGTATTTTTGACCTAATGCCTCATATAGGTCGTCATCCAGAGCCATATTACTGCTTGTCATTCGTATTTGATATCGCTGATTGGGACCAAAATCTTTTATCCAGCCGGTAAATACAATCGCAACATTACCGTGCCTGCCGGAGAGATCATTCAGAACGGCACTATTTTCGGTGAAATCAACCTGGCCTGTCAAATGCTCTATCGAGTAAGGAAACTTATAGTCACAGATGGAAGCGTCCCTGCAAAACACTTTGCCGTTGACCGTACTTTCGCTCAATTGATTGAAATTGCCGGATGCCTCTATATCAAGATTAACTGTGCCTGCGGGATTGTATTTGCCAAAAAAATCCTGCAGAGCGCTTAATAAAGCAGGTCCGTTAAAAGCGTTTGCGGGCCTGCTGGAAGCAAAGCCGTCTTGATCAGGCTGACCTTGCTCTCTAAGGCAGGACAAATCCTTGATTGTCAGTTTCAGCAAAAAGTTGTTCTTCCGGTCGTAATTTAACGCCGCATTCAGTGTATCAATCACCCAGGCGCTCTCAAATGCAGGAATGCCGGCAGATGAAATCCCGCCTGAAACCGTAATCCTCCCGGGAAGCCAGGAGCCGACCAATCTGCTTCTGCCTTGCTTGGGCGAAATACCTCGCGTATATAAACCGGCGTCCGCCTTTTCGGCCGTTGTTATATCAAAACTGTATCCTCCCAAAATTTTATTAGCAGGTCTGAATTTCACGTCAATTGGCACTGCAAACAGAACCGTAGGTCGGCCTTTTGAGATTTTACTATATTGCAGCGTTCCATTATCAAGGACAATAAATGGCATTTTACCAACGCCGCTTTTCCGGACATCGAATCTAAGTGCCGCTAAATTCCATCGGCCTGCGTCTAAATCGTATTGGGCATTGAAATCAAAATTATCAATATGTATTTCTTTCAGTCTTGGCATCAGCAGCAACAAGCTGCCTATACTGAAGCGGGCGTAAACTGTTTTGGCCTTGAGCAGCGTAGTGTCGTACCGTTGTTCCTGATAGGATTTTATTACAAGACCATCGATCAGGGCTGAGCCGTTAAATTTGAATTCGATGGATTCTGCATATACCTGGCATCCGGTCAGCCTGCCGATTTCCTCTATGGCGATTTGTGGCAGAGACTTCCATACTCGGATTAAAACAAATCCAAAAACGCCTGCCAAAATCAAGATCAAAACAAGCCATCGCAAAAGAGCTGTGCCTGTGTCCGGTGTTCGGTGTTCAATGTTCATTTTTTATTGCTTTATCTGCAATATCCCGACGAAAGCTCGCCCCGTCGAATTTTATTTTTTCTACCGCTTCATAAGCCCTTTTCTTGGCATCTGCGATACGCCGGCCCATAGCGGTCACGCCCAACACCCTGCCTCCGTTTGTAACAATGTCCCCATTTTGCTCCTTGGTGCCCGCATGGAATACAACCACGTCTCTGAGCCTGCCGGCCTCTTCAAGGCCGATGATTTTTTTGCCCTTTTGATAATCGCCCGGATAACCACCTGAAGCCATTACGACACAGACCGCCGGCCGCTGGTCCCACTCCAGCGTGACCTCGTCCAGCCTGCCATTACATACCGCCAGACAAACTTCCAGCAGGTCGCTCTTCAGGCGCATTAGAATCGGCTGAGTTTCCGGGTCGCCGAACCGAACGTTAAATTCCAGCACTCTCGGCCCGGCACTGGTAATCATAAGGCCTGCATAGAGCACGCCTTTATACGGCGTACCGTTACGATTCATGCCATCTACGACCGGCACAAGAATCTCACGCGTGATCTTATCCATTATCGCTTCGGTTACAACCGGCGCCGGGCTGTAAGCACCCATTCCGCCGGTGTTTGGTCCCGTGTCTCCGTCACCTATCGGTTTATGGTCCTGTGATGATTCCATAATGTAGATATTATACCCATCCACGAAAGCGAGTATCGAGGCTTCCTCACCCAGCAATTTTTCTTCGACGATGATTTTGTCACCTGCTGAGCCGAATAGTTTATCGCACATTATCTTTTCCGCAGCCAGGATGCCGTCTGCCGGGTCGTCACAGACAATGACCCCTTTGCCTTGTGCAAGACCTGCCGCTTTTATTACCACCGGCTCGTCTCTGCTGGCTATATATTTTTTAGCGTCACTGAATCTGTCAAAGATTCTGCCTTCGGCGGTCGATATTGCGCATGATCGCATCAACTGCTTGGCGAACGCCTTGTCGGCCTCGAGCTGTGCGGCGCCGGCGCTTGGCCCAAAAGTTTTTATGCCCGCTTTTTCCATAGCATCAACCACTCCTGCCGCGAGCGGGTCTTCCGGCCCAACAACCACCAGGCCTATATCATTCTGGCGCGCGAAGTTTATTAGCTCAGCAATATTGTTTGCTGCGATAGGGACATTTTCCCCGCACTGACTCGTACCAGCATTGCCTGGCGCGATGTAAAGTTTACTTAGGTTTTCTGATTGAGCCAGCTTCCAGGCTATAGCATGCTCGCGTCCCCCACTACCAATTAAAAGCACATTCATCTACGTATCTCCAACAATCCCGCGTTCGGCGAACCATTCTATCTTAATCTATTCTATGTGTCAGAGATTAGCAATTGGTAAAAATGATTTTATTTTGAATTGGGCCGATATGCCAATTTTTTCGTTCAAATGTGTGGCAGACTCATAGCCGAAAGCATTGGGGATGGCTGAAATAAGCCGTCGCCATGCCGCCGACAAATAAACATAGAAAACCATCTCTAAAAGTCTGGTGATATTATTCTTGGCCGAGGGCTTCGAGGTCTGCAAGGTCCTTTTTTCTGCCCAGTGACCTTTTGTTAGCGATGAAGCTATCTTTGCCAATGAAGAAAACAGGTGTGTCACCATAGTTGCCTGACACTTTGCCCACGTGAAACATGGTAGAAAAACCCCCAGTGAAACTGGGGGCTAAATATTTAGCCCCGCAATTCATTGCGGGGTTATTACAATATCGCCGGTAAAACGCGGTACGCCGTGAAATGTAAGTGCATAACCACCGATGATAATATATTCAACTTTGTGTGCGTTGAATAACCCTAACAACTCTTTGAAGTCTTTGTGTATCTCCATAAACCTGGCGTCTTAGAAGTTCGACGGCTGAGAGGCGCTCCTGCTGCGGCCTGCTGAGCCAGTAGTGAAGGTTCTGTCTGATTTCAAAATCCTTATCTAATTTACTTTTATTTATCACTGGGCGGATCATAAGAACTATTTTATACAAAAATTCTAAATTTTGCACTTTGATTTATAAATTAAAAAACCTGTAGCCTGTCGTAGGATAGTTAGTGGCAGAATCAAGGCTGAAGGTTATCCGGGGGTGGCTTAATCCGATATTTTTGTTCCTCGGATTTTCCCCGGCATTGCCGAGAATTTTTTTGCCTTTCCCCATAGCCTGGTCAATAATACTCCTATTAAATGAAGAAGTCGTCGGAATCCTAACAAAGGAATGACTGCATGGAACAAGAAGAGCAGGTACTGGTAATCGAGCGTAAAATTATAGAACAGGCAGGGATGTTTCACGGGCTTGCATTTAACGTTGACAGCTACCTTCATAAAATCTTTGTTCAGGGTGTGCCGCGTTTTATGCCGAGAGCACAGGCGGAAAAAAATCCCGACTACAAGCAGCTCATTCCTTATGTGATTATGTCCTGTGACGGCAAGTACCTTAGTTACGTCAGAGGGAAACGGGCTGGTGAAGGTCGGCTCGTCGGGTTGAGGTCCATCGGCATCGGAGGCCATATTAATCCCCATGATGACATGCCCTTATTTAACGCCGACTTCTATGAAACCTACGTTGCCGCCGTCGAGCGAGAAGTAATGGAAGAAGTATCTGTAAAAGCGAATCATTCCGATAGGATTGTTGCCCTATTGAATGACGACTCCAATGAGGTCGGAAGCGTACACCTCGGTGTTGTCCACTATTGGAACCTGGATGCTCCCCGGGTAATTAAGCGGGAGCAAATGATAAGCCAAATATCCTTTATGTCACCTGCCGAGCTGCATGACGTCCGGGGTACATTGGAGACGTGGTCACAGTTGTGCCTTGACGGCCTTTCCAAAATGAAAAAATACGCAGAAGCAAAGCCAAATCAAATTTCTAATTCTCTCGGCTGATGACCCCGCGTATAATCCGCCAAAAAGACGGCGGACAAGCGCGGGGCTAAATATGCTAAATATTTAGCCCCCAGTTTCACTGGGGGTTTTACCTGTCAATTCTGCGATTTGGAGCTGTAATTGTTTCATTTCTTTTAGAATATTGAGCTTGGTGTTTTCAACCCAGTACCATAGTTTCATCAGGATGGTGGAGTTAAAGCCAATCATAATAAAGATCGCCCACAAGACCATTCCTTTGGTATCTCCGGTAGAACGTAGGCCGAAATACCCTCCAATCATCATGCCTATACACGCAAGAAAAGTTATCCAAAAAATTATCTTCGCCCTTAGCAAATTTTTATCGCACCACATTTGAACAATCTCCTTTCTTACAGTTTGCCCTCTGGTGACATCGAAATTACCACTTGTTTCAAAAACTCTTTTTAATTCTTTTTCAAAATTATCCATTTCTGTTGTGCTCCACCATTCAGGCTACGGTAGGCTCCGCCCTGACGAGCCGGCGTAATTCGTCTAATGTGCGGGAAATTCTTGATTTAACAGTCCCTTCGGGAATACCGAGGATTTCCGCTATTTGGCCGATATCGAAGCCCTCACGATAACGCAATGCAAGCAGCGCTCGGCAATCAGGTGACAATCTCTCAACAGCTTCGCTCAAAGATTCAAGTTTCTCGTTTTTTTGCTTTGTGTCATCGTTACTTTGCCTCTGCTCTGCGAGTTGATTATTCAGCCGCGATTGTAGCTGCTCCTTACGGAGAGCATCTACGCATTTGTTATTGGTGATTCTGAAAGCCCATCGAGGAAAAACCGCTACATCCTCAAGTTTTTTGATGCCTTTTATAATGCCGATCCAGGCTTCCTGAACAATGTCCCAGGCCGTTGCCTCGGAGCCGGTTACCGCAAAGGCATAATTCCAAAGGCGTCTTTGCCATCTTTCGACAAGCTCTTCAAAGGCTTGTTTATCCCCTTGCCGGCATTTTATAACGAGTATTTCATCGTATATTTGGGCTCGACTTTTCGTTTTCATCTATAAAATAAGTCGGACATATTATCCAAAACGTTCCATATTTTGTTAACTTTCGCAGTTTATAAAAGTCGTTGATCTAGACAATTTGGGTTTATAGGTTTTTTCACGGCAATATTATTATTTTTGTAATGCTCGAGATGTTTATCGAACATGCATTAAATTCAAAATTACGCTTAATCCCTTTTATTAATGATTTCATCATAAAAAAGTACGAAACTTAACATATTAAAAATTAAAAAAATATTTTTGTCTATTCTGGATTGATTTTTGTTTTACTTGATGTACAATCTTGTTATGTTTAAGGGATTCAAAAGCCTGTTTTAGTATAATGAAGTTAGTCCATACAATAGCAAAAATTGCTGCCACATGAAATGTTTAGAGAGCCGGAGGTAACATGAGCAAGAAGGATCAAGAGACACATCCGAGTGTATTCATCAGTTACAGTAATGATTCACCGGAACATGCAGATAAGGTTCTGGGATTTGCGAACAAGTTGCGGTCTGAGGGAATCGATGCGGTCTTGGATCAGTACGAAGAGTCACCAAAGGAGGGCTGGCCCAAGTGGATGGACAGGCAAATTGAGAACTGTGATTTTGTTTTGCTGGTCTGCACAGAGCAGTATTATAAAAAAGTAATGGGGACAGTAAAAATAGATGAGGGATTAGGTGTAAAGTGGGAGAGTACTCTGTCCTATCAGCATATTTATAATGGTGGAGGGGAAAATACCCGGTTTATACCTATATTGTTCAAAGATGGGAAACGCGAGTACATACCAGCCCCTCTTAGAGGTGCCACTTACTACTATGTCGAAACAGCAGAAGGTTACGAGGGTTTGTATCGCCGGTTGATAGGACAACCAAAGACAAATAAGCCAACGTTAGGGAAGCTAAAGTCTCTTACAGTACGCAAACCGAAGACAAATTTCTTTGACCTTGGTGTAGCAAAAGGAAGGAAAAATGTTATTTTGAGGTCTCTAAAGAACTACCGCAATTTTTTACAAAATATCCTTTCTAATACCATACAAGTTATTAATAGACCTCGTTTGATTAAACTATTATATTATACTGTTGGGATTATTGCTTCGCTAATGTTAATAATTATATATAAAAAGTCAATTTGGCCTCACAAGCCAGAGTCTTCCCTAAAAGCTACTGTTTTAGATTGTGTATGTTGGAAAGCACCTCTATATATAGAGGAAGAGTTAATAGGCATGCAAAAAGTCAGTAATTCATGTAATAGCCTCAAGATGGTTATGCCCGATGATGATACCCTAAAGAAAGCGTTTTCTAAAGTGCATGAATTTGCATCCGAGATAATTAGTGAAATCGAGCGCCTTGAGCCATGCGAGGCTAATAATGTTGCGCTTTTGAGGACCATGTATTCTATCATTATTAAGAACGATGGCAGTAAAGTTTGTGAAGATATAAAGATTCTAGTTAAGGACGCTAAATATATAGAATTCGAGAAAGAAGGCGAGAAAAGACAAAAATTCCAAGATCGTATCCTTGTCCTAATAGGAAGTTTGGATTCTTCAATGACTATTGAGGTAAATGTATGGACTACGTCTCTGGTAAATAAGAAACCCGAATTTAAGATTACGTCCAGTGGCCAGCCTGCAGATGTGCGTTTTAACTAAAAACTAACGTTGTATATATCTTTTTAAAATCAACCTTGATTTTTGTTCTAAAAAATATATTTTGAACAACTTTCACAAATCGGTAAAAACTAATTAATCACCTTTGAGTAAGTTCCGGAGTTGCGGACCTTCTCGCATAATTCCAGCAAAGCCACCCTTCTGTTATATGAATCTTCAATCGCATCCAACATCCGCTCTAAAGCTTCCTGCATATTACGATTCTTTATGTCATTCAAAATATCTAATCGACGTTGCTCACTTATAGCGATTATATTTTCGAGAAATTCTTTCCGCGCATCATCAGGATTTTTAATTCTGTTAGCTATATCTATTTTACTATTTCTGCATTCTTTAACAACCACCTCGAAACTAGTAAAAAGGCGAGCAACCTTTGGCCTATCGTAGCTTGCACCCAGTGGGAACAGCAGAATCATGGTTACTCTGTTACACTCGCATGAATGCACGCCATTTTTCATAGTTGGGGTGTTATTAAAATTTTTCAATGCTTCATTGGACGCTGCAAGAGCCTCTTCAGCAAGTGGTAATAACAACTCAGTTGCTTTTCTGTATTTGTACAAAGCTATTCCCCTTGGTAACCACCTTGGTTCCTTTAACTGAAATAGCATAGCCTCTTCTCCCGCTCGCCATATATCATTAGCAATCTCATCCTGGGTACCTTTTGCGTTAACTATAATATTGTTAACATCTGAAAGGACTACCTTCGGGTTATAATTGGGGAAAATCCTTAGTAGGGCTGAAAGTTGTTTATTCTCTATATATTGGGCATAATTTTTCAAAATTTTTCCAAAGTAATTTGGATCAATTGGACTTGTAAAGTCGGGACCGGTTTCGCACATTAACTCACATGCTAATAAAGACACTTCGTCGAAATTACTTTGGACAAGACCAGCAAAAGATATCCCTACATACAGGGTAACTATAATAATCAAGACAGAGCAGATAAACAATGCAAGATGCCGTTTGTGCAAAGGCTCTCCAAACCTTAGTGCAATATCCCGAGGATGTAAATGCTTACTGTCAACTTCTTTAGTTTGTTTTTTAAGTAGACGTATCAACTTTTTTAAAAATTCGACACTTGCTTTCAGAAAAAAAAGAACGCACAAAAGCGTTCCGAAAGAAATAACAAATAATTCAAGGATTCGTAAGAAAAATACAAATCTTGGCGTACGCAGAATATCGCCCAGATAATGCAAAGACCATGTAGATAAAAGAAAAACAACGAAAACGAGAAATGAAACAATTAGCTCGATTATATATGGTAATAATATCTGCGTAGATGATAGTTTTTGCGCATGATTAGCGCTCTCCCCTGTATCCATTATTGTATCTTGCCTCCTCCAATCGTGCCATCCATGGCGTAATTATACTGATACAATATATATCTCCTTATTGAAGGAACAATTATACATAATTACATCGTCCTATGTCAACAGAAAATTTTAACAAAACCATAAATAATAGCCTGAATTTTAAGCACATATAATCCCATGTAAAGTCAAAAATATGAATTTTTTAAAATAACGGTAGAGAGAAGTGGAGTTTTTTAAAATTTATGAGAAAGAATTCCCCAAAAATTCTCATTTTTGAACTTATTCTATTATGTTACTAAAATCTTATTTGCAATGAAGTTATAAATTATAAGGGCCGTTTACGAATGGCGCGAAGATAAGTGATAAGTGAAAGCTGGAGGATAGTACGTCTAAACCGTTGAATGTCTCTAAATAAATCCGGTGTTGACATAAAAAAACTAAGTTTAAAAATATTTCCTATTCCATTATAAAAAATTATGAATAAGGGCAGCGACTCCGACTAATTCGAGAGTTGAAAGTTTTGGCAGTGATTTATAATCCGGTAATTCTGCGAGAACGCGTTTGATGTTTTCTAACTCCGCTTCAATCCTGTTCACGCGGTTCGGCCATATAGTCGGATTCCGTCCCGATAAACTAATCTGTTAAACTTTGTATCGTTTGATAGGTCTATAAGGTCAACGGGTTTTGACAATTCAAAAAGCAGGTCTCCATAGAAGTTAAAGAATTTCTCAGGTGCGATACCTATGACAGCCAAATCGATGTCATTTGCTTGCCTATTTGGATTTGTGCTCGAGCCAAAAAGCAAAATTTCCCTAACGTCATATTGACGAGCGATATCTATTATTTTCGCTTTATCTTCTTCCGAAATCATAATATGATTATACTAAGCAACATCACTTTTGTCAAATAAGACACTTTCAGCCATAAGGTTTGACGGCCTGCGTTTATTTCAGTATAATAATGAATTAAGTCCGGCTTTGGCCGGGTTGAATACGCGTTAGTTGAGGCAAAGTGGAGATTCATATATGCTTACGAAATACCTCGAAGCAGCGATGAGACATGCGCATTACGAAATCCTCGCTGATGACGGCACCTACTACGGAGATATACCTGAATGTCGAGGTGTCTATGCGAACGCACCGACTTTAGAGGAATGTCGAAGTGAACTGGTCCAGGTGCTCGAAGATTGGCTGCTCTTTCGCATCTACAAAAACCTGGCACTACCCAAGATCGATGGGATAAAATTGACCGTTAAGAAGGAGATTGCAGCCTGATGCCTTCGTTTGGCCCAATTTCACGGAAGGATTTAATCCGCTGTTTACAAGCGATGGGATTTGATGGGCCTTACTCAGGTGGTAAACATCAATTTATGATCAAAAAGAATGTGACGTTAACTATACCCAATCCGCACAAAGGCGACATCGGACGTGAATTGTTGGCACGTATTCTTCGCCAAGCCGGAATCTCCCGAAAAGAATGGGAACAACTTGACTGATCACGTTTCTTCGGATCTCCACTCGATCGCTACTTTATTGCCGGGCCCATTTTGTGGCCGGGGGCGATTGTATATAAACGCTTTTGCCGTTTTCTATTGATATGCGATGCAACAACTCTACCCACAAAAATTATGTGGTCGCCGGCGGCTTTCTGCCATTCGAGCTTGCACTCAAAATTAGCAACTGCATCGGCAAGCAGCACCGAATCGATGACCTTCGCCGGTTTTATATTGCAGTCCCAGTCGGCAAATTTGTCGCTGTCCCGGCCGGACCTTGTGCCGAAGAAAAGAGCCGCGTCATCCATATCCGAGGATGGGAACACAATCGTGAAGCACTTCGAGCATCTAATGGTCCTGACCGAATAATGTCCCTTGTAAACCGATATCGCCATCATTGGCGGCTCGCCCGATACAATCATCGTCCAGCCTAAAGTAACCGGATTAGCCTTGCCATATTTATCTTTGGCGATTGCTATCACCACCTGTTCGGGATACTTGGTTTTAATTGCCTGCTCGTATTTGACTTGTTTTTGCATTGCCTTTCTCCTTAACTATCTATATAGTGAACGCACTAAAATCAGAACTAAGAGTCTCTAACAGAATGCGTAGAATTGCTTGTTGTTTGTCACCCCCGCACAGGCGGGGGTCTATAAAAAACCATAAGACACTGGATTCCCGCCTTCGCGGGAATGACAATCATAAAACATTCTCATTTTGTTAGAGCCTGGTAATTATAAGCGGTTGGGTATTTTCTAACAAGGAAAAGGTATGGACACAATCGGCTTTATCGGCGGCGGCAATATGGCTGAAGCCCTGATAAAGGGCATAATAGCTGCGGGAATATACCAGCCTGAAAATATCTTTGTCAGCGACATTCGCAAAGAAAGACTCGACTTCCTTGCAAAAGAATATAATGTGCAACCAGTGAATAAAAATACAGATTTAGCTGTAAAGGTTGATACTGTCGTCTTGAGCGTCAAACCTCAAAATATGACCGATGCACTAAAAAGCATCAAAGATGCTATTCAACAAAAGACACTAATAATATCTATCGCAGCAGGGGTCACCACAGCTAAAATCGCCGCAGCACTTGGCGATGTGGCCATAGTTCGTGTTATGCCGAATACGCCCGCACTAATCGGGCAAGGAGCCTCCGCTCTATTTGCAAATAGAAACGCCAAGTCGATGCTCGATAAGGCGATGGCAATATTTTCGGCAGTTGGTAAAGCGGTTACAGTAGAAGACGAGGGCTTAATCGACACCGTGACGGCAGTAAGCGGCAGCGGGCCTGCATATTTTTTCCTCCTGATGGAAGAGATGATAAAGGCCGGCATCTCACTCGGCCTATCTGAATCTGTAGCGAAAGACCTGGTTCTTCAAACCGCTAAGGGAGCGGGTTTGCTGGCGGTCGAAGCAGACAAAAGAGGCGAATCTCCAGCCGAGCTGCGAAAAAAAGTTACCTCACCCGGTGGAACAACCGAAGCGGCACTTAAAATATTTACAGAAAACAAGATTGGCGAGATAATATCGGCAGCTTTAACTAAAGCACGCGATCGCGGTAAAGAGCTTGCAAAATAAAACTGTCCTGATTTAATATATTCACAGGATAAGTACGGATGATTAAAGTCGAAAATCTAAAGAAGCGATTTGGAAATGTTGTTGCTCTTGACGGTGTGAGCTTCGATGTGAAAAAGGGAGAGATGTTTGGCTTATTAGGGCCAAATGGCGCCGGCAAGACTACTACGATTAATATACTCTGTGGACTCACCAGACCCGACCACGGCACGGTATCGCTCGACGGTAAAACCGACCCCACCCTGCCTGAAGTAAGGTTGGCCTTAGGTGTTGTTCCACAAACATTGGCATTATACGAAGAGCTATCAGCGGTGGATAACCTGCGTTTTTTCGGCAGGATGTATGGGCTTGCCGGCTCGAAACTCAGAAAGCAAGTTGACAAATGCGTTGAAATTGCCGGGCTGAAGGAACGTTGCCGAGACCGGGTTGCTAAGTACAGCGGCGGCATGAAACGCAGGCTGAACTTCGTCTGCTCGCTCTTGCATGAACCACCAGTGCTACTATTAGACGAGCCGACTGTGGGTGTTGACCCACAAACGCGTAATCTGATTTTTCAGACAATAGAGCAGATGAAATCCGAAGGCCGCACGATTATTTATACAACCCACTATATGGAGGAGGCCCAGCGTCTTTGTGATAGAGTGGCGATTCTTGACCACGGCAGGATTTTAGATATGGATAGCGTCGAGAATCTTATCATCAAGCATGGCGGCCCATCCCATATTGAGGCCGAGCTCGAGGAAAGATTGTTAGACTCTGATAAAATAAGACCATTCATTGATAGTAAGAATATTCAGCTTGAAGAAAACAAGATTAGATTCGAGACTAACCAGCCAATGGAGTCTTTGGCGAAGCTTAACCGCAGCGGCGTGCGTTTTTGCTCGCTGAAAGTTCAGACCGCCAATCTCGAAGATGTTTTCCTCAACCTAACCGGGCGGAGGCTTCGAGACCAATGAGCAAGGCGTTATTTCTTGCTATCAAAGACCTGAGGGTGCTGGTCAGCTATAAGGGCAACGTTTTCTGGGTTTTTGGTTTTCCTGTTTTAATGGCTTTGCTTTTTGGTGCCATATTTTCCGGCATCGGCAGCGAGCCGTCAGGTATTAAAATCGCTGTGGCAGATGAGGATAAATCCAAGTTTTCAGCCCTCTATATATCAAAATTAGAATCTTATGAGGCTCTCGAAATTGTCCTTCTGAGCCGAGATGAGGCTATTGAGCAGGTCAGGAAGGGTAAAATAGCCGCTGCTGTTATTCTCAAAGAGGGCTTTGGAGATGGTTTTGAAGCATTGTTTAACAGTGACGAGCCAAGATTAGAAATAGCAGCAGATCCCTCGCGCAGAATGGAAAGCGGTTATCTTCAGGGGCTTCTTGCCAAGGCACAATTTGAGACGTTGGGCAATCAATCTGTTGATAAAAAATGGATGAGGGACCAGATCAAGCTTTTACGGAACGACGTCCAGACCGATGATAAGCTCAGCTCTGCGCAGGCAAAACTATACCTTGACTTCTTTGACTCCTTCGACACTCTGGTGAAAGACGCAAATGATGGAACCTTCGGTGGAGGCTTTAAAGGGGACTTACTGAAATTTTCCAAAATAGACGTCAACAGAGAACATGAAGGACCCATTACGCCATTTCAAACTACGTTTTCACAGGCTATGCTCTGGGGGATGCTTACGTGCACAGTGACGTTTTCAATTTCGATTGTGAAAGAGCGCACAAGCGGCACTTTTGAGCGTTTGCGCATCAGCCCGCTTGGGCGCGCTCACATACTTGGAGGCAAAGGCCTGGCATGTTTCATAACGGCCATCTTCGTAATATGCGTTCTGTATGTTATTGCAAAAGCAATCTTTAGGATGCCTATAGGCAACCTTTTTTTATTTATACCGGCGGCGCTCTGTACGGTGCTATGTTTTGTTGGTCTTATGATGTTCATAAGCACATGGGGCCGCACCGAGCAGAGTGTCGGCGCAGCAGGCTGGGCAACAATTGTGATTATGGCACTGCTCGGAGGGGTTACGTTTCCAACGGCTTTCCTGCCATCGTGGCTGCGACCGTTCAGCCATGTCAATCCGGTGAGATGGAGCATATTTGCTCTTGAAGGAGCTATCTGGCGCAACTTCACACTTTTGGAAATGATAAGTCCGTGTTTAATGTTGCTGGTGATTGGTCTGACGTCCTTCTCATTGGGCGTGGTAATGCTGCGAAGACAAGACAGATAAATATCGACGAAAAAATCACTCGTCTCGGCGAAGGCTCGCCGAGCCGTAGCTGGATTGGATGGATTAAAGAACGAATGAAAAAATCAGTCATATTGGCGTTGAAAGACCTTAAGGTATTGAGCCGAGACAAGTTCAGCTTGTTTTGGATTCTATTCTTTCCCGCACTTTTCTCCTTATTCTTCGGAGCGATATATTCAACCGGCAGCAAAGGGCCTTCCGGAATGAACATCGCTGTTGTTGACGAAGACCAGTCCGAATTCTCAAAGCTTTACGTATCACATTTGCAATCTTACGATGCCCTTAGATTAACGCACCTCAGCCGGGATGACGCGATTAACCAGGTCAGGACCGGAAAGCAGGTTGCGGCGGTTTTTATAAAGAAGGGATTCGGAGATGGTTTTGAGGCCATCTTCGATAGTAATAATCCGAGGCTTGAGATAGCCGTGGATCCGGCGAGACGCATGGAAAGCGGCTATCTGCAGGGCCTTCTTGCCAAGGCGCAGTTTGAAGCACTCAGCAAGAGATTCGTTGACCGTAATTGGATGCGTAATCAGGTTGACATCTGGCGTAATAACGTGAGCAAGTCAGATGATTTGACTACAAAGCAGATCGGCGCATTTCTCAATTTCTTTGACTCATACGATAAGTTTCTAAGTGACGTTAATGACACAGAGTACAAGTCTGGCTTGAAGGGAGAAATACTCAATGTGGCTACACTGGATGTCCAAAGAGAAACCAAAGGACCTGCATCCTCATTTCAAATAACGTTTCCGCAGGCAATAATATGGGGTCTATTGGGCTGTGCGGCAACGTTTGCCATTTCCATAGTGCATGAACGAAAAGCAGGGACATTTCAGCGTCTGCTCATCGCACCGGTGTCGCGTGCCCATATTCTCGGAGGCAAAACGCTGGCATGCTTTTTCGCATGTATAGTTGTTATTTGTATCCAGTGGGCAGGTGCTAAACTTATCTTTAAAATGCCCGTTAATAAGCTGATGCTTTTTGTGCCGGCAGTAACCTGCACGGTCTTTTGCTTTGTAGGGCTTATGATGGCTGCCAGTACATTGGGCCGTACAGAACAAGGCGCAGCCGGCCTGGCGTGGGCGCTATTTATGATTATGGCGATGCTGGGTGGAGGTATGGTACCTTTGATTTTTATGCCTCAATGGCTGCGCAGCATTAGTCATGTCAGCCCAATCAAATGGAGCATACTCGCAATGGAGGGAGCTATTTGGCGTGGATTTACCTTGACGGAAATGATTGTTCCATGCGGCGTATTGCTGGCCATTGGTGGCACGGCCTTTCTGCTCGGGTTAATAATACTGCGAAGAACACAGCTCTAAATAGTTAAAATACAAAAAGGGGTGTTGGACCTGCTGCGCCAAGTGCCAGCCGTGCCAGAGACGGCAAGTCTCGGCAGGCGCAGCACGGCGAGCGCTGCTTACTCCACTATGATTGCCTCGACAGGACATTCGTCCGCGGCCTGCTGAACGGCATCTTCGT
>CAZRNB010000043.1:0-21550 GCA_964601355.1 uncultured Pirellulales bacterium
CCTGTCGGCTGCGCGGTGCTGGCGTATAATTATCTTGATGTGGATATGATCGAAGTAGCGCACGGCAGGGCGCCGGCTGTGGCGACAGGTATGAAAAGAACCAATCCGGATAAAATCATATTTTCATACCAGGGCGACGGCGACCTCGCGGCAATCGGCACAGCGGAAATTATTCACGCTGCACACAGGGCGGAACAAATAACGGTCATCTTTGTCAATAACGCGGTTTTCGGAATGACCGGCGGCCAAATGGCGCCGACGACCCTTCTTGGTCAGGTGACATCTACGACACAGCATGGCCGGGATGAACACCGCGAGGGCTATCCACTACAGGTATCAGAGCTGTTAGCGATTTTGCCGGGTGCGGTATATGTCGAGCGATGTGCTTTAAGCAGCCCGGCTCAAATTCGGAAAGCAAAAAAAGCCGTTAAACACGCCTTTGAGTTGCAAATCCAGGGCGCGGAGGGACTGTCACTTGTTGAACTGCTTAGCCCATGTCCGACTTATTGGCGGATGAGTCCCGCCAAAGCAATGGAATGGATCGAAAAAGAAATGATAAAGCCTTTTCCACTCGGGCAATTAAAAGGTTAAATACGAGATACGAGATGCGAGATACGAGAAACGAACTTTATGAGGAGATTGTCATCGCTGGTTTCGGCGGACAGGGAATTATATTAGCCGGGAGATTATTGGCTCAGATGGCAATGAATGAAGGCTATGAAATAACTTTTATGCCGTCTTATGGTGCGGAGGTTCGCGGCGGAACAGCCAATTGTATGGTTGTTATCGCTGAAAGACAAATTGCTTGTCCAGTTGTCGGCAAACCGGATTCGCTAATCGTGATGAACAAGGCCTCAATGGATAAATTTGCGCCGCGCCTGAAAAATGAGGGGCTATTGGTTATGAACAGCTCTATGATCGATATAGAGCCGCAGCTTAATGATACAATCGAGGTAATCGCTGTGCCTGCCGATGAATTAGCTGTTCGGTTAGGCAACCAAAAGGTGGCGAATATGGTGGCCCTGGGTGCGTATCTGCAGAAGCGCGGCTGTCTCACGATAGATGCTGCCGTGCAAGCCCTTCCCGAAGTTCTTGCTGAAAGATACCATAAGACAATACCGCTCAACACTGAAGCCCTTCGCCAGGGTGCTGAGTTTGTATTACACAACTCTATTCAAAAACCCCATGTGAAATCCACCAAAAAAACGGCGGACAGGCATGGGGCTAAATATTAGCTCCGCATTTTATTAACATGGTCTTCATCACGCCATATTAATAGTGTTTTAGTCCGAAAATAGCGTACGATTTTAACTTTGTGGGCATACTGTTCAAATCATCCGCACGTTGAACCGAAAAAGACTTGACTTTTAGGGGGCGATTTGTTTTAATATAAATGCGGAAAGTTCTAAACATGCTCATCCAAATAGTCCATCCCTGGGGTGCACAGTTAGAATCTGTTGCAAGAGGAGGTGTTTTTATGGGGGGACGTAGTCAAATAATTTGTGTACTACGTGCCGTAGTGTTTGCCATCGTGGTTATTTTAAGTGGCGGGGGCACCGTAGCGTACTGTCAGACGGCGAGGGTGTCACTTATTATTAAACAGTTCCCCGCGCAGGGCGGTACTATAACTCCTGGTCCAGGTGTTCATCATTTCAATACAAATGAGGAAATTGCCCTGACTGCGATACCAAAACCGGGCTATAAATTCATTCGCTGGCTGGGAGACGTAAGCGATCCGCAGGCAAACAGCACTATTACACAGCTAAATGGGCCAAAGATCGTTATTGCTGTGTTTGAAAGTTCCGAGTATGAGGGACTATTTCCAAAGACAAGTGCTCCCGGAGGCGGCGGAACCCAGATTGGCACCGGGGGTTTTACCGGCATCGGAAATAACTCTTCTTTAATGGGAGGCGGAGGAAAGGCCGTTTCACCTAAAGTCGCATTTACATCATTGCCTAATAAGCCGGACTTGCCATCGCCGGAACTTCCGGTTGTGCTCGTCCCTGTAGAGGAACCGTCGATTGTGCTTGTACCTGTATCGGATGACCAGGCTGTGCCGGAGCCGGCAACGGGAACAATGCTGATTCTTGGTGGCTTGTTCTCCCTTTTCAAACGTCGTACCAAAAGATAAATCCAATAAAAGCCATTGGCAGGACGCAGGTCTCAAATTGCCAATTACTATGCACTAATTCCTCTGCGGCGGACACTACTCAAATCTATAGCCGCAGGTATCAGCAGTTATAAGCTCTGATTTGTTTCTTGGATATTTTCTGCAATTCAATGGACGGACGGAATAAATAGAACAATAAGACTTTCCATCAGGCCTATACCTAAGAAAGAAACATACATTAGGCAGCTTGCAGCACGCTCCGCAACTATCACATCGGCCTTTACGCCTTTTGGAAACAGGCAGTACCGATGTGAAAGTCCTTTTTATTCTCGCCGACCAGGTATTTCTTTTTCTATCAGCCACGAGTCTGCGTCTCCTAAACAATAGTGGCAGAACAGGACAGATTGATAATTTAAAGTGCTTTGTAGAAAAGACTCACCGTCATTTCGACCGAAGCCCCCATGTCTTCTGTCGAAGACAGAAACGGGGGCGAAGTGGAGAAATCTACTAATAGCAGATTTCTCGGCTTGCCTTCGGCTCGCTCTCCACAGGACACCTCTCGGTGGAAATGACAAATACCGTGTTTTCTACAGAGCAAATTTAAGGTATTGTGTTTACATTACATTTTTTAGTTTTGAAGTCAAGTTACCTGCCAAATTGGCACATTAAAAAGGTAAAATTAAAAGGCAAAAGTTCAAAATTCCCCTGTTCATTTTTAATTTTTGCTTTTAACTTTTTATTTTCATCTCGGCACGCTGTTTGCACGTATTTGAGTTAGTTTGATTCTCTGCGAGTATCAAGTATCGAGGACTTGACTATGAAATTCGATAAATTTACATTGAAAACGCAGGAAGCGTTAGCGACCTCTCAACAGATTGCAATGGCTAAATCGCATTCCGTTCTGACGCCGCTGCATTTATTAATCGCCCTTTGCAGCGATGAGAGCGGCGTTGTAGTGATGATTTTAAAAAAGATCAGCGCTAACATCTTGCGTCTCAAGGACATGATAGAAAGTGAGCTAAAGCACCTGCCGCAAGGTCGAAGCTCATCAGCGGTGAACCAAATTATGCCAGAGCCTGCGTTCAATCAAGTTGTGCTTGACGCCCAGAACAGAGCCGACGCGATGGGAGATGAATATCTAAGTGTCGAACATCTGCTTATTTCGCTTGCCTCGGTGGATAGTGATGCTAAAGAAATTTTAAGACTTAATTCCATCTATCCTGAGCAGATTGAGGCTGCTTTAAAAGAGATACGCGGAGGTGAAAAAATCGCCGACCAAAACCCCGAAGATAAATACAAAGCTTTGGAACGCTACGGCATCGACCTTCTGGAAATGGCTCGAAAGGGCAAGCTCGATCCTGTTATCGGCAGAGACGAAGAGATTCGCAGGTGTATGCAGGTTCTTAACCGCCGAACAAAGAATAATCCTGTGCTAATCGGCGAGCCAGGCGTCGGAAAGACGGCTATCGTCGAAGGGCTTGCCCAGCGGATAATCACAGGCGATGTCCCTGCAGGTCTGAAGAACAAAAGAATTATCGCCCTGGATATGGGGGCGCTGATAGCAGGGACAAAATTCAGAGGCGAGTTTGAGGAACGGCTCAAAGCAGTGCTAAAAGAGGTTATCGCTGCCCAGGGCCAAATTATACTTTTTATCGACGAGCTGCATACTGTTGTCGGTGCAGGCCGTGCCGAAGGCTCTGTCGATGCAGGCAATTTGCTTAAACCATCGCTTGCGCGAGGCGAGCTTCGCTGTATTGGTGCGACCACGATCGATGAATATCGAAAGTACATGGAAAAAGATGCAGCCTTAGAGAGGCGTTTTCAGCCGATCCTGATTGACCCGCCGAGCGTTGAAGAGACCATAGCCATTCTTCGCGGCCTGAAAGACCGCTATGACACCCATCACGGCGTGAGAATCACGGATTCGGCGCTTGTTGCTGCTGCGACATTGTCTAACCGTTATATAACCGACCGATGGCTGCCGGATAAAGCGATAGATTTGGTTGATGAGGCAGCCTCGAAATTGCGGATCGAAAACGATTCGCTGCCTGCCGAGATGGATGACATCCGCAGAAAGATAGTTCAGCTTCAAATTGAGCGAGAAGCTTTGAAAAAAGAAACCGACTCGGCCAGCAAAGAGCGGCTGAAGAGGGCTGAAAAGCAGTTAGCAGAATTACAACAGCACGATAAAGAATTTACTGCGCGGTGGGAAAGCGAAAAGCTTGATATAGACCATATAAAAGAATTAAAGGAAAAAATTGAAAATGCTCATACTCAATTTGAGGAAGCTCAACGCAAAGGCGAGCTGGAAACAGCCGCTCGTTTAAAGTATGAGACTATCGCCAATCTTAAGAAAGAGCTTCAGGAAAAAGAAGCGGAATTATCCAAATCAAACGGGACTAAAATAATCGCCAATGAGGTGACCGAGGAGCACATTGCTGAAGTAGTATCAAAATGGACTGGGATACCGATTGCGAGATTGTTAAGCGGCGAGCGTGAGAGACTGATGAAGATGGATGAGCTTATCAGAAAGCGCGTAGTCGGTCAGAATGAGGCAGTTGCTGCCCTGTGTAATGCAGTGCGAAGGAACCGAGCAGGTCTTGGCGACCCGAATCGGCCGATAGGGACATTCTTATTTCTTGGTCCGACCGGCGTAGGCAAGACCGAGCTTTCCAAAGCCCTGGCGGATTTTCTGTTCAACGATCCGAGCGCAATGGTGCGGATTGATATGAGCGAGTTTATGGAGCAGCACTCAGTCGCCCGGCTCATAGGCGCACCGCCGGGCTATGTCGGCTATGAGGAAGGCGGACGTCTGACCGAGGCTGTCCGCCGAAAACCTTACTCAGTGATTTTACTCGACGAGTTTGAAAAGGCGCATCCCGATGTTTTCAATGTGCTGCTGCAGGTCTTTGACGACGGCAGGTTGACCGATGGGAAAGGCCGAACGGCCGATTTCAAAAACACCGTCATTATTATGACCAGTAATATTGCCAGCCAGCAGATTCAAAATCTTACTGAAGAATCCGGCGCCGACTGGGAAATCGAGGCACACGTTAAAGATGCGCTCAAACAGGTCTTCAAACCAGAGTTTCTCAATCGTATTGATGAAATAATTGTCTTCAAAATGCTCACAAAAGAGGATTTAAGAAAGATTGTGGATATTCAGCTGCAATTTTTGACCGAGCGTCTTAATGAACAGAAGATAAAACTCCAGTTCACTGAAAATGCCCGCCTGCAGATTATGGATGAAGGCTACGACCCGGTATATGGAGCAAGGCCGTTGAAACGGACGATTCAACAAAGGCTGGAAAATCCGCTTGCCGGCGAGCTTTTAGCCGGCAAATTCGCAGAAGGTGATACCATAAAAATCGACGCTAAACAGCATAAATTCATATTCGAAAATCAAATTTAGCTTAAAAAGATTTGACCCTTCTGTGTTTTTTTGGCATTCTTTGCATCACCTATTTGGCAATTTTAATTTGCTTGGCGTGTCAGGGAATTATGGCAGAAGGGCAATGCCCATCAATACAGGAGGTTTTTATGTCAAAGCTAAACCGGTTGAGACGAAAGCGGGCCTTGCAGAAAAAGTCTAATATCCGAGAGATGGCTCTAAGAAGAAACTTAAATGTAACGCTGGGATCTGACAAATTGATGGAACGGATGACAAGAGACCATCAAGATGTGCTTCAAAACATTGAATTTGTTTTAGTCTCCGGCTATCGCCGCGATGGGAGTATTGATGACTGCATCGTTGCCGGTGCCCTGAAGGCTGCTATTCATGGTGATGAACCGGAAGACCCGCGAGCGAAATCATTGAATGAGGGCTTGGAAGGTGCCCGCGAACTCCGCTGCGATGTTTCAGATGATGTATGGCGTGACTGTCTGCGAGTCGTTTTGCAATCTGTTCACCGCCATTCCAGTCTGAAGCCCGGTTGCAGATTGTATCTGGATTTTGTTTCTGACTTTATTCTTTGATTACTACCGATAATGGATAAGCCGGCCTCCATAATCCGCTTTCATCGGAGTCTGTTTAACATCAGGACTAAAACATAAACTTTTTCCCTGAGAAGCGATTGTCTTTTTTTAAGTTGCAGGGTATCTTTTAGCGGATATAATTTATGCAGGTGAACAAGTCCGGTTTTTCTGTACAATCTATGAGCAATCGCTGGATTGTGCATAATACAAAAAGGAGTGCGTATTGTGGCGTCAGTGTGCTTCTATTTTCAGGTACATCAGCCTTATCGGTTGAGACGCTATACTATTTTTGACCGTGACGCTAATTATTTCGACGACGCCAAGAACAGCGAAGTATGTAAGAAGGTCGCGAATAAGTGCTATCTGCCGACAAATTTGCTTTTGCTTGAGCTGATCAAAAAGTATAAGGGCAAATTTAAGGTATCCTATAGCGTAACCGGCGTATTGCTCGAGCAGCTGCAATCGTACGCCCCGAAGGTTCTTGACAGCTTTCAGGAATTGGCCCGCACCGGCTGCGTGGAGTTTCTCGCGGAAACTTACTATCACAGCCTGAGCTTCTTATACTCACCGGACGAATTTATTGAGCAGATTAAGATTCAAATGCAGGCTGTCCAGCATTTTTTTGGCCAGACGCCGCGTATATTCAGAAACACTGAGCTTATCTATAACAATTCTTTAGCTGAGCTCATCGATAAGATGGGTATCTTCGACGCCATACTCGCTGAAGGTGCGGACCATATCCTGGGCTATAGAAGTCCCAACTTTGTGTATCGTCCGGTTGGCGGAAGCAAACTAAAATTGCTGCTGAAAAATTACCGCCTTAGTGATGATATAGCTTTTAGGTTTTCCAATCGAAGCTGGAACCAATGGCCTCTCAAGGCCGACAAGTTTGCCAGCTGGGTAAATGCCGTCAACGGCTGTGGCTACTCCGTAAATCTTTTTATGGATTACGAAACCTTCGGCGAGCACCAATGGGAGGATACTGGAATATTCAGTTTTATGCGGCACCTGCCGGATGAAATTTTAAAGCACCCGCACAATAACTTTAAAACTCCTTCCGAGGTGGTGGATAGCTATGATGCGGTCGGTGTAATTGATGTTCCTTATACCATAAGCTGGGCTGATATCGAAAGAGACCTGTCTGCCTGGCGGGGTAATCCCATGCAGGAAAATACTCTCAAAGAGCTTTACAAAATGGAAAGTATTGTCAAGGCTACGAACGACATCCAGATAATTGGCGATTGGAGAAAAATGCAGACGTCCGACCATTTTTATTACATGTGCACAAAATGGTTCTCTGACGGAGACGTGCATAAATACTTCAATCCTTATAATACACCTTATGAGGCCTATATCAACTTTATGAACGTGCTGGATAATTTGAATTCTCGTTGTCGTAGGATCCTTCAGCGAAAAGAACAGAAGTTTCCTATCAGCCAGACTATGATTAGCAACAGTGCCCAGTCGTTCTCGGAAAAACCGACGGGTTAAAAAGCAAGATGGTTGTCTAACCCGCCTTCGCGTAAGGCCGCGGGTTCTACTCGTGTGTGAATGCAAGAATGTATCTGCCAGAGCTTTAACATAGGCGGATGTTCTTCGGCGGGTTACGCTGAAGATGGAGGTGCCATGGGCTCCGCCCGTGAAGGCTCCACTTTTCATGTCTTTTTTGATGGTTCATTGTTATGGAGAAAATGCGATGGGAACATTATTCTCATCCGGCTGATATAGGCATTCGCGGCTTTGGGCCTACAAAGGAGCAGGCCTTCGGTCAGGCTGCTTTGGCTCTGACAGCGGTTATCACCAATTTGCAAACAGTACAGCCAAAGGAATTGGTCGAAATCTCCTGCTCTGATCAGGATGATGAGTTGCTATTTGTAAGCTGGTTGAATGCTCTTATCTACGAAGTGGCAACCCGGCAGATGCTGTTTAGCAAATTCGATGTCGGTATCGAGAATGGCTGTCTCCGGGCTAAAGCATGGGGTGAAAAGATAGATTTGAAAAAGCACAATCCCGCTGTGGAGGTTAAAGCCGCCACTTATGCGGATTTGAAAGTCAGGCAGAATAAAAATGGAACCTGGCTGGCACAATGTATTGTAGATGTATAGCGTATGGGCAGAAAATTAAATATCAAAAATAAAATATCAAAATTAAGGAATTCGTTGCCCCTTAAGGGCAACTCCACAATTTTGATTTTTACATTTTGATTTTTGAATTTTTTGCAGAAGGTGAAAAATGGATATCAAGAAGCTAAAAAAACTTTCTGATTGTCAATGGTACATGGAGCCGGCGGGTAAAATGCAGGTGCCGGTCATTATCTTCGCTGATGAAAAGCTCATAAAGGAAATGGATGAAAAGGTTCTTGAGCAGGCGTCGAATGTTGCCCGGCTGCCCGGCATTGTGCGGGCTTCGTATGCGATGCCCGATGCCCACTGGGGCTATGGCTTTCCAATAGGTGGCGTCGCTGGTTTTGACCCGGATAAAGGCGGTATAATCTCCGCAGGAGGAGTGGGCTTCGACATTTCCTGCGGCGTCCGCTCAATATGCACCGGCCTTACGTTCGATGATATTAAGCCTGTAAAGGAAAAGCTGGCAGACTATCTGGCCCGACGAATTCCAGCAGGCCTCGGCAGCAGAAGCAAACAGCTCTTATCAAGGCAGGAAATGGACGAGATGCTTATTGGAGGAGCACAATGGGCGGTCGAACAAGGCTTCGGAACAGGAGATGACCTCCAGCGCATAGAGGAAAAAGGCCGAATGGCTGGAGTTGAGCCTAAATACGTCTCTGACCATGCAAAGGAACGCCAAAAAGACGAGGTCGGTACGCTCGGCTCCGGCAACCACTACATGGAAGTACAAAAAGTCTTGGAAATCTATGATGCTGATTGTGCTGAGGTTTTCGGTCTGCATTTAAATGACATCGTTGTAAGCATCCACTGCGGCTCAAGGGGGCTTGGACATCAGATAGCGACTGATTTTCTGCCGAAGATGATTAAAACGGCTGCGAAAATGGGGATAGAGCTGCCGGAGAAGGAGCTTGCCTGTGCACCAATTAATTCTGACGTCGGCCGGCAGTATTTGGGAGCTATGAGATGCGGCGCTAACTGTGCGGTGGCAAACCGCCAGGTTCTGACGCATTTAGTTAGGCAGGTTTTCAGCGAAGTCCTGCCGAAGAGCAATCTGCGTCTGCTCTATGATGTCTCTCACAATATCTGCAAGATCGAAGAGCATACCGTGGATGGAAGAACAATGAAGTTATACGTGCATCGTAAGGGCGCTACCCGTGCATTTGGGCCGGGTCATCCGTCGTTGCCGGCTGACTTAAAAAAAGTGGGTCAGCCCGTACTTATCGGCGGAACTATGGGAACGTCTTCTTACGTTTTGGCCGGCACAGAAAAAGGCATGTCACTTTCCTTTGGTTCCTGTTGTCACGGTGCCGGCAGAGCTATGAGCAGAACACAGGCTACTAAAAAATGGAACGGCAGGGATATTATAAGGGACCTTGCGCAAAAAGGTGTTATTATCCGGGGCGCATCGAATCGCGGCATAGCTGAAGAAGCGCCGGGCGCTTATAAAGACGTCAGCGAGGTCGTTGATGCCACCGATAAAGCTGAGCTGGCTAAGAAGGTGGCTAAACTTGAGCCTCTTATTTGCATTAAAGGATAAGCACATTGCAGAAAAGCCTCGGTGATTTCTGAAATAATCATTGATTAAAAAAGCCGAGCTGATTATTTTAGCTTATAAGTTTGTGACAATATTTATGTGAAAACGGTTTGATTTGAAAGGGAGCATAGATGAAGGCTTGTAATTCGCCTCTCATTATCCTGGCAGGAATCTTTATTTTATACCCGACTTTAACGATTCATGCGGTTAGCCCTGTTGCACCGCTTGCGAAGATCACTGTCGAATCAGGAAATTACACCCGAATCGACACACCCGTTTCAGTGGCTCTCGATGGAATAGTCCAGGACTCTAATCAGACTTGCCTAATACTGATCGAGATAAAAGGTTCTCAACGGCAAACTATCCCTTCGCAAATTGAAGCCGGCAATCCCAGGAAGCTATGGTGGGTTCTCAATGGTACAACAGCCACAGGAGAAAAACGCGTTTATGAGCTTGTTATCGGCGAGCCAATCTCTTCGACGAATTCGGGACATGCTGAAGTTGCCGGTATCAAAGCGATAAAGGACGATAAGGCTCTGGTGATTCAGAAAGATAGTAAGAATGTATTACAATATAATCATGCTATCGTGCCGGCGCCGAAAGATATGGGGAAAGTGCTGGAACAACGCAGGCCTTTATACGACCGCAGCGGTTTTATTCATCCGCTATGGTCGCCGAGCGGTTTGGTACTGACCGATATTCATCCCCCGGATCATATTCATCATTTCGGAATTTGGATGCCCTGGACGCATACGCAGTATGAGGGGAAACTCGTTGATTTCTGGAACGTCGGCGACGGGACGGGAACGGTGCGGTTCACAAAGTATCTTTCAACGACTGAAGGACCGGTTTATGGCGGCTTCCAGGCAGAGCAGGAACACGTGGCCAGAAAGACATCTGAAGGTGAGAAGGTCATACTAAAGGAGGTTTGGGATGTTAGGGTTTATAATGTTGGTGGGCCACAGAATAAATTTTGGCTCGTAGATTTCAAATCAACACAACGCTGCGTTGCAGAAAAGCCGCTGATTCAAGAGGAATATCGGTATGGCGGTTTGGGTTATCGCGCTACCCGTGAATGGAAAGGCGAAAACAGCAGTTACCTGACCAGCGAGGGCAAAACTCGCGAAAATGCTAATGGTACACGAGCGCGTTGGTGCGATACTGCCGGAGCCATAGAAGGTAAATGGACCGGTATCACGCATTACAGTCACCCGCAGAACTTTCGGCACCCGGAACCTATGCGTGTCTGGCCTGAGCCGGACAACTATATATTCTTTAATTTTTGCCCCTCGATATTGGGCGCGTGGGAGATGAAACCGGGCGAGGACTATGTGTTCCAATATCGCTGGTACGTGCACGAAGGCAAGATCAGCGTCGATGACACTGAGCGCATCTGGCACGACTACGCTGAACCGCCAATAGTCAAGCTCGAAAAGACAGCGCCGTAGGCTCTATGTTATAGTCGGATGTGACAGAGCCACGACCTTCAGGGCCGCGACCGTAAGGGAGCGGTCAATAGAAGTTGTGATTAATGTTGTGATAAGCCAGACACTGAATGATATTTACCAGTTACTTTTTAAACGTTTTGGCCCTCAGCATTGGTGGCCTGGTGACACCCAGTTTGAGATAATCACCGGCGCAATCTTGACGCAAAATACTAACTGGACTAACGTCGAAAAAGCGATAGCAAATCTTAAAGCTGCTGAGTTTCTAAATCCTGAAAAACTTTATTATCTCGAAACCTCAAAACTCGCCGAGCTTATTCGGCCGGCGGGCTATTACAATATCAAGGCTAAGAGACTGAAGAGCTTTATAAACTGGCTCTTTGAGAATTACGACGGTAAATTGTCAAATCTCGAAAGTCTTGATACAGAACGATTGCGCACCGAGCTTTTAGCGATAAAGGGCGTCGGCTGCGAGACAGCCGATTCGATCCTGCTTTACGCTTTTGATAGACCCATATTCGTTGTTGACGCTTACACCGCACGGGTTGCCATTCGGCACAGACTAATCGAGCCGTATGTGGATTATGAGCAGTTGCAGGAATTATTTCAGTCGAATCTGCCTGATGATGTGCAGCTTTTCAACGAGTACCATGCGCTGTTAGTGAGGGCCGGCAAGGAATTTTGCAGGCCGAAGGCCCAATGTCCCGGCTGTCCCCTCGAAAAGCTGTTGCACACATTGGATATAGAAAATTTTTAACTGCCTGGTAATAATGTTATGGACACCTGGACGATACAAAAACTTCTAAATTGGGTTATCGAATACTTTACGAACAAGGGCATCGATTTCCCGCGTCTAAACGCTGAAATTCTGCTTTCATACGTATTGGATTTGAAACGCATTGAACTTTATACTCAATTCGATAAACTTGTCTCCAGAGAGCAATTGGACAAGCTGCGCGATTTAGTAAAACGAGCCGGCGAGCATGAGCCAGTTGCATACCTTACCGGCAAGACCGAATTTTATTCACTCCAGTTCGAGATAAGTCCTGATTGCATGATTCCTCGGCCAGAGACTGAATTACTTGTGGAACGCTCTGTCGAGTTTTTGCGAAAACGCCCCATTAGAAATTCTACGATGTACGAAATAAAACAAAAAGGAGAGATTTCTAACGGGGCAAGCTCCGGCGCTCAATTTGTCTGCGATTTGTGCACCGGCTGCGGCTGCATCGCCGTGGCGATAGCCAAAAACTTTCCTCATGCAAGAATAATAGCAACGGATATATCAGACGCCGCCCTTCGCGTCGCTGCCGCTAACGTTGAAAAGTACCAGCTTAAGAATAGAATCAAACTTTTACAAGGGGACTTATTTGAGCCTATTATGCCGCAATTAGATGTGGATAAATTTGATTTGATTGTGTGTAATCCGCCTTATGTAAGTAGAGCCGAGTTTGAAAAGCTCGACAAAAATGTAAAAGATTATGAGCCGAGGGTAGCACTTTTGGCAGGAGAAGATGGCCTCGATATTTATCGGCGGATTTTTGAGAAGGTGGACCAATTTCTAAAATCCGACGCTGCATTGATGCTGGAGATTGGTTACACACAGGGACAGGCGGTTAAAGAAATGCTCGAACAAACCAGTATCTTTGCTGATATAAAAGTCGAAAAGGATTTCAACAAGAACGACCGCATCGTAATCGCAAGAAAGGCATCATCCTGATTTAGCTGAGGAATCGATGTTTTTGCCGACCTTCAACTCCTGACGCAAGAGATGAACTTCTTCAGCCAGTTTACCTATCTCCATTCGGATAAGTTTCTGCTCTTTGCCGGCGGTCAAGAAATATCGCGACAAGCGAATCAAACAGATAATTACCAGAGCAAATATGAATACGTAAGCGGCCAGTAAAATGGGTGCAATGTAATTTATCAGAATAGGTCTTTCTGAACCTATTGCCAAAATATTATGAATCATTTCTCTTTCCTTTCTTTGATTGTCTTTGGCTCGACCTTTTTAGACAATAACCAAGCGTCAACATCAGCCCGGTCAAATTTAATATTCTTGGCGCTTATGCGGATATACGGCGGACAATCACCGCTGGCGATGTATTTATAAATTGTGCGTTTCGAATCGCCTAAATAAACCGCCAAATCTTCTATCGACATCAACTGCATAGGTCAATATCCTCAACTATATGTAGTAATATGACATAATATGCGCAATAATGCAACAAAAATCTGAAAAAAATTTGAGGCTATTTTTAAAGTTGCTGCGCTTATAAGTGAAAAGCTATGTGCTGTTTCCTTTAAAAATCTTGCATTTTTACAGCTATACGGGTAATATACCTTCGTCAATACGGAGACCATCGGCAATGAAAGGAGGCTCAGCAATCTCAAGGTGGGTAGTTTTAACTGCACTTTTTAGCAGGGTAGTGCTATCAAACTTTTTTTATAAGTGCAGTATTTCTTATTATATATTATCGGCCCACAAACAATATTTCAGCCAATCTGTTCCACCGTACGAACTTAACGTCGGTATCGTGTCACATTTGGATTCTCATAATTCATTGTACATATTAAGAATGCCCGTCACCGACTGTTTGAACCATTCAAAATTTGCAAAAATAGCAAGGGACTTCGAGCAGGTTAACATGAAAGGAGCTGATCAATGAGAAGATACTGTATGGTCTCGGTATTAATATTTATTATAGGTTGTTCACTTTCTAACCATGCTGTCAGAGTAGAACAAGAAAAAACAAGGGAGAAAGAACCAGCAGAAATTGCGGGTCAAAAGCAAAAAGTTCCGAAAATCAAAGAAAAAACAGTAAGACCTGAAGAAGGAACATCAGTGAAAGAAATTACCACCAGGCAAAAAGATGCAAAACCCCAGGAACCTTCAGCGGCAGAACAAAAAATAGCGAAGGCAGAAGAAGAACTAATGCAAGAAATAGCCGGCTTAATTATTGAAGAGACCATGACTAAGATTGGCTATGAGTTTTACGAATACTTCTATCTTCAGTGGAAGCCCCCACAAGAAGTACGTAAGCATTACAACATCTTGATTACAGAAAAAGCTGGCTCAACATGGGGGAGTTTGGTTGAGGTTAATGTCGGAGAGACCACAGTTTGGAGCAGCATGATTAAACCCGGCTCCGAAGAGATTGAGGAGGCAGCCAAACAGGCCGTCGAAGCAGCTAAAGAGTATCTAAATAACTACGAGAAACAGCAACCTCAGACTGAGGACATGGCGGGAAGCGGCATATAAAAACACCTTATATTCCGTATCAAGATAAAGTGATTTCCTTCAATAAACTATTATGGTTTTCCTTGTCATCAAAATTAACGAATTGACTTGCAGCAGCGGGAATTTAAACTTCTTGATATTATTGATTATGACAACCCGGAAAACTAAAAACAGGCCCTTACGCGTATAACGAATGATGTTAAAATTAGCGAGCTTTAAAACAGATTCGCCGATTGTGACAATAAACAATACCCTCTTGAGGTCTGAGAGGAGCTAAAAAATACGGTTGGTTTGGACCGGTCAGCCTGCTGGGAGATAAACTGATGCCAAGGAAGGCGGTCAGAACAGCTATTTTCTCAGGTTATCAAGAGCAAATAAAAAATCATAGTGACATAAATCGCCTGAATATAGAAAGCGGCTCTAAAAGCGAGCTTTTTTCTGCTTCTGAATGGCTGGAGATTGTCAATGAATTACGTGTTTCTCCAAGACAGGCTGAAGTTATCTGGCAGTTGCTCCAAGGACGTTCGGATAAACAGATTGCACGACAGCTCGGCCTATCTGTAGGAACAGTTCGGACCCATTTAGACAGACTCTTTCTGCGATTTGGCCTGCAGGATCGGTCTGAGCTTATTCTTCATGTCTTTCATCGTTTACGCCGGAAATGCCGGCTCATTCGATGTCCCCTATTTAACTTACACGAAACCGCTTAGGTACAATTGCAGCCTTGACCACGTTCAGAATCGTTGTTACCGTCCCACTTACTAAGTTGATTTGCTGTTAAAATTTTCCTCTATGGAATATATGCAACAATCAGAATGGATAAAACTGTACTAAATAATAAAAGCTCAACGTCATTTACAGCTTTTAGCCAGACGTGACTTAGTTAAGAAAGGACAAAGCAAATGAAAAAAAGATTAAAGATGTATGTTTTCTATGGTATCCTTTGCTGCTTGTATTTGTCGATAGCGGAAATGGCCGCTGCTACTGAATTGATTTGGACGCCAATCAATCCGTCTTTTGGGGGCTTAGCATATAATGCTGATTGGCTGCTGGCTTCAGCGAACGCCCAGAACAAATACTCAGAGAAGTCCCAATCCACAAATACGGTCGGAGATATGATACAAGACTTTAAAACCGGTGTGCAGAGGCAGGTGCTCAGCAGACTGGCTGACAGGATTGTAAGCACAGCATTTGGTGAAGAAGGCCTTGAGCAGGGCCATTACAATTTAGGCGATTTTACCGTTGATGTCGGCGCCGATGTCAGCGGCATTAATGTCGTTCTAAAAAATGCCGTAACAGGAAGCCAAACAACTTTACAAGTTCCTTACTATTGAGAATTACTAAAAGGCCGTTGGAGATGAACAGAGAGATGAATGCTGCTGTTGTAACGGCAACTATGCTATTACAATCCGTTTTTCTGCTCGGCTGCACCGACATGGACGCTTCCATCAATGGCGACCGAGCAACCAGGGGATATATTACTGCTATCCACGATGATTTGATTTCTCTGCCTCCGCCGAAGGAAAAAGTAGTGATAGCGGTTTATAAATTCAGGGATCAGACCGGACAATACAAAACCACCGAGCAGGCAACCACTTTTTCGACGGCGATCACTCAAGGGGCTACCTCGATGCTGAATCAGGTCCTTGAGGATTCCGGCTGGTTTATTCCAATAGAAAGGGAAGGATTGGCGAATTTGCTGAACGAAAGGCAAATGATTCGTTCAACCAGGATGCAGTACGAAGCCGAAGGCAGCCAGAAACTGCCGCCCTTACCGCCATTATTTTATGCAGGCGTACTTTTAGAGGGAGGTATAATAGGTTATGACACAAACTTCATTACCAGCGGCTTGGGAATCAAGTACTTTGGGATCGGCGGTTCGGGCAAATTTAGAAAAGATATGGTAAATATCTACCTTAGGCTCGTCTCCGTCCAAAATGGAAGGGTTCTTAAGTCCATCTCAACTACCAAATCCGTACTGTCTGAAGAGGTGGATTTCGGCATCTACAGATTTGTTAGCTTCAAGACACTCCTTGAGGCTGAAACAGGGCTATCTACTAATGAGCCACCAACAATATGCGTCCTGGAAGCAATAGAGAAAGCTGTTTATGATCTGATTATAGAGGGAATAATGGATGGCATCTGGGAGTTGAAAGACCCAAATGATGTCAATTCACCGGCTATTCAAAATTACTTAAATAATAAACAAAACATGGGGAAAACAGCTATTTTTGATAAAATGGATAATGCGGAAATTATTGAATCTGATAGCTCTGAAGAAACTATGAATTCCGAACCCAATGACGTTAAGGATGTCGAAAAAGCTCAGGCAATTAAAGAAGTGGAGTGAGATAGACAAAATAAGCACAGAAAACTTTAAAAGGCAAATCCCGGTTTGTGGGATACTAAGTATGGTAATTTCGCATTTTAGCAAAAAAACTTAAGTCCTATAAAAATATTGACTATAATATTAAAAAGATGATAATTTGAAATTAGATTCTGTAACATGGAGCAATTGATTGATTAAGGATGAATCAGCCGATGGAGTCACGGATGGCCAACGAAAATCCTGAAAAAACATTTTTGCCAAGCCAAAACAACTCCGTTGATAATATATGGGAGAAATTAAAACGCCGGGCCGAGCAAATGGGCTATGGCTCACTGATTTGTGAAATACAGGTGCACCAGGGTCAAATAAGACAGGTTGATATAACCACGGTTAAGGAAAGAATGAGGGCAGATTAAAATTTAAGTATATGTTGTGACATAATAGCATAGTTTAACGGACTCTACTTTACAAAAAGCGAGCCCGACAGAGCAAACAAGTGTTCTGTCGGGCTTTTTGTTTTGAGAAGGATGGAACTTGAAAAGCAAGAGAACGACCAATGTGTGCGTCGTGTGTGGTGCGTAATGCGTATTAAATAAATTACGCACGACGCAATACGCAAAACGAATTACGATTTATTAACCCCATGCATAGGGCTTTGGAAGAAAGGAGGTGAGTTGAGCTTAAGTCCTACAATACATTTTATGGAGCTTAAGGTTTGTTCAGAAACCTTGTTTGCCCATCGTGGTGACAGTTGTTTTAGACGCCGGCCTATTTTGGATGTCCGTCTGAAACAACAAAATTACTTTGACTCAGAGTCAGAGTAAGGTATGTAAAGAGTAAGAAGGTCGTATATTCTGTTAATTCAGAAAGCGACACAAAAGGAGTGTAAAAAATGTGTAAGAAAGTTTTAATGGTAGCGATAGTTATCGCGTTTGTGCTCGGCTTGAGCGGATCAGCCCTGGCAGCTAATGTTAAAATTCAGAATAGCTCCGGGATAGCCAATTCAATCATTCAAAAACAACTCGGCAATTTGAACCTCGCTCAAACTAATGTGAATGGTTCATTCAATAGGGCAACTATTGAGCAATTAAATCCCTGGGGAACCGGTAACAGAGCCCTCCAAACTCAGGCAGGTATCAAGAACGAAGCATTGATTTCCCAAAATGGCTCGTTGAACTACGCTAAGCAGTATCAGAATGGTGCTGATAACTTTGCCAGGGTCTCGCAAACAGGAAGCAAAAACGACTCCGCTTGCATGTTGCCTTTTACATTTCCCACTGATGGTTATACGCAATATCAGTCTGGGATTGGCAACACGGCCTTAATTGACGTAAAGGGAACTAACAATCAGACTTGCCAATGGCAGCAGGGTAGTGGAAACTTCGCCAAAGCAGATATAAAAGGAAACAACAATATTACCAAGCAGGTTCAGATTGGCTTAAACAACAGGTCGATTATAGATATTATCGGCTCCGGCAACAAAGTCTATAACTATCAAAATGGAGTTAATCTAAAATCGCCTCTCCAGCTTAAGTTTATAGGAAATAACCGTATTATCAATGTGACTCAAACTGGAATTGGGCTGTAAAGTTCTCAGTTGCTCCTGGATAGTAGTGCTCGAGATGGCTTCTTCATCTTGCTGATGTCCGGGAATGAGTAGATCCCAGTGAAGGGATTGGACTCCCCCGGAAAAAGGGGCAACACATCCGGTTCTTATATGTGTTGCCCCATCATTCTTGTGACATCTCTATACACCCGATATTTAAGAAGAAGCTCGACACAAATCAAAACGAAGCAATAACTAACCCTTTGAGCAGGGCTTTCCAAGAAGGGAGGTGGAAGTAATAAAGCCCTGAAAAACACATTGTTCTGGCTTGGAGCCAGAGTAACAGAAAGAAAGAAGTTATAGTTTTGTTAGTACGCACGGCAATAAAACAAAGGAGTGTAAAAAATGTGTAAGAAAGTTTTAATGGCAGCAATAATTATCGCGTTTGTGCTCGGTGTGAGCGGATTGGCTCTGGCAGCCAATATCAGCATTAAGAATGACACAGGGATGGGCAACACGATTATTCATCAACAACCTGGCAATTTGAACTTTGCACAAACCAACGTCTCAGGTTTGTTCAACTATGCGAAGATCCGTCAAGTTGGCAAAAGCAATATGGCCATACAAACTCAGTTTGGTAGCAGCAACAAGGCGATAATTACTCAAACGAGCAATAACAATCAAGCCTCGCAAGACCAGAGTGGTTCCGGCAACGAGGCGGAGATCACTCAAGTTAACGGTATCAAGAATAAAGCCTACCAAACTCAGCTTGGTAGCAGCAACGAGGCGAAGATTTCCCAAGATGGTAAAGATGGTTTTAACTACGCTAAGCAGTATCAGTCTGGTAGTTACAACGTTGCCGAGGTCACGCAAACAGGATACAATAACAGTTCCACATCCACTTACAAATGTGCCTTGCCCGGCGACTATACACAATATCAATTCGGGTCCAACAACGAAGCGCACATCAGCATAAAGGGGAACAGCAACCAAACCCGCCAGTGGCAGGAAGGTAGTGACAACTTCGCCAAGTCCAATATAACTGGAAACGGCAATACTACCACGCAAAAACAGATAGGTATCAACAACTCGTCCACCATAATATTAAAGGGCAACAACAACAAAGTCTGTAATTGTCAAGAAGGTACTAACTTGAAATACAACCTCAACCGTATAGGAAATAACGGTACCATTTATGTGAATCAATTTGGAATGTAAAATTCTGAGTTAATTCTGAAACAGAAGTGTTAGAAACAATTTCTTTGTCTTGCTGATATCCGGGAATGAGTAGATTCCGATTATGGGATTGGACTCCCCCAGAAAAAGGGGCGGCTCATCCCTAAGGGATGGGCTGCCCCATTATTTTTGTGACAATGATTAAATAAAGCTTTGCTGTAAATAGTTTTAAAGAAATCAACTATATCCTGTCGATACAAAATTATAGGACTTTAGCTTTTTAAACTTGAGGAGTGATGTAAAGCATTAGGAATTGAAACGAGAAATCAAATTATGTAAACCCGAACCAATAATCGTTGCAATAGTGTAGCTTGCAAACGGACTCTACTTTACAAAAAGCGAGCCTGACAGAGCAAACAATTGTTCTGTCGGGCTTTTTATTTATGAAACTTTTACTAACCCTTTAATCAGGGCTTTCCAAGAAAGGAGGTGAGTTGAGCTTAAGCCCTAAAATATATTTTATGGAGCTTAAGGTTTGTTCGGAAACCTTGTTTGCTCATCGTGGCGATAGTTGTTTTATACGATGGCCTATTTTAAATGCTTGTCTAAAACAACAAAATTACTTTGGCTTGGAGCCAGAGTAAGGTATTTATGAGAATAGAGAGTGAAAAAGTCGTATTTAAGAAATCGACAAATCAAAGGAGTGTTAAAAATGTGTAAGAAAGTTTTAATGGCAGCAATAGTTATCGCATTTGTGCTCGGTGTGAGCGGATTGGCCTTAGCTGCTAATACCAGCATTAAGCGGGATTACGGGTCATCTAACTCGATTCAACATGACCAAATAGGCAATAAAAATTTAGCTAAGACCACCGTGTTTGGTGATGACAACCTTGCTTTGATCAAACAAACGGGCCTAAGCAATAACGCCCAACAAACTCAGAATGGTAATACCCAAGAGTCATACATCTATCAAATTGGCGATAGGAATAAAGCTACCCAAACTCAGTACGGGGATAGCTCATTTGCGGCTATCCATCAAACTGGGAATGACAACGAAGCAAGCCAAACTCTGTCAGTATCTAAACCTGTATATAACCATGCAGGCATCGAACAGATTGGAAACAAGAATATAGCCAACCAAACCCAGAGAGGTTCCGGCACGTTGATAATTTACCAAAAAGGCCGTAGCAACTTTGCTAAGCAGTATCAGAATGGCGAAGACAACTATGCCGAGGTCACGCAACGAGGAGACAATAACAGCTCGACATCTACATATAAATGTAAACTACCCAACCCGGGTTATACGCAGTATCAGGCTGGTCAGAAAAACAAAGCCTACATCCACGTATATGGAAGTTATAACCATACTTGCCAGTGGCAGGGGGGTGAAAACAACAAAATGGATGTAACTATATATGGAGACCGGAATATTATCACGCAAATCCAGAAAGGTTCCGGCAACACTTCTGATATAACAATAAATGGTGACCTCAACAAGATTTGTAACTGCCAAGAAGGTTTTAACCGTAATTACACCCTCACCCATACAGGAGATGGCTATTCGCTATATGTAAAGCAAACTGGCCCGTAAAGTTCTGAACCGCAGTAGTATTGCTCGAGATGGATTCTTAATCTTGCTGATGACCGGGAACGAGTAGATTCCGATTAAGGGATTGGACTCCCCCGGGAAAAGGGGCGGCTCATTCGATTTCCGAATGGGCTGCCCTATTTTTTTGTGACAATCTATATAACTATATGCAAGTCACCGCCATTCCGGCACCGACTAAACATTGACTTAACCACCTCGTTTTTGTTACAATAATTGAGGTTCGAATAATCGTGCCGGAAACCATAGAGACCCATTATAACTCGTGTCTGTTGCAGATACCGGTTTTTGTCATTCCCGCGCAGTGCCTGCCCCGAGCGCAGCCGAATGGGCGGGAATCCAGTTTTTCGACCTGGATACCTGCTTTCGCAGGTATGACATCTTTGTTTTTATTCTTTCCGCAACAGGAGCTAACTATGAAAAAAGCTCTTCTATTTTTGGTTATTTCTCTGGCTGGTTTTGCTT
>CAZRNB010000044.1:0-21424 GCA_964601355.1 uncultured Pirellulales bacterium
TATTTCGTAGAGAATTTGTGCACAGTTGTTGTAGCATATTTATCACCGGGTTTCAGAACAACCGACGGAAATTGCGGCTTATTCGGCGAATCCGGAAAGTGTTGCGTCTCCAGGCAGAATCCATAGTGTTTCTTATATACCTTACCGGCTTTACCGGTTATGGAGCCATCTAAGAAGTTTCCGGTATAAAGCTGAATTCCCGGTTCGCTGGTATAGATTTCCATAACTCTTCCAGATGTCGGCTCATACATCTTTGCGGCCAGAGCTAATTTGCCTCCACCACTATTGAGCACGTAGTTATGGTCATAGCCGCCGGGAACCTTATCAATCCGTGACCCAATAGTCGTCGGCTTGTTAAAGTCCATCGGCGAATCCTTAACACTTTTAAGCTCGCCGGTCGGTATCAATCCCTCATCGACCGGAGTGTATTTATCCGCGTTTATCATAAGCTCATGGCCGAGGATATCACCCTTGCCCTGGCCGGCCAAATTCCAGTAGGTGTGGTTCGTCATGTTCACTACGGTTGTCTTATCGGTTTCTGCTTCATATTCAATTTTTAATTCATTCTTCTTTGTCAACGTATAAGTAACACTGCATTTGAGATTGCCCGGGTAGCCTTCTTCACCGTCTTTGCTGAAATAACTCAGCTTCAATGCTGCTGAATCATCTTTAGCTTTTACGTCATCGACTTTCCATACAACCTTGTCGAATCCCTTAATTCCTCCGTGCAGGTGGTTTGCTCCATTGTTTGCCGCCAGCTTATATTCGACGTCATTGAGCTTGAATTTGGCTCCGCCGATACGATTAGCATATCTGCCGACTATTACGCCGAAATATGGATGCTCTTTAAGGTAGCCGTCGAGCGTGTCGAAGCCGAGCGTAATATCAGCAAAGTTGCCTTTCCGGTCCGGCGTCTCTATTGATACCAAAGTCGCCCCGTAATTGGTGATTTTAGCTTTTACGCCATTAGGATCAGTTAGCGTGTACAGAACAACTGTTTGTTTGTCGGGCGTCAGTCCAAAAGATTCTTTGGTAATACTCATTTCCTTTTTCTCCTTGACTTCCGGTTTTTCAGCAGCGGTTATGTTTTTCTCTGCCCAGCAGAGCACAATTACTGCCGTTAATGCCGAAAACAGATTAAAAAATCTTTTTGTTCTCATTTTTAAGCTCCTTGCTTTAATCCTGAATATATATTCCTACATACTAAAAACCTGTAGGAAATCTACTAACGCCAAACGGAAATGTCAAATGATTTATTTTCGTCTTTTGAGAAAAGAACCGGTCGGACTTGACAATCAACCGTGCACAGATATTATGTACGTTGCCATAAGGGCAGACATGGCCGATACAGCGAGGCCGGCACTGTTCGACCAATAGAGCATAGGTGATCTGTGGTAGATAACATTTTATATTATGGTGATAACCTTGATGTGCTTCGTCGTTATATCAAGGACGAGACGATAGACCTTATATATCTTGATCCGCCTTTCAAAAGTGATCAAGATTATAACGTGCTTTTTGCCGAGCAGAACGGCAGCCGGGCTGCTGCTCAAATCAAGGCCTTCGAGGATACGTGGCAGTGGGATCAGGCTGCTGCGAAATCATATCAGGAAATTGTGGAAAAGGCTCCACCGCGTGTATCGCAGGTAATGCAGGCCTTTCGCACATTCTTAGGCGAAAGCGATATGATGGCATATTTAGCAATGATGGCCCCGCGACTTTGGGAACTGTGGCGTGTGCTGAAACCAACCGGTTCAATTTATCTCCACTGCGACCCCACAGCCAGTCACTACCTAAAAATGTTAATGGATGCTGTCTTTGGACCAAAGAATTTTCAAAACGAAATCGCCTGGTGCTATAAGACGGGAGGAGCAACAAAGCGAAGATTTGCCAGGAAACACGATACGCTGCTTTTCTACGGGAAAGAAGCGGCTAAGACTTTATTCAATCCACAAAAAGAAAAGTCATATATGATGCATAAATATGGCTTTAAGAAAAGTGACTTCCAGGAAGATGAAATGGGGCAATATTCTTGGGTTATAATGAAAGATTGGTGGGAAATCCCAGCCGTTGGATCGGCCGATCGGCAGCGACTTGGCTATCCCACACAGAAACCAGAATTACTTTTAGAGCGGATAATCACAGCCAGCAGTAAAGAAAAACAAATTGTGCTTGATCCATTCTGCGGCTGTGGAACTACAGTTGCAGTCGCTCAAAGGCTTAATCGATATTGGATTGGTATTGATATTACACATCTTGCCGTTGCGTTGATGAAGCATAGACTAAAAGACGCTTTCGGTAACGAAGTAAAATATAGAGCTATTGGAGAGCCTGTTTCTTTGCCGGATGCAAGGACATTAGCTCAGGAAAATCGCTATCAATTCCAATGGTGGGCACTGGGATTGGTTTGTGCAAGGCCGGTCGGGCAGAAAAAGGGTGCGGATAAAGGAATTGACGGCCAGCTTTATTTCCACGATGAGTCTGATACAGCCAAAGTAAAGACCAAGCAAATTGTTATCTCCGTGAAATCAGGTACGGCAGGCGTCAAAGACGTCCGTGACTTACGTGGGGTGGTAGAAAGAGAAAAGGCACAGATTGGCGTATTGATTTCTATGGAAAAACCAACAAAGGCGATGCGTGCTGAGGCTGCCGGCGCCGGATTTTATCAGTCTCCCTGGGGCAAACATCCGGTCATGCAGATTCTGACAGTTGAAGAGCTGCTGAGAGGTGAAAGAATAGATTATCCTGATGTGCCGGGAGTGAATGTCACCTTCAAAAAGGCTCCGAAAGCCAGGAATAAAAAGAGCGTGGACTCGGAATTTGATTATATTGAAGAGTAGATTGTTAAATGAAATTCAACAGAAATGAGAGGATACGTAAATGGAATTATTATTAGGATACGATGTCGGTAGCTCATCAATAAAGGCAACCTTGATAAATGCCGAAACTGGTCAAGTTCTGGCAGCGGCGATTTCGCCAAAAAAAGAGATGGAGATTATCGCAAAAAAGCCGGGCTGGGCTGAACAGCATCCAGACGTCTGGTGGGAGCACGTCAAATTGGCCGCACGAGAGATAAAAGGTAAAGCAAAGTTCGAGGCCTCCGATGTCAAGGCAATCGGAATATCTTACCAAATGCACGGTCTTGTTCTGGTGGATAAAAATAAAAAGGTCTTGAGGCCATCGATAATCTGGTGTGACAGCCGGGCTGTGCAAATCAGCCAAAAAGCGGCAGCAGAAATCGGCGAGCAAAAGTGCCTAAAGAGCCTGCTTAATCTGCCGGGCAATTTCACAGCCTCGAGATTAAAATGGGTCATGGAAAACGAGCCGGATATTTTCTCAAAAGTTTATAAGATGATGCTGCCCGGCGATTATATTGCCATGAAGATGACCGGCGAGATAAAGACAACGCCGTCGGGCCTGTCCGAATGTATAATGTGGGATTTTAAAAAGCAGGCCCTTGCCGATTTGGTCCTGGACTATTATGGAATCGCAGAAGATTTGGTCGCGGAGGTCGTAGCGACTTTCTCGGTGCAGGGTGAATTGACTAAGGAAGCGGCAGATGAGCTGGGCTTAAAAGCCGGCACAAAAATATCCTATCGTGCGGGTGACCAGCCCAATAATGCACTATCGCTTAACGTCTTAAATCCGGGCGAGATTGCAGCAACAGCGGGCACTTCGGGCGTCGTCTATGGGATTACCGACAAAAGCAACTACGACAGCAAGTCAAGGGTAAATATTTTTATTCATGTTAATCACTCGCCGAAGTCGCCGAGATATGGTGTGCTATTGTGTGTGAGCGGAACGGGTATTCTTAATAGCTGGCTGAAACATAATACCGCTGGCGGCCTAGACTATGACGAGATGAATAAATTGGCCGGCAGTGTAAAGGTTGGCTCTGACGGACTTTCAATTCTGCCTTATGGGAATGGTGCAGAAAGGACGCTGGAGAATAGAAATTTAGGCGCATCTATTCACGGCCTGAATTTCAACATCCATACCAAAGCCCATCTGCTTCGAGCGGCGCAGGAAGGAATTGTCTTTGCACTCAATTATGGGCTTGGCATAATGCGTCAGACCGGCGTAGAGGTAAAAACTGTTCGAGCGGGCGATGCGAATATGTTTCTTAGCCCCTTATTTGGCCAGGCCTTTGCGACGGTCACAGGTGCGACAGTTGAATTGTACAACACTGATGGCTCGCAGGGCGCCGCTCGTGGAGCAGGAATCGGAGCTGGTATCTATAAAGGACCAAAGGATGCCTTCACTGGTTTGAAGCCGGTTAGGACAATCGAACCAGAAAAAAAACTGGCGAAAGACTATCAAAAGGTGTATAACTATTGGGAAAATATTTTGAAACAGCAATTATCAATGCAAGAGTAAAATAAGGAGCAGAACAAATGGCAGAGAAATCTTTACATAGTATATGTCGGTGGACGTTTAATCCGGGTAAGGGCGGTTTTGTGCCGGGCGATATGCGGCCTCAGTGGGGCGGCAAGTTCGGCACGCCGGAGATGATTAAATTAGTAGCCGATAAGATTCGGCCACACATGCCGGATAATGTCGAATTGGGTATCGAGATGCACTATGACGCTGAAGTCGATGATAAAAACGCCGCGGCTGTCGCCGACGCCCTTGTGGATAATAAATTATATCTGGCGATGATAACCCCCGGTGCACACAGTCACTTTGCCTACGGCGGAATAGCGTCACTCGATACGAATGAGCGAAAGGCAGCAGAGGAGTTAGGTACAAAGACGGTTGACCTGGCTTACGGAAAATTAAAAAAGGCCTGGCATCCTGATATTAAAAAAGCGCCGGCGTTTGTTATATGGAACGGCTCATTCGGCTACGATATTGCAACGGTCGCTATAAAACAAATGTATCAAAATCTCAAAGAGAGCATTGCAGGACTATGCAAATATGAGCAAAAAAAGGGCGGCAATCTCCATATAGGTTTTGAGCCAAAGCCCAACGAGGGACACCCGGCTATGCTGATTCCGACGGTGGCAAGCGCGTTATTATTCTGGCGAAAAATCGAGGAAGAATTCGGCGTATCGAGAAAAAACAAAGGCGTCAACAAAGAGTTCGGCCATTCGGAGATGATCGGCCTTGACCATGTTTATGATACTGTCGAAGAGTTGGATAACGGCGCGATGGTTCACATGCACCTCAATAGCCAGGGCTACAACGACGGCATTATCCTCGGCGGACCAGGAAAGTACGACATAGACCACGGGGCCAGGATCAACGGCATGAATGTTGCCATCGCAGGGCTTATCCAGCAGGCTGGTTACGCCCGCTGGAAAGGCCATGATATGCAAACCCGTGCTTATGATAATGCAGAGCAGGGAATCGACAGGGTTGTACGAAGCGTTCTAAGCTGGGAAGCGTGCGAAAAGGCTGCAAAGGAGCTTGATACAAAGAAGCTAATGGCTGTGCTCGCCAATCGCGAAACCGCCGAGGCCGAGGATATGATGCGGGCTGCGGTGGTCGGCGCTCAGAAATACTTTGACCAGATGTATAAATAGCAGCACTTTCCCCAAACAGACTGCGGATTTATGAAGTATCTATTGCGGATACTGGTTTTTGTCATTCCCGCGCAGTGCCTGCCCTGAGCGCAGCCGAATGGGCGGGAATCCAGTTTTTCGACCTCGATATCTGCTTTCGGGCTTGTTGCTAAAGTAGAGATTGCTTCGTCGCTTCGCTCCTCGCAATGACAAATGCGGCCTTTTCAGGTCATTGCGAGGCCCGCAGGGCCGTGGCAATCTCCTAATTGTATGTAACACGTAATTTTCCGGCTTGTCATGTTGAGCCGGAGGCGAAACATCTGGCTTTCGCAAGCCAGATTCTTCGCGGAGTTTACCCTTGAGCGAAGCGAAAGGCTCAGAATGACACCCATCGTTTCATGTGTGACAGGCTGCTATTTTACGTATAGCTATATTCAGTCTAAGATGACTCTTTTACAGATGCCGCCCGATGTACCGCCCTGCGTGATAATTGTGCCATGAAATGTTTTAATTGTACCACCATTACATGTTGTAAGGCCGGTAACAAGCACTGTACCATCACTTATATCTAACGTCGCACCTTCTTTAATTGTCAAGTCGCCCACAATATTCGTTGGGCCGGTCAGTTTGATTACAGCATTTGGTTCAATAACAACATTGCCGGTGATTCCGCCAAAGCCTTCGAATTTTGCACCAGGTTTTTGAGTAATTTTTTTAGCTGCCAATGTACCTCCGAGCAGTTTTATAACAGCATTCGGCTCATTAACATTAACCAAGTTGCAATCAAACGCGACACCACCTCCTGCATTGACTTCGATTGTGCCGAAGTTATTAACATCCGTGGGACTAAATATGTGAAGGGATGCAAGAGGTTTGTTTCCTAAGATACCAGAGTTTATTATGGATCCACCACTGGGCATCCCGAGTGACCCAAAAACTGCATAAATTATGCCTTTGTTCATTGTAAATCTATCTGAACGAATTGAGCCGAAGCCTTCAATAACGCCGGTGTTATTATTGTCAAAGGTTCCTCCACTTACCCCGCCACCGAAAAGTTCAATCCTACCTGAATTGCGAAATTCAATTCCCGCATCAAGACCACCATCTGAAGAAGCATTTATTAGACCATTGTTCACTATGTTAGCATCCTCAATTTCCATTTCCCGATATGTGACGTCGATTGTGGCATTGGGCTCGTTGTATAAATTGCCATGAGCAGAAAAAAATTCGGATAAATCAAGTTCGGCACCACCCATGTTCGTCACGTCACCCGTAAAGTCGAGTCTCAGAGCATCCAACTCTCCATAGTTGATTAGGCCTTTTACCAGAGTGAGATTCACGGGATACCATGGACCGTAAAGCGTGACATTACCCCGGCATACCAATTGGTCAATAGTAAATTTTTGCCCTATGCCGACTGCTACTCCATAATCATATGAATATATCGAGACTAAATAAGTGGTCCACACTGTATTGTCCGGTACAATGGGTGGAGACCAGTTACTTGCATCGCCCCAATCGCCTTGTGCACCTCCAACCCAAGTTGAGTGAATAACGGCGGCTTGAAGCTGACAAGCAGAAAAAAGTAATACTGCTGCTGTTAAAGTTAATGCTTTAGTGGACATAATAATCCTCCTTTTCTTTGACCCCTGCTTCGGATTCCCGCAAGGCGGGCTCCCCCGCAGAGGCAAGATCGCACCCGTACAGAGGGGCTTGAATTTGACAAGAATCGACAACAATTATAGTGAAATTCATTCCCTTATTCAAGAAAATTTACGCTGAAATTATGGGAAATTTGTTTTTTAAACATTCCCTCATTCAACTTAAATTTGTCCAATTATCAATTGAATTGTGAAAAACGCAGATGTTTGTATAAATTAGACAAAAACCCCGCAATAAATTGCGGGGCTAAATATCCTATAACAATCCTCTGATTTGGTCGTAAAGCACAGGAAGGTCGTTCTCAACTACTGACCAGACCGCTTCGATATCGATACCAAAGTAATCGTGAACAAGGATATTACGCATACCGATAATCTTAAACCACGGTATATCGGGATGCTTTTCCTGAAATTCATCAGAGAGTCTGGCTGCTGCTTCGCCGAGGATTTGAATATGATGTAAAATCCATGTTTGGATAAGCTCATCGTTTCTAAAGGCGTCTTTGCCATGAGAGGCGTATTTTTGCACGTTCTCAATGGCTTCTTTAATATCAAGCAGCCTTTCCCTATCGTCTCTCATATATCAACAGCTTCCTTAAGAACGCGCTCACGAATACGAGGCCGCAGGCCCGCGGGTGTGATCACGTCAACAGGTCTGCCAAGCAGGTGCTGCAATTCATACAATAAACCGCCAAGGTCCAATAGGCTTCGGCCAGGTGCTAGATCTACAAGAAAATCAATGTCACTTTGCTCATTTGCGGTACCCTTGGCAACGGAGCCAAAAACGCGAACCTCAGATGCACCGTATTTGTTTGCAAGTGCAAGAATTTGCTCTCTGTGAATACTTATTATTTCCTGGATTCCCATAAAAATAGTGTAAGTACTTTGTTAATCCGTGTCAAATAAAAAGGTGCAAGGAAAAGGGAGCCATTAACACACGGCCTTTATAAATTTTATCCCGAGCAACTGTCCTGTCCGGCTACGGCTCGGCGCTTCGCCGAGACGAGAGCAAGGTAGAAGGATCAGAGATTAAATTTTTTGGATTCCACATCAAGCATGCCCTGAGCGCAGCCGAATGGATACAGAATGACAGTTGAAGAGTATCTCTTTGCCGCCGGTTTTGAGGAGTTCCTCTGCAAGTTTAGCAGCAAGCTGATTTGCATCTGAGGATTTACCGGTGACCTCACGCTTAACAAAATTTTTGCTTTCTAAATCCGATGTAAATGCGTAAATCTTTATTTCCTCTCCCACAATCTCTGCAAAGACTCCTACCGGCGCGTGACAGCCACATTGTAGTGTTGCCAGAACCTGCCTCTCGGCAAAAGCGGCCGTCCGAGCAATCTTATCATCTATCACAGAGATAAGTTCGGTTGTCGCAATATCATCGGCTCTCGTCTGAACGGCCAGAGCACCCTGGGCTGGGGCGGGAATAAACTTTCTCGGATCGAAACAAAACGATATTTTATCCGATAAGCCGAGCCTTTCAACGCCGGCTCGCGCCAAAATAATCGCATCGAACCTGTCCTGAGCCGGGTCGAAGGATCCGCCTTCATTGAGCTTTCTTATCCGCGTAGTGACGTTGCCGCGAATCGGCTCCAACCGAAGGTCGGCTCGCAAACGTTTCAATTGAGCTACCCTGCGTAAGCTGGAAGTACCGACCTTTGCTGCGTGCGGAAGCCCTTCTATTGAAGCAATCGGCTTAGCAGCAATCAAGCAATCCTCCACAAACCGCCTGTCACAGACCGCTGCGATTGTTAATCCTTCACGCAGATGAGTCGGCATATCCTTTAAGCTGTGAACCGCAAAATGGGCATCTCCGGCCAGCAGGGCATCCTCTAATTGTGATGTAAAAAAGCCTGTCTCCTTGAGATTCCATAAGGCGGTTCGCCTGTCGCGGTCGCCGGCGGTTGTCACCTTCTTGATTTCGATTTGTAAATCCGGATAAATCTTTTTTAGAGCGCCGATTACAATCTGGGTTTGAGCAATGGCGAGCTTTCCGCTACGGGTTGCGACAGTAAGAATCTTCATATAAAACTATTCCGGCGTCGTGCCGACGCCGGCTAAACAAACCCCCAAATAAATTTGGGGGCTAACCAATCCCGCAATAAATTGCGGGGTTAACCAAATATTATTTGTGTTCATCCTGCGAGGGGCCCCGCTTTGCGGGAACCCAAAGGAACATTTTATTTATCAGGTCGATGGCTTGCAGTTGTTCGCTGCTTAGTCCGTCTTCGCCGCCATTCTTGATAAAAGTAATCGGGCCATGCAGCACCTTCTTGACCATCGACTCGGCGAAAAACTTCAGCTTATCGCTGTTATCACGCCCGAAGTCTTTTGCGTAACGTTTTGCTTCACTATGAGCAAGCTGAACACCTCTCTGCATAAGCTGCGAAACAGCAGGGGCGACATTTAGAGAGTTGTGCCACTTCATAAATTTGTTGGTAAAGTCATCGACCATTGCCTGAGCCTTGGGAATTTCGCTGCTGCGTTTTTTTATATTGCCGGCTATTTGCTCATCCAAATCATCAATATTATTTAACGAAACACACTTAAACCTGCTGATTTTCGGGTCAATGTCCCTGGGGACAGCAATATCTATTATCAAAATCGGCCTGCTTCTGCCGGCCAGATTCCCCTTAACCATATTGTATGTCACTATTGGTTTCGCAGAGGATGTTGTGCTGATTATCAAATTAACATCGTTCAGCCTTTCAGGTATCTGGCGCAGATCTATTACCTGGCCGTTGTTAAGAAGCTTTTGCAAAGCTGCTGCTCTTTGCTTATTGCGGTTTGCGATAATCAAATTCGCAAGGCGCGACTTGAGCAGATACCTTGCCACCAGCTCGGCATTTTCTCCGGCGCCTATGACCATAGCAGTACTCGCGGGGAAATCGATTTTACTCTTTGCCAGTTCTACCGCCGCCAAGCCTATCGAGACTGCGCCGCAGTTAATATGGGTGTCGGTCCGCACCGCTTTACCTACGCGAAAGGCCTGGTGGAAAAGCCGGTGAAAGATTATCTTGCTCATTCGGCAATCGGTTGACTCTTTGTAGGCGGTTTTAACCTGCGACAAAACCTGGCTCTCGCCAATCATCTGCGAATCCAGGCCGGCAGAGACTTCAAACAGGTGCTGAACCACTTCTTTGCCGGCTGCTTGCGTGCTGTACTTTTTCCATACACAAACTGCATCCGGCTGCACCTGTCCAATAAGCTGAGCTACAAATCGGCTGCAATCAAAATCTTTTTTTGCATAGACGTAAAATTCAAGCCGGTTGCAGGTCTGGAGAATAACCGCCTCGCTAACAGCCTGCTCAGCATGTATTTGCCTGAGTAAAAAATGCCGATGCTCAGGAGTTAAAGAAACCTTTTCGCGTACCTGCACAGGGCAATTATGATAAGTTATATTGTTAAGAGTAAGCTTCATTATCGCTTCTTCTTTCCTAATCGCTCCTGGATTTTGTATAGTGTAATCTTGTCGTTTGAACCTATCAAGGCCAAAGTCCTTACAATCGATACTCCAACGAATATCCTTGCAAATAAGTAATAAATTGCCTAAAGTGTAAAGTGCCTAAAGTGAGCTAAAGTTGGAAAATAATACATAATTTGTAATCGTTCACGGGTTCAAGCCGGCCTTTTTATGTCATTGCGAGGCCTTTAGGCCGAAGCAATCTCAAATTTTCAAAGCAAAGAGATTGCCACGCTCGGCTCTGCCTCGCTCGCAATGACGTAAAATGAACCAAATTCAACATTTTAGGCCGTGAACAGTTACCATAATTTTAAGCACTTTAGTCACTCCAAACTTTAGTCACTTTCATTAAAGGAGTGCTGATGAGCAGATTTAGACGGGCCGTATTGTGGATTGGCCTGGCACTGATTATCTTATTGATTTTCCTGTCTATTTACGGGGCGTTTATCGGTGCCGAACGGGCGAAAAGTTTATTTAATTCGCTGCCTTTATCTCTTTATTGGATAGCCCTGACGGTTTTGCTGATCGGGGGCATTTTAATTTTTCGCCGATTGATTCACGTCCGAGGGCTTCTATTTATTCACGCCGGCTGCGTTCTAATTTTGGTCGGCGCCATATTAGGCTCGCAGGCCGGACACAAAATTCAACAAAACCTCTTCGGAATCGACAAAATTCCGGCGGGTAAAATGCTGATATATGAAGGGCAATCGGAAAATCGCGTTCTGCTGGAAGACGGCGAACAGATTGGAGAGCTTCCATTCCACGTTAAGCTGAAGGATTTCCGAATCGTATATTATAAGCCGGACTTTTTACAGGTCCAAACCCGACAGGGTAAAAGGTGGAGAATCCCTGTCGAAATCGGCAAAGAGATCCCACTAAATGGAGACGGCGATACAATAAAAATACTGCAGGTCTTTGAGAACTTCAAGCTCAAGAGCGAAGACGGCAAATATGTACCTTATGACGACTCTCAGCCCGGAACAAATCCGACAGTTGAGGTCGGGATTAAAGCCCCTGACGGGCAGGTTATTACTCGATATGTTTTTGAGCGTTTTTCAGGCCATATTTACCCTGATGACAATTACGAGTTGAGCTATCAAAGAGTCATCAGCGATTACGTAAGTGAACTGCAGATTATTAGGGATAATGAGGTCATTGCTCAAAAGGACATCGAAGTAAATTACCCTCTTCACTTCGACGGATACCATTTTTACCAGGCGGATTATGACAAGCAAGCCGGCCAATACACCGTTCTTATGGTCGTTTCAGACACCGGCCTTAATTTTGTCTATGCCGGATTTTTGATGCTCTGTGCAGGCGTTTTCCGGCACTTCTGGATAAGACATATTTTTCACGGCGAAAAAGTAAATGGAGATTAAATATACAATTCAGGGTTTATTGATTTATATTGCCATCGCGGCATACCTGTCGGCGTTTCTGACGACACTGCCTGGCCGGACGAGGGCAGGGCAGTTGTTTTATATATTCGGCTTTATAGTTGCAGTGTTATCTTTTGGCTATCGCTGGTACGATGTTCACCATGTCCCTTTGCAAAATCTTTTCGAGGTGTTTTTGTGCCTGGGAATGATTTGCTGTCCGATCTCATTGCTCTGCCGGCGTATCCTGAATGTTGGAGGCGGATGCAGTGACATGCTTATAGGTGCCATAGTGCTTTTTCCGGCTGGCTTTGTTTTTAATGCCCAGCCGCAGTTTTTACCGCCGGCTTTACAAAGCCGGCTTTTTGCACCGCATGTAGCTGTTTATATGCTTTCCTATATCTTTATGGCAAAAGCGGCTTTGCAGGCGATTTCACAATTGGCGGGGAAATCGCCCAATCCTGATGAAAAGCTGCTGCCGCCCGAACAGGCAGCCTATCGGATGATTTGTATCGGTTTTCCGTTGCTGACGCTCGGCCTTATCCTCGGTAGCTGCTGGGGAAAGCTTGCCTGGGGAGATTATTGGGGCTGGGACCCGAAAGAGCTGTGGTCACTGGCTTCCTGGCTGGTCTATGTCGGATATTTTCACTTCCGCTATATGTTCGGCACAAGGCATCCACGTATTAATAGCACCTGGGCTATAGCCGGCATGGTTTTTATCGTGATAACCTTGCTTTGGGTGAACCTCTCGAGACTATTCCCCGGTTTGCATAACTATGCAAGCTAAAGTGCCCGGAGGAATTCGACCAGGTCTTTTTTCTCCTGCTCTGTGAGCTTGGTTGCGAGTATCAAATTGAAAAACTCAACAGTATCTTCCAGCGTAAGCAGTCGTCCATCATGTAGATAAGGCGGTGATTCTTTTATACCTCTCAAAACAAAAGTTTTGATCGGTCCATCCGAAGAGGCGAATCTGCCGTTTATCATCCGGGGCTTGTAGAATCGCTCGGTTTTCAGATTGTACATCAGATTATCGGTGTAGTAGGGTGGTATATGGCATACGCTGCATTGACCCTTGCCGAAGAATACCTCTTGTCCTTGCAGCTCCGTCTTGGCAGCTTTTTCCGGGTCGAGCTTGCCAAATACATTCAGTTTCGGGGCGGGTGGAAAATCCAGGATTGACTGGAATTCTGCCATAAAGTGAACCTGGCTTCCCCGCTCAAGGATGTTTATGCCTTTTTTCGTAGCGATAACCGGGTCTCCGTCAAAATAGGCTGCCCGTTGTTCGAACTCGGTGAAGTCCTCCACGCTTTTGATCGCTCTTTGTGAGCCAAACAATCGCTGGATATTGACCCCGCGGAGCGGCGGAGTATCGAGCCGATGGCGAAACTCCTGCGGCCTAATGTCACCCACTAAATGTGTTGGAGCCGCGGTATGGCCGTTGGAGTGACAATCGAAGCAGGCAACTCCTCTGCTCGGCTTTTCGCTGCGGCGGTCCTCTGTCTGATTGAACTGCTGCTGTGGAAATGGCGTAACCAACAGGCGCAGCCCTTCGAGCTGCTTTGGATTGAGTATGCCGTTGAAAAGCTCATAATAATTATTGATGGTTACGACTTTCCCCTGTGAGACGTCACTGAGGTCGGGACGCGTGGTAAGATAAATAGCCGCTGGAAACTCCGGAAGAAAATGGTCGGGCAGGTCAAAATCAAGGTCAAAACGAGTCAAGTCCCGTTCCTCTTGCTTTTTTATTTCATCGATCACAAACTGTGGAAAAACCATACCGCCTTCCGGATGATTCGGATGAGGTAATGGCAGAAATCCTTTTGGAAACAGGTTCTTTTCCCGGATTTCTTCCGCAGTCATTTCTCCAAGCCCTTGCCAGGTTATTCCCTCCGGCAGTTTTACACGGACACCTTCCTGAACGGGTTTTCCGCGAGACATCGTGACACCTTTGGCCGGCTTATCGGACAGGTTATATCTCTCGTTGAGCAGATTCATCTGGCGCTTCATGACTTCCGGCCTGGCTGCCTTCATTTGAGCTTTAATAGATTCAAAATCTTCGGCTACAATAACAGGGGCGTAACTGGAAGGTCCTGGGCTGATACCTTTTACATAACTAAAAGTAAGGACAACAATTACTATGCAGAGAAAAATTGCAGGCGTGTTTATATATTTTCTTGACGACCTCATTTGTGCCTCCCTTCGACAGGATTTAATTCCATTACCTTTACACTTTAACCTATATGATAAAATTGTCTTTTTAGAATAATCTGTCAAGTACATTTTCGCTAACATATAGTTTTTTGAAACTAAGACAGACAGATGTTAATCTGGGGGTGATGGAGAAAATCTGTTTTATGTAATAAGATAAATTGAGTTAGCGATATACCTTGCCGTTTATCAGTGCTGCCACAAGAATATGTCTTAATCTGTCAACACTGAGGCTGTTGAGGTAGTCATCGGTAAAATCCAGCTTAAATCGACCTTTGAAGTTTTTGATTTGTCTTTTGAGCTCGTCTCTGCCCAATGCAGCGATTGTTGTTGACGCCTGCTCGAAATATTCTACCGAAGTCATCGTTCCAACCTTTGCAGAATTACGGTCTTAAGCTGAATTCTTCTACACATTGTTAGTATCGTCTTTTGCGCACAGTTGCTTTTGTGGGAAATTTTATATTGCAATACAGGTATTTAAATTGGTTTATTTTGGGCTAAATTTTTTTTGTCTTTTCTCCGATAGTCTGATAATTTTCGGGTATGAAGACAGAACTATTAAATTATAACCTTCCTAAGGAGCTGATTGCCCAGCAGCCTCAGGCTATTCGCAGCGACTCACGATTAATAGTGCTAAACCGCAATAGTGACGAGCTCATCGACAGTAAATTTAACAAGCTTGGCGATTTCCTCCGGGCCAGCGATTGTTTGGTTCTAAACGATACAAAAGTCTTGCCTGCTCGGTTCTTTGCCCGTCGCGATAGCGGTGCAAAACTTGAAGGATTGTTTCTGACCGAAGATAGGCCCGGCATCTGGGATATAATGCTCAAAGCTGCCCGTAGAATAAGGCCCGGAGAGTATATCCATCTAAAAGACAAGGCAAAGGCCGATTTTTGTAGAGCAGAAGTGTTAGAGAAAAAAAACGATGGAACGTGTACGCTGAAGGTTGAAACAATTGCAGAAACCAAAGCCGTCTTAAGCCGGATAGGCTTTCCGCCTCTGCCGCCTTATATTAAGCGTGACGATGACCCGCTGGCCGCAGCAGCGGACAGCCAACGTTATCAAACAGTTTATGCTCGCAAACCCGGCGCCGTTGCCGCTCCGACAGCCGGGCTGCATTTTACAGACCAGCTTATCGAGCATCTGAAACAAGCAGGCATCTGCTTTGCATATTTGACACTGCATATAGGGATGGGAACATTTAAACCTATAACGACGGAAAATGTCGAGGATTTTCAAATCCACAAAGAGCAATTCAGCATAGATGAAGAAAACGCCCGTATAATAAACGAAGCTAAAAATAAAGGTGGTCGAATAATCCCCGTCGGCACAACCTCAACACGTGTCCTTGAGACAATCGCATACAATTCACAAATTAAAGCAGTAACCGGCTCAACAGAACTTTTTATAACGCCGAGCTATAAATTTAAAATCACCGATGCAATGATAACCAATTTCCACCTGCCGAAATCTACTTTGTTAGCTCTGGTGGCAGCCTTTGCCGGCTTAGAGAAAATCCTTGCTGCTTACAAACACGCTGTTGAAGAACGCTACAGATTTTTCTCCTACGGTGATGCAATGCTGATTATTTGATACTCAACTCTACTAAATCTCAACCTTTGGTGCAAAAATAGACCTTTCTATTTTGTTGGACCTATTTTTTTTAATTCGATTAAGTCACAGTACTATCTTTTCGATAATTCTATTAAATGGGGCTTATTCAACCAAAATTCAAAAACAACTTTTGAAAGGATAATTTATGCTTTGTACCTGTCCCAGTGGAAAAAATGAGCCTAATTACCAACCATTGCCATCGTCTGGTCCTCTTAAGCAGATGTCAAATTATAGATTGGAAAGGCTTAAAGCCAGGATCAAATCTCAAAATTTTTTAGCGCCAATATATTGCTACATTATGACCAGTATACAAAATGGTGACAATACTCTTCAACATATTGGTTCTGGTCCAAATTGGCAGGGAGGAATAATCACACTGTGCACCTGTAAACACCTCATGCGGACCTTCCGCACCATCGAAGATTGGCCAGGGACATGGGTTGCTGGATTTTCCAATATACGTGCTGGTGATGGGAAAAATGTTCTTATATATCTAATGCGTGTCGAGCATGCTTTCGAATCTCATTATGATCTGTGGCACGCGTTACCATCACGAGTTAGATTAGCCAAAGCAACAGACACAAACACGCTCGGAGATGTTTACAAGCCATTAGGAGCAGACACACAAGAAGACCCATTTAATATTTGTAGGTATCACCAACCACACCCATCACATAAGCGTAAGTACGAAATGATCAAGGACATTAATTATCGGAGGAATGATAATCATAGAGCTGCCTTGCTTGTAGGTGATGTGAAATACAGCTTTATATGGGATCAATGCAAGATCACTTTCAAAGATAACATTGGACGTGGACAAAGAAAGTTAACTCTGGGGGAGTTTTTGGGTCTTCTTCGCGAGGCTAAACAAAGAAAACAATAGAAAAGAAAGGTTATACCCGACTTGACGAGGGAGATTTTGAGCCCAGCTCGTATTCCTGCTTTACCTATGCTGATAGACTTTGTATCTTGGTAGGTAGTTTACTTAGCACAAGTTTCTTTAGCTCAAGTTTTTTACTGGCATTGTCAATATCGATGCCGACAAGATTGCCATTCACGTCATAGTCAAGAACAATACCTTCAGAAACTTCTTTGCTTGCTACACTTGTTCTTTCTGCCAAATCAATATATAAAGAATCTGTTTCAGGATAATAGTTTAATTTCATATAAGCCTTAAAGATATATTACCACTGAAACGGCTGAAATAACAGACTCAAGATGAGTGATTTTTTCCAAGAAATATCCATAAATGATTATTCAACAATCAGATAACGACGAATGTCATTCCCGCCCCTGCCTTCGCAGGGGTAAACTTGTCCCCGCAAAAGCGGGGAGCGGGAATCCACTGTTACGATGTGTAAATGGATACCCGCCTGCGCGGGTATGACAAGGTAAATCAGTCAGTTTGAGTAACAGAGAAAAGTGGGGGAACAATCTGGTTGCTTATAGGCACGCCACCGACAAAAAGTTAAGAAAGGTGGGGCCCCCCCCTACATGAAAAATTAAAAAAAAATAAAACTTTTTATTGCAAATAGGAGTAAATCCTATATAGTATTGAATACTAATGTTTTAGAGAATTGTTTAAACCAGCTTGTGCTTGGATAAGGAATATGAGCCGGCATGAGTAAAAATGCAATAAATAAAAAGATGGATGCTTTTCAGGCGAAGTGTCGCCAGGCAGGCCTGAAAGTAACGCCGCAGCGATTGGCTGTTTATAATATTCTGCTCGGAACCAAGGAGCATCCATCGGCGGAAATGGTCTTTCAGAAGGTAAGAAAGGGCTTTCCCAGCATTTCGCTTGATACGGTCAATAGGACGTTACTGACCTTGACTGAAATTGGTATTGCATTTATTGTTGAGGGTTCAGGTGATGCCAAGCGATTCGACGCTAATCTGGATAATCATCAGCACTTTAAATGTGTAAAGTGTAAAAGAGTTATTGATTTTTACCACAAATCGCTTAACAATATTTGTGTTCCTAAAAACATCAGCAGGAAATTTACCGTATTAAAGAAGACAGTATATTTCGAGGGCATTTGTGATTTATGTAAAGGAGCTTATAAATGAATCTCAAGGGAACGCAGACCGAAAAGAATCTATTGACGGCCTTTGCCGGTGAATCGCAGGCGAGGAATCGTTACAGTTATTTTGCCGGCCAAGCTCGAAAAGACGGCTTCGAGCAGATTGCTGCTATTTTCGAAGAAACCGCCAACCAGGAAAAGGAGCACGCAAAACGGGAGTTTAAGTTTCTTGAAGGCGGCGAGGTGGAGATTACAGCGGCATTTCCGGCCGGCGTCATCGGCGATACGCTTGAGAACCTAAAAGCAGCAGCGGCAGGGGAGCATTACGAGAATACCGAGATGTACCCGGACTTCGCCAAGATGGCGGAAGCAGAAGGATTCACTGAAATCGCTGCGGTTTTCAGGAAAATAGCCGTTGCTGAAAAGCGGCACGAGCAGAGGTATCTGGCGTTGGCAAAGAATATAAAAGAAGGCCTGGTATTTAAGCGCCCTCAAAAGGTAAGGTGGGTCTGCAGGAATTGTGGCTATGTGCATGAAGGCCTTGAGGCGCCGAAGGTTTGTCCAGCCTGCGCACATCCGCAAAGTTATTTTGAGATTGAAGGGTTGAACTATTAAAATAAAAAATCCCGCGTAAAACGTGAACCCCGTGTAAAACACGGGGCTAAATATTTTTTACATCTTTTTATTTAGCCCCCGGTTTTACCGGGGGTTTGAATGCTGCGGTTTTACGGCGAGGAAAACACTATGAAAAAGCAAAAGCGAACAGTAACAATGAAAGGTAAGCCTTTGACTTTAGCAGGCAACGAGATAATCACCGGTCAGCCGGCGCCGGATTGTGAGGTAATCGCAAATGATATGACGCCGGTCAATCTTTCGTCTTTCAAAGGAAAGGTGTGCATTGTCTGCTCGGTGCCGTCACTTGACACATCCGTGTGTGATATGGAAACCCGCAGGTTTAACAAGGAGGCCGGACGTCTCGGGGCGAATGTGGTCGTGCTGACAATCAGCATGGATTTACCTTTTGCACAGAAGAGGTGGTGCGGTGCTGCAGGTATCAAAAATGTGCAGACCCTTTCGGATTATCGTGATGCGTCGTTCGGCAAAGCTTATGGTGTTTTGATAAAAGAGCTGCGGCTGCTGGCCAGGGCGATATTTGTTGTTGACAAAAAAGGCATCGTTAGGTATGTCCAAATCGTGGATGAGCTTGCTAATGAGCCGGACTATGATGCTGCACTTGAGGCTGTTGGAAAGTTGTTGTAAGGGCGTCTGTTTGGAGGTTTTGTGCAATGAGGCAGATAAAACCCAATATATATGCCGTTGGAGCGATTGACTGGGACAGGCGTCTGTTTGACGAGCTGATACCGCTGCCGGATGGGACAAGCTACAACGCATATCTTATAAAGGGCAGCGAAAAAACCGCGCTGCTTGACACGGTCGATCCGACAAAGTCCGAGGTGCTGATCGGCAATCTCATTTCGCTCGGCCTTGACAGGATAGATTATATCATCTCTCATCATGCAGAGCAGGACCACTCAGGAGCGATACCGGACATTTTGACGCTATATCCGGATGCGAAGGTAGTGACAAATCCGAAGTGCAAGGGGATGCTGATTGATTTGCTTTGCGTCGAAGAGAACAGGTTTCTTACGGTTGATGACGGCCAAACGCTTTCTCTGGGCGATAAAACGCTGCAATTTATTTATATCCCCTGGGTGCACTGGCCGGAGACGTTTGGCACATATTTACAGCAGGACAGAATCTTTTTCCCATGCGATTTCTTCGGCTCTCATCTTGCGACGAGCAGCTTGTTCGTTGATGATCAGCCGCGGGTTTATGAAGCGGCGAAAAGATACTATGCTGAGATAATGATGCCTTTCCGAACGGTGATTCAAAAAAATCTCGAAAAGATAAAAAATTTACAGATCGATATGATAGCGCCGAGTCACGGGCCTGTTTATGATAAGCCAAAATTTATTGTTGATGCCTACAAAGACTGGGTTGGCGATAGGGTTGAAAATGAGGTGGTTTTGGCCTACATCTCTATGCACGACAGCACTAGAAAAATGGCAGAGTACTTTGTCGAGGCTCTTATTGAAAGAGGTATTACGGTTAAACAATTTAATCTTACGGTGACGGATATAGGCGAGCTTGCGATGGCGCTTGTAGATGCGGCGACGGTTGTTTTAGGCTCGCCAACGGTGCTCACGGGTGCACATCCGAAGGTTGCTTATGCGGCGATTCTTGCTAACGCCTTACGGCCAAAGACGAAATTCGCCTCTATCATCGGCTCATTCGGCTGGGGCGGCAGGATGGTCGAGCAGCTTTCCGGCTTGATTCCGAATTTAAAAGTCGAGCTTCTTGAGCCGGTAGTAGCGAAGGGTTATCCGAATGATGGTGATTTTGCCTCTTTGGATAAGCTTGCTGATACTATTTTGGCAAAACACAGGGAACTAAACATTATCAAGTAACGGAAAAAAAGTAAACTGCGAAATTGTGAAAGGAAGATATTATGGCTGAGAGATTGGAAGTATATAAGTGCGCGATTTGCGGCAATATTGTAGAGGTTCTTCACGGTGGTGACGGTGAGCTTGTTTGCTGCGGCCAGCCGATGGAAAATCTGATCGCCAAGACGGCTGACCAGGGCAAGGAAAAGCATGTGCCGGTTATTGAAAAGCTCAATGACGGCATAAAGGTAAAGATCGGCAGCATTCCACACCCGATGGAAGAGAAACATTACATCGAATGGATTGAGGTTATTGCCGACGGCAAGGCTTACAGGCAGTTCCTCAGCCCGGGACAGGCGCCTGAAGCGATATTCAATATCACCGCAAAGAAAATAACGGCACGTGAGCATTGTAACATTCACGGATTATGGGAGGCAAAATAACTATGATCGGCAAGAAAATTGAAAAGGCACTGAATGACCAGATAAATGCGGAGCTGTACTCGGCTTATTTATACCTTTCGATGTCGGCCTATTTTGAAAGTGAAAATCTGCCGGGATTCGCAAAGTGGATGAGGGTTCAGTGGCAGGAAGAAGTGACACACGCGTTAAAAATCTACGATTATGTCAACGAACGCAACGGCAGAGTCGCATTAAAATCTGTAGATGAGCCGCCGGCCAAATGGAAATTGCCATTGGACGTCTTCGAGGCTACATATAAGCACGAGCAGGTTGTCACGGGATGTATCAATGACCTTGTCAACCTGGCAATTGCAGAAAAAGACCACGCAACGGGCGTCTTTTTGCAGTGGTTTGTCACCGAGCAGGTCGAGGAAGAAAAAAGCGCCGATGAAATCGTTCAGAAGCTAAAGTGCATATCGGATGCTCCCGGCGGGCTGTATATCCTCGATAAGGAGCTTGGCCAGCGACAATCTAAATAATCCTTAATCAATTAAAAAATCAAAATGAAAAATGCAAAATAAAGGAAGTTATCCAGACTTGTCGGGATTCCACAATCCTTCGACTTCGATCAGAGCCTGTCCTGAGCTTGCCGAAGGAACAGGTTTTGATTTTTGAATTTGCTTTGTAGAAAACAGGTCAGAACGTCATTTCGAGCGAGCCGAAGGCGAG
>CAZRNB010000045.1:0-21307 GCA_964601355.1 uncultured Pirellulales bacterium
GCTGGTTCTTGTAAGCAATTGATGTTATTCGACTTATAACCGGACAGTAGTGAGTTCATCGACGAACAAAGAACAAAGAACAATGAACAAAGATTATTTTTGAATTTTGGATTTGTTTGTGTATGGATAGTAGTTTTGCTCTTTATTTAGGCCGACGTACACTTGAGACGGCTTTGCTTTTATCTCTGCCGATTCTGATAACCTGCATAGTAGTAGGGGTAATATTGACGCTATTGCAGGCGGTGACTTCAATTCGTGATACAACCTTAACGATTGTGCCGAAGATTATCGCTGTGGGCGTTGTTGCGCTGCTTTTTAGCGGCTGGATGCTGCAGGTCGCTCTTAAATTTACCAACGAAGTTTTCGGTCATATCCAAAATATGGGGCACTGATTGCAGGAGGAGCGAATGCCGGAAAAACTGTTCGTCTTTGTAATGGTGCTAACGCGGATTTCGGCCTTTTTTATGCTGCTTCCTGTTTTCGGCTGGAGGTCTATTCCGGTCGGCGTCAGAGTTGCAGTGACTGTGCTGCTGGCGATTTTTTTCTCGTGTCAGACAACTTTAGCTATTCCAGGAGTAACTGAGCATCCTGGTCGGCTCTCTTTCGCAGGAATAATATTATTGTTGGCCAATGAAGCCACATACGGATTGGCTCTGGGTTTGATGGTTGTTCTTATATTTTCCGTAATTAAGTTCAGCGGATCTATTATCGAAAGCCAGATGGGCTTATCTATGGCAGAGATTTTTGATCCCTTCACAAACGATGAGACTCAGCCGCTGAGCAGCTTATTGGAGATGATTTTTATAATCTTGTTTCTGAGCGCCAATGGCCATCATTTGTTTTTGCTGGTTATCTCACGTAGTTTCGAAGTGTTCCCGGCCGGCAGTATCCCCACAATATCGGTTTTAACCGATGGAGTTATCAAAGCCGGCTCCGCAATGTTTTTAGCCGGTTTAAGATTGGCTTCGCCGATGCTGGCGGCGTTTCTGCTATTATTGGTTGTGTTGGCGGTGCTGGCTCGCGTTGTTCCGGAAATGGATATCTTTTTTATTAGTTTTCCGTTGAATGTAGGTCTGGGATTGTTAATGACGGCAATATTTTTGCCGTTTGTCAGCGGATTTGTGGCTGAATTTGCCGACCTGATGGGCAAATTGCTGCCTTTGTAATATACCTTGATAATTTTAAAAATCAAAAATAATCTTTGTTCATAGTTCATTGTTCGTTGTTCGTCGATGAGCTATGAACTACGAACTCATAACTCTTTTCGTTTTAATTTTTGAATTTTTTCGTGGATGAATTATGCCGGAGCAGCCGCTTGCAGAAAAGACAGAACAGCCAACGCCACGAAAGCTGCAAAAAGCCAAAGAAAGGGGGCATGTCCCACAGAGCCAGGAATTGGAGTCCGTAGCGACATTGATCGCGTTGATTCTCGTGCTGGCCTTATTAGCACCGACTCTGCTCGAGTGGTTCATTGTGAAAATCAAGCTCGGCTTATCGGGTCAAACTGATTTTTTTGCCGACAGCAACGCGTTTATTCGCTTTTTCAATAATGGAATTATTGATTTTATCATTATTATCAGCCCTGTTTTGGCAGCAATTTCTGCGGCGTCCATTTTTGCGGGAATTGTCGTCGGCGGTTTTAATTTTGCACCGGCTGCCATACAACTGAAATGGAGCGCGATAGATCCGGCCACAGGTCTGCGGAGGCTGATAGATACCCGTGCTTTGGTGCACCTAATCGTATCTATTGCAAAATTGTTTTTTGTCACCATCGTTATATGGTTGTATATTCGCAGCAGGCTCGATATGTTTGCCAGGCTTCGTTGGGCCTGGTCAACGCAAATAATCACGTCTATTGCATGGCTTATTTTTGGGCTATGTGTACGTATTGGTATTGCTTTGCTCGTTGTAGGCCTTGCAGATGCTTTCTACCAGAGATGGCGAAACATTCAGGAGCTGAAAATGACGCGTCAGGAGGTGAAGCAGGAACGCAAGGACTTGGAAGGTTCACCGGAGGTCAAGGCTCGGATACGTAGAATTCAATATCAGATGTCAATGAGACGCTTTCTACGGGAAGTGCCTAAAGCTGATGTGATTCTCGTCAATCCCACACATGTTGCCGTAGCATTAAGGTATAAGGCCAAGGTAATGGACGCACCTATTCTGCTGGCCAAAGGCGCAGAACTCCTGGCAGAAAAAATCATCACAATTGGACGGGCGTATGGAATTCCGATCATTAGAAAACCGGAGCTTGCCAGAACTGTTTACTTCACCGTCAAACCTGGCAATCCTATTCCAGAGACGCTATATGTAGCCGTAGCGGAGGTGCTGGCTATGATTTATCGGCTGAGGCAGATGAAAAAAGCCGTTAAGTAGTGACCGATCGAATATACCTGACCAACCACCAGTTACAAGTTAAAGTAACCTAAAGAAGCCATTTGGTTTTGCAGTAAGGCTAATGTTTTTTCTAAACGGGCAAATCGCGCTACTAACCGATCTTCTTTTTGAGTAAGACGCTCTTCTTCGAGCTTGATTTTTTTCTGCAGATTATCTATTGTCTCGTCAATATATTCCTGATCGATTTGGACTGGGCCGGTCATTGTCTTAAGCATACGGTCCAGCGCATTTTCAATTGCTCCGGCAAAACCCTGTTTTACCCTGACCGTTGCTGTGAAAGTTTCGTCCTCGTCTAAATCAATCTGGCTTAAATCAACACTAAGCTGAAGGCCATTCTCAGGATATTTCGGATTGCCATTGTCGTCAAATGATGTGTCACCGGTGATAATATTTTCGCTAAAGGTCGCATCGCGGTATTCGGACTCGGTCGAAAGTTTGATGTAAGCGCTGATTAATCCACCGATTATCTCTAACTTGACATCGTAAGAGCTGGCTATAGTATAATTACTGCTGGCACCGTAAAATTTAATAATATTACTGCTGCTGCTGCCGGTTTTGTTTTCTCCAATTAAAGCGAGGGTGTCTCTATAATCTTTGGTTAATGCTTCATCGAGGACGTTTGAATCCAGACTTAACACTCCATCCTTGTCCAGCTCCAGACCGATGTGGCCGGGCGTCAAAAAGGTATCAAAATCTTCAGAAAATCCGCTGGCTTGGGCGATAAGCGGCGTGTAAAGCTGCGATTCGATGATTGAAACGGTATAGTCTCCCATTAACGTACCGGCCTTCTTTAGATCATTGTTATAGCCGGTTTTTTCTTGTATATAGGTCATTGCGGCGTTATAGGCACTAACCATAGAATTCAGTTTTGACTTGATCGATCCGATATCTCTGGTTAGGGTTATTTCCTCTCCATTATCATCGGTTGTATCTTGCAGATGCAGTGTTACACCGCTGATGATGCCATCTATCGTGTTGGAGCTTCTGCTAAGCCAGCCGTCACTGCCTTTTGTGTCTTCGGTCATTACATAATTCGAATTCTCTGCAGGAATAAGGTGGCTGGGGTTAATAGAAATCAGGCTGACGTCGCCTAAGGTGCTGAGGAATGTAAACGTTGTTGCTCCTGATTCGCTTAACCTCGTGCCGCCTACTGTTATATCTCCAGCATTAACATTTGATAACGCCTCTAATGCTTCTTGAATACTGCCCACACCTGTTAGAGGAGCATCATAGGCAATATCTGTGGTTGTTTGGCCGTCATAAGTCAAGGTAAACGTACCGGCGGTTGCTCCCGTGGTTGTGGTAAGTTTTTGCTCCTCTGGAATAGCTGAGGTTGAAGGATAGCCATCTACTTTGATTTTTGAGTCCTGAGCTGATTGGGTTTTAGTGAAATCCGATGCTGCAAAGTCTGCAAGATCCGCAGTTATGCTGCCTCCCTCTGTTGATTGACTTATAGTTGGAATATCTAAGCTTGTTTCGCCTAAGCCCGCGTTATAACTTAGTTTTAGCTCCATTTTGCTGGTGCCGCACGTACAGTCTGTAAGCTGTATTTCTCCATTAACCAATGTTGCAATGGCCCGGCCGTCAAAAGCGTTGTTGATTTCTGATATGAGGTGAGATAGTTTGGTATTGCTGGTGACACTGATCTCCATGTTTATAACATTACCATTATGATCTTTATTGTGTTCTGCGTCACTTATAAGAATCTTTTCATTTCCAACAAGTGTGCCGTGGAACTGTTGCAGGTCTATAATCTTTGAGCTTAGGTCGGCGTTATTGCCGTTGACGGTAAAGGCAGATTCGGCCTGCCACAGTTCTGTATTACTTGTATTGATGGAGACGTGATAGTCAGAGCCGCCGTCTTCGCCGTTGAGCACCAGGTGATAAGTGCCGCTATGGTATAAGATATTCGCTGTGACGCCTGGATTATTTGCGTCATTATTTATTAAACCAACAAGGTCTTCCAGTGTTGTTGTTGCAGTCGTTGTTATGGTTGTTTCTTTGTGGTTATAGGAATAAATGAAGGTGCCAGCTCCGACGCAATCTTCGGCATATTCCAGTCCGTTTGTGTGGACCCATCGCTCAGCGGCTGCCAACTGGTCGATCACGACCGTGTGATTACCTTCAAACGCGTTATAGGAAGCTTCAGCGGTTAATATGTCGCTGTCACTGGAAGTGACGTTAAAGGTACGCAGATCACGGGCATCGGAAAGCACATTAACCGACTTTCTCAATGATTCCAGCTTTGTCTGGAGAGTGCTCAGAGCATCTTTTTTTTCCTCCCAAAGACTTTTACGCTGCTGATACATTTTAAGCGTACGTTGTTCGACAGCCAATAGCTGAGCTATGAGCGTATTTGTATCAATCCCTGTTAAAAGACCTGGTAGCTGTAAAGTCGACATTTATTTGCCCATTTCCTGCCTTCTATGTTGCTGCAAAAGGTCTCCAAACGCAAATCAAGAAGTATTATTACATATTCTGTTATCGTTTAAACGCGCCTTTGCTTAAATTAAAAATCAAATTGAACGAGGCAAAATTAAAAGATTGTTAAATTCTGCTTCTTGCTCTTTAATTTTGAGATATATATTATTTGAAGACCGGCCTGTCACTGTAATTATATATATTTACGATAAGTACCTATAGTTTTTTTGACTTTGCGGAGCTGTCTTATTTTTTCAGAAAGATCTGCTTTCTGAGCCGTGAACACCAGGCAAAGATCTTCATATAGTTTTTGCAGGTGCCTTCGCTGGTTTTTAAATTCGTCTAATTGAAGAATCCCTGACATCGCAATTTCTTCAACAAGCTTGCCGGCTTGTCTAATTAGCTGCTCAATTTCGTCGCCACTAAATCGCTGTGCTGTCTTTATCTGCTTTTCCAGCAGCTCTCCAAGCTCATCCAGCCCCCTTGTCTTCTGTCGAAGACAGGAAAGGGGGGTCTTTACATCAGCAATCATGTCAGTGCTGTTATCTTTCATCTGGTTTTAGGTTACCGTTTGTTTCTGTTGTGCTAAATTATGTTCAACTTCTTCGAGGAGATTAGCCGCGTCTTTGTTATCAGGGTCCAGAGCCAGGATTTCCAGCAGGATTTTTTGGGACTGCTCGAATCGCCCATCCTTCATGTAAAGCGCGGCCAGGGAAAACGAAACAGCGGCGTCACCTGGGTGCGTATCCAGGTACGTCTGTAAGTAATAAATAATCTTTGCAAATGTCCCTATTTGGCAGGAAATTTGAAATAGTCCTAAAAGAGCCGAGATGTTGTCGCTGTCCAGCTCAAGGCATTTCATATATAGTTCAAATGCCAGATGGTAGTCTCGCCTTTGTTGAGATACTAAAGCCAAACCGGTATGGGCCTTGGCGCAATTAGGATTTAGCCGGCAGGCGACTCTAAAGGCAATCTCAGCGTCATCCAGCAGATTTTTTTGCAGTGCTATGATTCCAAGGCCAACGTATGGGCCCGGCTCATCGGGACCTAAGACGGCTGCCTTTCCGTAAGAATGCTGAGCTTTGGCATAGTCACCAACAGAGGCATAGCAGTCGCCAAGCTCCTGAAAAGCTTCATAATGCTGATTATAATTGTCCTGCTCAAAGTTATCTGTTTGTATCATGTCCATATTTTTTTTCTCTATATTTTTGTGCTTGGCAGTTATTCAATGAAATCCAGGAGCGACAAAGACATAAGTTTTGCAGCTACCGCTAAAGACATTTGGTATAAAAGCTCACGCTGCGAAAGGTCTATCGCTACCTGGGCGATGTCAGCCTCCTGCAAACGGCTGACTTCGTCTTCTGTGTTGTCCTTTTGATTATTGAGAGTATTTTTGAGATTGTCTAAGAACCCAATTTTCGATCCCACAGAAACCTCTGCTTGAGCCAATAGGTTGCTTATCTCTTCCAGGGAATTTAGCGAATTATTAAGAAGCTTTTGTGTTTGTGTGCTGGAGAGACCTTTTTCATTGTTTAGGATGTCTCGAAGGCTGATAAGAGTGTTGAATATGTCGTAGGTTCCAGGTACGCTAACCATCTCAACACCGGTTTTGCTTATTTCAGAACTATCTACGTATAATACCTGACCTGTTCGTGAATCGGTTACAGCCTGATTCGCAGCCCCGCCTGGTGGCACGGTTACGAAACTTGCTCCATTGTCAATAGAGAGTCTGTAATTGGAGCCGTCATGAGTTACTAACAGAGTGGTGTCGCCTGTGACACTGGAAGTTCCCGTGCCGGCTTTGGCTCCGGTATCGCCCAGAAATATTGGAGCACCGCGATTGCTTGAGCAAAAGATGTCATTGCCTGCATAAAAGGCGGTAGATTTCATTCCTGGGGCTACCTCGATCTCTCGATTTTCAGCACCACCCTGATAGGTTACACTTACAATTTTTCCATCGGAACGTTCCACGACGTATGGCGCCAGCGTAGTATTGCTCCCTCCGAACAGGTATTGACCGGCATGTTTGGTATTAGCTAATGAAACTATCTGCTCGAGTATATCATTGATTCCATCTGCAATCCTCTGTCGGCCTTGCTCATCATATATACCGTTGGTAATTTGCATTATATGTGTTCTTGCTTCGGTAAAGTCCGATTCCAGGTTTCCGATGATGTTCGAGGTTATCTCCAGCATCTGGACTACCTCAGACAGATTGTCTATGTAATTTCCCAATGAAGTCTTTTGTGAGTTTAAGCCCAGTACGTGGTAAGCCGTGGACGGATCATCCGAAACGCGATTTATACGTGATCCGGTCGAAGCTTGTTCCTGCAAACGAGTCATCGCCTCGCTGTGCAGATGCAAAGCAAAGTTGACATTATTGTAAATGTTGCTCAATGTTCCGCTCATAAGAAAATCAAAAATTAGAATACAAAATTCAAATATTTTTGATATTTGATTTTTGATATTTAATTTTGCTTTATATTATTTCCATAATTGCCATTATTGATGATTGAACCGTGCTTAGATATTTAGCCATCGCCTGAAACATCTGCTCGAAAATCAATATTTTAGCGGTTTCGTCATTGATGTTGACGCCGCTTATATCGCTCTGTTTGCTGGCAAGATTCTGAACTATAGACTCGATGTTGTCCTGTCGCATTTGTTTGACGGAAATCTGTTGGCCCAGGTCTGTGACCAGCCGATTATAAAACTCTCCGATCGTTTGACCATTTAAACTACTTGAAGCCTCGTTCCTAAGGTTCGATAGACGCAGAGCATTCGTGTTGTCGCTTAAATCGGCTCCTATGGCTGTTGCAATGCGGCCCGGCGAATCAATTATGCCGGAGCAAACCGCTATATCCATTGCGCTGCTTCCGAAAAAGAAGGTATTAAGTCCGGCCGCAGCCAACACGCCAGAGGTATCAGTATTAGCAAAGACATCAACTTCAAAGCTGTCTGCCGCGTTTAAGTCACCGGTGCCGACGGATATTTTGATTCCATTTCCTATATTTAGCTCATCGCCCGCAGCGTAACCGGCACCGATATTAAGAATTGTGACAACCTTGCCATCGCCATCTTTAACTTCGAGCCGCAGGTCGTCGTTGCCCACGGAGCCGGTTCCTATTACTGTGAACGTGAAGGTCTGATTCTTGGTGCCTTCGTAAATGCCCCGCACCGATATTGTTGGCGGCGAGTCAGCAGTTAGATTCGTTGCCGTCGGCTCAGGCAAAACGGCCGGCAGAAAATCAAATTTATAATTGGTTTGAGCACGGATATTTAACCTCGAAGAAATTACTGACGCATCTAAACCGGGAATGGCTGAGATCGTTGCGGCTATGGTGCTTAATGAGTCGGTCGAGGCATTGATTTCAATTTCGTGACGTGTTATTTCACCGGTACTGGTATTTGTAACTCTTATATATATTTTGCCGTCGCTTACAGGTGGTTCAAAATCGGCAAGATTTTCACTTGTCATTGCCAAGCCGATCAGCTCAGTGAATGAACCTTGCGAACCTGCTCCCTGAACATGGTATTGATTCACTAATTGTATTATAGTCTTTGCCAAAGTGTCTAGGTTATTGTGAAGGTTCGAGATAAACTCGTTTTTCAACGAAAGTAATCCACCAAGCTGACCGCCTTGAACATCAGTGCTGTATATATGTGCTCCCGATGCAGAAATGCCAAGAGACATATCCTCTTTCAGACCTGCTTCTAATTCGGTGGCAAAGGACCCTGACACAACAGATATCCCGGCAGCATTAACGTCAACCACACCATGCTCCCGGCTGCGTGTCTCTACATGAATCAGCTCAGCCAAATTCGATATGCACAGGTCTCTTTGGTCGCGCAGGTTATTGTCTTGTCCTCCGTTTATTTCCATTCTTTCAATGTTGGCATTGAGTTCGGCGATCTGTTTTATTAGTGTATTAACCTGCTCGATAATATTTTCAGCTTCTAATTGAACCTGGTTTTCCAGCCGGTTCAGAAATTCTCCTAAGGTTTTAAATTGGTCGGCGAGATTTTGTCCGGCGGTTACAACCTGGTTTTGCCAAACAGACTCTGAGGGATGAGAGCTGAGGTCCTGCAATGCGTTGAAAAAATCGTCTATTGTTTTGCTTAAGCTGCTGCCGGCAGAAAGCTCTCCAAAAGTATTTTCGATAGTTTGTAGCGTGGTCAGCTCTTGTGAAATCTGTTTTAATGATGATTGCTGCCAGAGAATCTCTTGTTCTAAAAGGCTGTCTATTAATCTTGTAACTTCAGCGATATCGACGCCTCCTCCGAGCATGACTGAACCAGTCTGTGTTGAATAGGACGGTGCTAAATCTATTCTCTGACGATGATAGCCTTCGGTAGCAGCATTGGCGATGTTATTACCAATAACATCAAGTGCCCTCTGCGCCGCGTCGAGGCCGCTCATTGCTATGGAGTAATTTTGCATTTCGCCGCACCATTAGTTTGTTGTTTGGTGTTCATAGCTCATCGATGAACAATGAACTATATACAATGAACAATTCTGTTTTTTCAAAGCCTCATGTTCACAAGATTCGTGTTGGTTCGACTTCTGGTTATACCGCCTGGTTTATAAAAAACCATTTCTTTGCCGCCGAGGTCGAAAAGAGATTTTAGAAGCTGCCTTGTGAATCTTGCACAGTCCGACACAAACAACGTTGTGCGTAAATGTTCTTTTCGCAGCTCCACAATCAGCTCCCTTAGCTTTGTCTTTCTGTCTTCTACCTGGGCTTTTTTTTCTTCAGGCAGCATGGTTTCCAACGACGAAAGAGTCATTTGCTCTACACTACAGCCGATCACATTTGCCAAAGATATTCGTATGGATCGGCGTTGCGACTCGATAGCGATATAACTATCAGCCTCTGTCCGGATATTTTGAAGTAGTTCACCCAAGGCTGCGTCATCTCGCGTGATAACCAGATTGCGGATTTTATTTAACCTGAGCAGGCTCTTCTGTATGTGCTGTATGTCTTTATCTAAAATGGCAAGCAGCTCATCAGCTTTGTCTTCCATTATAGCTTCCGTTGTTTTCATATATTCTCACTAAATGACTCTATTTTGTTCCGCTCGTTACAGATTCGGCTTTGGTTAAAAATTCATATACATCTTTCCACAAACCTAAACCGCCTTTATTCGCAATATCGCGGGCCATATTCAGCCAAAATATTCCCTGAACCTGTTGGGATGCTCCGTCCTTGTCAAAGCCCCAATCTCCAATGGTGTTTTTCATTTCTTCCAGCAGCTTATTGAGTAAAACCGACTCAAAGTCTTTGGCAGCTTGCTCCTTCGATTCTCGATTCTCGATACTCGATTGGTGGCTCATTTTCACGGGCTGGAAGCCCGTGCCACCGATTTCGAGCGGCGTTGGCGATAACACCGGCTCGGTTAATAGCAGGTTGGCTATGTCCATTAAAATTGCTCCTACATTATCTCCAGCTTGGCCTGGAGGGCGCCGGCCTTTTTTAAGGCATTAAATATTGCTATCAGGTCTCTTGGTGTTACTCCTATTGCGTTGAGGGCTTTGGCCAGCTCTGAGACGGTCACGGATCGTGAGACAGGAATCAGATGCGCATTTCTTTCCTCGACGTCCACCATAGTTTCAGGAATGACTTCTGTAGTGCCGGCATCTGAAAAAGGCGCAGTTGGCTGAGAAACCGTTGCCGTTTCCTTGACTTTAACTACTAAGCTGCCCTGGGAAATCGCCACTGCTGAGATACCGACGTTTTCACCAACTACGATGGTACCGGTACGCTCATTGATAACCACCACGGCAGAGATGTCAACCGATACTTGCGGTTTTGTAATATTATCAATGAAGCTGGTTTCCTCTGCCTGTCTAATCTCAGCGGGAATTATAACCTTGATAGTGCCTGGATCAACTGCCAGAGCACAATTTGGATATATCTGATTAATAGCTTTGCTGATGTGCTCGGCGGTGGAGAAATCACTGTTTCTGAGGCTCAGCGTGATAAAACGCTGGCCAACAGCGTATTCAATAAACGATGCTAATTCCTGCTTTTCCACTATCGCGCCGTTTGGGATTCGGCCGACGGTCTGGTGGTTCTTGGTAATGGTTGCCTTGTCTCCTGATGCAGCCCAGCCGCCGATCGAGACGCCACCGCCGGCTATTGCATAGACCTGACCGTCAAGACCTTTCAGCGGCGTCGGCAGCAGCATTCCACCTTGAAGGCTCTTGGCATCTCCTATAGCAGAGGCATCGACGTCTATGCGTGAGCCTTCGCGGTCAAAGGGACCTAGATCGGCTGTAACCATAACCACGGCGATATTTCCGCCGGTCAGATCGGAAGGACTAAGGATTATGCCGGCATCTCTCAAGATATTGGTCAGCATTTGCCGCGACGGCAGTGTGCTGTCGCCGGTGTTAGCCAGACCTATGACCAGCCCAATGCCGCTAAGTGGGTTGCTGCGGATACCTTGAATATCTACAATGTCCTTAATTCGCTCACATCGGCCAGCTCCTGATAAAATCAGAAGACAGAAGACAGAAGACAGAAGACAGAATATTGAATTCCGATCACTGATCTCTGACCCCTGACCTCTGATCCCTTGTTTTTGTATTCTCATATTTGATTTTCCCGGATACATTTTTAGAACGGCCAAAGGATATCGAATATGCTTCCGAGCCAGCCGGGTTTGGTATATGTATCAGAGACTCCGCCGTTTTTGCTTACAATTTGAAAGTTTGCCACCTGCTCGCTTTTAACAGTATTATCAAATGCGATATCGCTTGGTCTGACTATGCCGCTTACTTCGATTGTTTGTATGTCGCCTCCAACGTTACGGTGACGAGTCCCCATAACGACGAGATTATGATTCGGCAGGACGTCTATCACTACTACGGTGACTCGATCGACAAAGCTGCGCTCGTCTGTGTAATCGGCTTTACTTGAAAGCTCGTTATTGGTTGCAGCGCTCATGGTAAAACCGGGAATGCTCGGCAGGACATGGTCTATATTCAGCTCACCATTGAAGGTGCTTGAGCGATCGGTTTCCTTTTTCAAATCTCTTTTTGCTTTGTTATCGACTTTACTATCTTCGGTAATCTTGATTGTCAGAACGTCACCTATATTGCGGGCGATGTCGTCGGCATATAGCTGTCTGGTATTCTTGTCTCTCTTGGCCCAGATGGAGCCGGCCTGCAGGTTCGTCATCCACGGAGTCGGCAAGATTATGAAGGCGAGTAAAATCAGCATCAATAATATTTTATTATTCATTGTTTCTTCCTTAATAATGAAGACAGAATTCTGTGCTCTCTAAATTATCGGTCCGACGGTTCCATCTTCATTGATTTTTGCCATAATTATTCGCTGCGAGTCTGTGTTTCGGACTTTTATGCTTTCACCGGCACGGCCTTGCTGCATCGCAGTTCCAAGTGCCGTGATAAGAAGTCCAGGCATTTCAATTCTAATGACGACGGTTTCGTTTCGTTTAATAGTAATTGATGGATTCGTATGGCCTGCCATGTCCTGCTGAATCACTGTATTTGCCGGCAGTGTGCGTCTGGCGATAAGCCCATAAGGTGGACTCCAGCTCACAGGCTCAGGATTATCCGACACGGTTTCTTCTATCTTGATGTTTTCAGGATTTATAACTGTTCCTGCAGGTATTTCAGATGATGTCACGGCCCTGCGGCAGTTAAACTTCAGGCGGAAAGTTACTTCGGCGGCTCCTATCTCGTTGCTGTCCCCGACCTGGTCGGTGACCAGCACGGAAATCCGGACTTTTGCTCTATTTGCCACATTGCTTTCGACCATGCGTGGCGTAAGTGTCACATCCTTATCCATTACGGGCAGTAACAAATCTTTTGGTATTCTCACCGGCTCGGCCCGGCAAATGGAACGGCCAGACCCATCACGAGCCTGGTCGAGGGACAGGTTTTTTTTCAGGAACGAATCGGCCAGTTTGACGAATTCACTGCTTTTAATAACCTTGTGCTGTTGCTTTACCGTTATTTCTTCCGCACCTAATAATGACACCTGCCGGGAGTAAATACCATTGCTGGCCAATCTGCTCAGCACGGTTGAACGATCCACAATGATTTTCTGCCCAGTCATTGAAAAATGGCCTAAGATGATTTCACCGGCTTTAGCTGCAAGCGATTCCTCACCCATAATTACGCAGACCCGGCCTAACTTTAAGGAGCTGTCATTGATTGTAACCTCTCTCGGCAGATAAATCTTGATACTCGATGCCGGATACTCGATACTTGTTGAGCTTTGAGCATAAAGCATCGGGCATTGAGCATCGAGCGTCAAACAAATGACTATGATGATATTTATTAATTTAACGTTCATAACAAGCCTCAACGAACCATATCATTTGCAGTTCTAAGCATATCGTCCCCGGCTCTTATCGCGCGTGAGTTAATCTCATAAGCGCGCTGAGCGGTGATAAGATTGACAAGCTCGGTTATCATCTGTACATTGGATTTTTCCAGAAAACCTGCCTGGATATATCCGAATCCATTTTCACCGGCTGTGCCTGTCGTGGGCGGGCCGCTTGCTTCGGTTTGAGCCAGCAGGTTATCTCCTTCACTGGATAATCCTGACGAATTTGGAAATCGGACTAACTGAATAGTGCCTACGACCGACGTAGTTCCTGCTGAGTCGGTGATATTGATTCCACCATCCTTTCCGATATCGATGGAGACAACATTTGTTGGAACGGTAATAGCCGGCTCTATGGAATATCCGTTGGTTGTTACCAGCTGCCCGTTGGCGTTTATTTGAAGTGAGCCGTCGCGAGTGAACCTGATGTCGCCGTTAGGCAAAGTTACCTGCAGAAAACCGTCGCCGCTAATGGCGATATCGAGTTTTCGACCTGTGTTCTCAAACTCCCCGGCGGTAAAAACCTTTGTAGTGGCAGCAGCACGAACGCCGCTGCCCACGTCCAAACCAACGGGAGAATTTATACCCGAAGCTACTTCTGTGCCGGATTCTCTCATCTTGATGTAAAGCAAATCCTGAAAGTCAATTTGGCTGCGTTTGAAACCTGTTGTGTTAATATTTGCCAGATTATTTGCAATCACATCCACCATCATCTGCTGGGCCGTCATGCCCGTGGCAGCAGTGGAAAAAGCTCTTAACATAATTTTTCTCCTATTTGTTCATTGTTATGAGTTCATTGTTCATCGATGAACAACGAACTATGGACTCTGAACCTTTACTTTAGCCCATTGCTACATCTATAATACTGCTGGATGTATCACCCTGGCTTGAAGCGAGTTTCATATTTGCTTCATAAAGCCGACACACCATTATCATGTCCACCAGCTCATCTATAAGCTGGACATTGGAGGCTTCCTGGTAGCCCTGTTTTATAACTATATTTTCCGCCGCAGCCGGCTGTATATTTTCTGACCCGTTTGAGGTACAGTAGCAATTTGCACCGGCCGGCGTGAGTTTGTCCTCATTTTCTTTGAAATTGACAATTTTAAATTTGCCTATACTTATCCCACCTGCGCTGATGGTTCCGTCATTCGATACGTTTAGTTCTGAAATCCCTATGTTGCTCGGTACTGTGATAGGGCCGCTTTGGCCTGCTACTGTCATCCCATTGGAATTGACAATCTGGCCGTTTTGGTTTATGTGGAATGTACCATTGCGGCTGTATAGCGGTCCCTTGGGGGTTTCAATCACAAAGAAGCCCTTACCATATAATGCAAAGTCCAGCGGCCGACCCGTCTCAACAATATTGCCTTGTGAAAAATCAATTGCTGAGCTCAGGTCTGAGCTGCTGCCGCTCGAATCCTGGGTAGAGCTTGCTGGTGTCTCTTGTGCCTTAAGGGATTTTGAAAACGTATTGCATATTCGTTTGAATCCAGTCGTGCTTACGTTGGCTACATTATGGGTAATGATGTCGAATTCCCGCATTAAAGCGTTAGCGCTGCTGGTTATCTGGGCGATGGTCTCTGCCATTTTAGGCTCCATGAACCGCTGCATGTTCGACAGCGTCCTTTTCCGTATCCTGCTGGCCGTCAAGGTTTGCCGGCCCAACGGCTAAGTCCTGTTCATTTTCATCTTGTTTGCTGTCAGGTTTTGAGGTTACTGCCTGTGCCGACGCTGAATTGGTGGCACGAACTAATTCATTTACATCTGAATCATTAAGTCCAATCAGCTCAACTGCAATTGATAGACCATTTTCTGAGATTTTTGTGCGTTTAACCTCACCAATATCCTGTATTATTTTTGATCCAGATGGAGTTGTGTACGGTACGTTCCGGGTCTTCGGCCTGGTCGTCTTACCGGCTTTTTTAGAGGTGGAACGTCTATTTTCTTCTTCATCCAGGTTAAATATTACTATGAGTCTTTCACCGACCGTTACATCCAGAGGGGCATCTAAACGCAACCCAACAACGGCTAATTCGGTGACAGTTGCGGGGACGAATTGTGGGGGGCCCCAGGAGTTTATTTCAGTTGTTGTGTTGTCGTTTTGCTCGTTGTGGGGGTCTTTTACGAATGGAAAGCGTGCGACAAGGGCCTGCTTATTAACCGGCACTCGCAAAAACCGTCGAAGATTGATAAACCGAACATCTTCACTGTGATTCAAAACCAGCTCTTCGCCATTACAACGCACCACGGAGCTGTCAAACTCCCGGACCGATGCGTTATAATTAAAACGTGCTCGCCAACGTTCACCCGGGCTGGTTTGTACAGGCGTCTTCAATTTGAGAGTAAGCTCTATATCGTCGTTTTTTATCACGTTGGAATCGATACCGGCTGATTGATTATTTTTATATGGTGTTATATGAAGCTCTTTACCTATGGGGATTTGTCTGCTGTCGAACTTCCTTGATTTTGCTGTTAAACCGGTAAAGCTGCGAGGAAGAAAGCCGAGCTTTTCACGCAGCAGAGCCAGATCAGCCCTTAATTGTTCATTGTCTTCGGTCTTTGGGTTTGTGGCGATGCTTTCCGCCGCCAGTTTGGCAGCTCCATGGTTGAAAGCATCTTCCATGCTGAAAATGGCGTCGCTTTGTTTTAGCCCGCATTTTTCTGTAACCTGGAACAGAATCCGGCGTTCATGCTCACTTAGCCCTATTCTTTCAGCGTAGTCAACAAATCTGTTATAAGCGGACTTGGCTATCTTTCGCTCCTCGGCCTTTCGTTTATAGCTTACCCATAAAAGCAGCATTACTAATATGATCAGCAGGGCAATCCCAATTATGGTGAACCATCGCTCATCCATCATTGAGCTATTGTCGAAATGCTTTAAGGCGTTCAAACGTTGGGACGGCGTCAGAAGCAAAAGAATCGTATTCAACTTTTCTATAATAGCTATAGTCATATCATTTTTTGATATTAGATGCTCGATGCTTGATGCTCGTCGAGTATCGAGTATCCGGCATCGAGAATCTCATGCTGCTATCTGATAAGGTTACTCAGCTCCCGCAAGATGTCGTTTGCGACCCTGATGGTTCTTGCATTGGCCTGAAAGCCGTTTTGGGCTTGAATTAGATTAACAAATTCTGTTGCTACATCGGCGTTGGATTTTTCCAAAGCTCCTCCATGGATACAGCCGGCTCCACCTGTCTTGGCCTGTGTGGCAACGGCGCCGCCTGAGTTGGCGGAAGGAATGAAATATCCTCCGCCGATACTTTCAAGACCTGATGTGTTCTGGAACAAAGCAATCTGTAGTGTTGCGATGTTTTTCTTGATGCCGTTGGAAAATGCGCCAATAAGGACGCCATCGTTGTTCACAGAAACGTTGGTAAGTATTCCGGCTTCGTAGCCATCCTGTTCCCTCGCTACTGCTGTGGAGCTTCCTTTGAACTGCGTCATGCCGTCCATTTGTCCAGCCGAACCCATCCATAGATCGATGGTTTGCGGGTGTACGGTGTCGTGCGCAAAGGTTATCACGAATTGTGGCGAATCCGAGCCGCTTAGGCCGATATAAGAGCCGTCGCTGGCATTAAAAGTTATATTTTCAATCCGTCGATTATCAGGAGTTATTTGATATACGTCTCCTGTAATTGAGGTTAGTACCATGTCCCATTTGTTTTGCGTATCCGTACGAACAAAAGCTCCGGTTAAAACATGTTTGCCACCTTGAGAGTCAAAAACTGTAATATTGATGTTTTTGACCTCCTCTCCACCTGCAGACAATATTTCAAAATAAGCCGGCATGGTCAGTGAGCCATCACCGGAATATGACAGACTAAGGTCTGTCTTGCTGAAACCGCTTGTATTATCGGTTATACGGATTTTACCGTTGACCAAAGAGGCAGTTGCGCCGGTTAGAACAAACGTATTCAAATGAGTAATTAAGTTTCCCAGAGTTTTTTCGGCGTCGATGTCAAACGTTAAGTTGTTACTGAGCTCAGTGCCGTCAGGATTGAAACCTTCGATTGTAATTATTCCTGACTGGTCGTCTCCCAATTGCCCGTTTGTGCCTGAACCACCACTGAACTGATCGATCTGACCAATCTTTGTGTCGGTTGATGCCACAGTTCCACCATTAGTTGTATAAGCTATATTTGAGCAAATTAGCTGTGTTTGTGGCCCATCAGTGAACTCTGCATCAGCGCTTAAATTGCCGGTAACTTTTATCTGTGACGTGTGATTTGCCGGCATAGCGGCATCGTAAGGTACGTGAACGTTGCTGTCACCCGGTGCCTGGAAACCATCAGATTCTCCTTCCCGACCGATACGCTGCACAAGACAGCCGGTGGCAGGGTCCACCAAATTGGACTTTGCATCAACAGCAAACACGCCCGCACGAGTATAAATGTTTTGTTGGCTGTTATTAAGCACAAAGTAGCCTTGTCCTTCTATCGCGAGGTCAAGAGGATTGGCGGTATTTTCGATATTGCCCTGTGACATGTTTGGGGATATACCGCTTATTCCGACGCCGCTTCCCATCTGTTGAGGATTGGTGCCACCGGCGTTAGCGGTCGGTTGAGACGCCTTTTTAATCGTCTCGCTAAGCAGCTCCGAGAAGGTTATCCTGTTGGTTTTAAAGGCAGTGGTGTTGATATTAGCTAAATTGTTACCGGCAACGTCGAGCATTTTTTGATAGGCCTGCAGCCCTGTAACTCCTGATGTTAATGCGGAACTCATTTTTATTTCTCCCTATTCTGCAAATGTTAATATAATTTCATTTTTTAACCAATAGCACTTCTTCCAGCCTGACGGTCTGGTTTCCTATTACCAGCCAGATTTCTCCATCAGTGTCGTGGTAAACCTGATCAACGATACCGTTTTGGATGTCAATAGCACCTGACCTTGTTTCTGCGGCGAACGAAATTTCCTTGCCTAATAATGAACCGGCATAGTTTCGCTCAGCGAATGTAAGCGCTCTTTCAAAGCTTTGGTTCATTGTCTCAAGCTGATTTAGTTGTGAAAATTGCGTCAGTTGTGATGCCATTTCATTGTTGTCCAGTGGCTCAAGAGGATCCTGATTCTGCAATTGTGTTACCAAAAGTTTCATGTAATCCAGTTGAATGTCGCTTGCTAAGGCTGTTGTTGATAATAGGGCCATAAATTTTTTCCTTATTAAACTAACTAAAACCGATGCTACTTTGCTAATTTGTGCTTTGCCATTTCCGTTAGTAGTTCATAGTTCATAGTTCAATGTTCATCGAAAAACAACGAGCTCATAACAATGAACAACTCCAAGACGAGGTTACGCCGGCGCAAACGCTGAATTGAATAGAGCAATTTTTGTGCCACATCGAAATAAGCAAACTCTGTATTCTATGTAATTCATTACAGAAGCATATCTTAGGCTAATAAAACTGAATATGTGTGCTCCGCCGGATATTTTTTTCAAAGGATAAATTTTCTCGTTTTTAGGAAGTTTCTGCCGTTTTATTTTATTGTAGAAGAAATCTTGTATTCGTACTTCTGATAGAGACAGTGACATTGTGACGTCCTATAAAAGTTTATGTTTAAAACTGTAACGTCCAATAAAAGTGTCACTTGGTGTCGATATGATTTTTATCCAATTTTTTTTTAGATATTATTGGCCCGTCCCATAAAAAATTAAAGTTGTCCTTTGTTATCTGACGATTTATCCGTATATATATTTGAAGGTAGAACTTATCCAGTATTTATAATCGTTAAAAAAGATAATGGGGGATAAAGCCAATGGTTTTACAATAAGATGAGCTTACTCCGCAGAGTTGTTGTAATAAGCAGGGATGCTGAAGTTCAACAATTAGCTCGGCAGGTTGGTCACGAGATATTTGTAGCCGAAGATTTTGCGGAAGCCTCTGATATTGTTGTAACGGTTGGCCCGGATTTAATTGTTATTGACGGCACTTTTAATTTTCCTCTTATTCATAAATACCTCAGCACGACCGATAAAAATTCAGAAAACGTACCTATTGTAGTAATTGGCAGCGGTGAAAAAGACTCAAATAAACCTGCAGAATTTATACGAATGGGGGTCTATGACTATTTGCCCTCAAAGCAGCATTATGAGCTATTTAAGCAAATAGCACATCGAATAAAAGACAAACTTGAAATTAGAGCTGCCGAAAAAAAAACAAATGATTTCTTTATCGATCAATACGCCGCCACTATAGGTATGGCTGGCCGAAGTAAAGCGCTCGTTAAGACACTTATGATGATCAAGCTTGTCGCAGCCAGCCAATGTAATCCGGTTTTAATAGTAGGAGAGACAGGTACAGGTAAAGAGCTGGCGGCAAAGGCGATACATATATTAAGACATCCTAATGAGCCTTTCGTAGCTATAAATTGTGCAGCTCTGACGGTGAACCTGCTGGAGAGCGAGCTTTTCGGCCATGCAAAGGGGTCCTTTACCGGGGCCGACAGGGAAAAAACCGGGCTGCTGGAAGTGGCCGGTTCAGGAACGATTTTTCTTGATGAAGTAAGCGAAATGCCGTTAGACCTGCAGGCTAAATTGCTTCGAGTCCTTCAGGAAAGAACGTTCCGTAAGGTTGGAGGTATTAAAGATTTCGCCTGCAGAGCTACTATTATTGCATCAAGCAACCGCAATCTATATATCGAAGCCAAAGTCAATCGTTTCCGATGGGATCTTTATTATCGTCTGAACATCTGTCCTGTAGTTATTGCTTCTTTAAGGTCACCGGATCGAAGAGAAGATATTTCTCTTTTGTCTGAATACTTCCTTAAGACATCGACTATCTGCCCGGAGAAAAGTAAAAAAATACAATCCCTAACGAAATTTTCCCTTGAAGCTCTTACCAAGCACGATTGGCCCGGTAACATCCGAGAGCTGCGAAATGTTATCGACAGGGCAATTCTTTTTGAAACGACAGAGAAAATAGGCCTTAGCAGCATTATATTAGATCCTACAGATTACAGCATAACCAACATCGACGAAATCGGACATGTTTATGATAATCCTGCCTTAACGGGGGCAAGTTTATCTATGCGAGATGCACCGCTTAGTGGAAATCCAAAGCAGGGGCAGTCTTATATCAAAGATTTTTCTCTGGCAAAGGCCGAACGTGAGCTTGTTGTCCGAGCATTAGCTGAGACCGGCTGGCAAAAAACACAGGCCGCAGCTTTGCTTGGTATAACAAGAACAACCCTCTATGCAAAGGTTAAACAGTACAATATTAGGATACCAGGTGGGGTATCCAACATTGACAGGAAGGATTCACCCCAACAGGGGGCTGGCGGAGGAGTTGTGGATGACTTGCTCGTCACGGCGGAGCGTGCCGGAGCAGGACAAGATTACCAGCTCGAATCACGTGCAGCACATCAGGTGGTAGTTTCTGCATAAAGCTATACACCATAGCATTGAATCCTGATTTTTTGAACCTTCAGTCTCGTCTGACTCAATTCTCCACGAGTATTTAGTATCGAGGATTCCGGTTTTACGGTGTCAAAAAACCTATCGGCTCGTATAGAAACCTGACGTTATTTTTAATTAAAATATTTAATTCTGAACAGCCAAGCCAAATTTTTAGCGAAAAGCCTTATATTATGTCCATGTTGCTTTCAATACTCTGCTCTGGCATTGATATTGCTGTTCTTAATGACAGGTCTGTTTAATAATGGGTAGAAAGACTGTTTTGAGGATTCAGCAAGAAGCCATGGCCAAAAGAAAGCAAAAAACTGCTCAGGAACAAAACGGTTCAAAGTTAGCTCCAGACCGAAATCAATGTTCCGGGCAGCTCGATAAGCAATCCTCATCAGCCAACGAGTATCGAGGCCTGAGGCCCGAACCGACGAGAATCGGAGATCGATTTTGGCAAAAGCGTCTTTCAAGCATTCAGAAAATCCTCATTATCTGCATTGTGGCGATAGAGGTAATCTTGCTATATGTTGTGTATAGACCACGATCAAAGCCTGAACATAGCGGCAGTATTAAAAGTGCTGACGTGGTCAGCCGCAGCGAGCCGGAAAAAAAGCAAGCCCCGTTAGAAGCCTCGTGTGAGTCCCTTCAGAAAGGCGAAGGGCTTCTAACGGGGCAAGTTCCACAAAAATCCACTGACAATCCATCTTATTCAGGACAGCAGGTTAAT